>CAZWZC010000005.1:0-57119 GCA_964638755.1 uncultured Aeromicrobium sp. | reverse complement strand
GACCCTCATGGGCTGGAAGCTCGCCGCCGAGATCGACACCCTCTCACCTGCCGACGCATCGGCCATCAAGGTCTACGGCTCAGAGCTCGCCGTCGAGGTTTACCGCGCACTCAAGGAGATCGTCGGCCCAGCATCCCTGATCGCAGCGGACTCCCCCGGTGCCGTGATCGCCGGGCGTCTTGAGCGCTACTTCCGCTCCTCGCTCGTCATGACATTCGGCGGCGGAACCAACGAGATCCAGCGAGACATCATCGGCTACGTCGGGCTCGGTATGCCTGCTGCAAAGCGCTGAATTCACACACAAGGACAGACATGGACTTCAACCTGCCCCCCGAGGCCGAAGACGCAGCAGCTCTTGCCGCGACGATCCTGAAAGATCACACCACGACCGAGCGGCTGATCGAGGTCGAGGCAGCTGGCAACCGGTTCGACCCCGTGCTCTGGAAGGCGCTCGGCGATGCGGGACTGCTCTCGTTGACGACACCGGAGTCGCACGACGGTGCCGGTCTCGGCTTCCTCGAGCTGTGCCGCGTGCTGGTCGAGGTCGGTCGCACGGTCGCGCCCGTACCGCTCGCCACCGACTCCGTTGCACGCCTCTTCCTTGCCGAACGTGGCACTGACGATCAGCAGCAGGCTGCATACACCTTGAGTGTGATCAGCGCGGCGATCACCGAGGAGCACGAGCACGTCCCGACCCTCCCAACGACGACCGCTGCGCTCGACGGCTCTACGTTCATGCTGACCGGCACCAAATATCTCGTCCCTGCAGCCATCGACGCCGACGCGTTTCTGATCACCGCGGCCACGCCAGACGGCACCGGCGTCTTCCTCGTCGATTCTGACGCGTCGGGCCTGCAGATCCGCGAGCAGAAGCTCAGCGACGGCGACGCGGTCGGTCTTGTCGAGCTCGCCGGAGTACGCGTACCCGCTGATCGCCTGATCGGCAGTGGCGACGCCGCCCAGCGCCTTGTCGACCTGCTGACGGTCGCCAGCTGCGCCGTGCAGCTCGGCGTCACCGAGGGCGCACTGAAGCTCACGGCCGAGTACGCCAAGGTGCGCGAGCAGTTCGACCGACCGATCGGCACCTTCCAGGCCGTCTCACAGCGCCTCGCTGACGGGTACATCGACACCCGCTTCCTGGCGCTCACCGTCTGGCAGGCGGCCTGGCGTCTCGCCGAGAGCCTTCCATCTACTGAGGCCATTGCGACCGCCAAGCTCTGGGCGTCCGACGCCGGCCACCACCTCGCGCACACCACGGTCCACATCCACGGTGGCGTCGGCATCGACCTGGACGGCGAGGCTCACCGCTACTTCACCGCCGCGACGCGCTACGACTTCGAGTACGGAGGCGCGACCGAACAAGCTCTCCGACTCGGCAAGCTGCTCGCCGCCGAACCGGCGTGACGATCCGGGACCTGCTCCTCGAGCGAGCTGAGAAGGACACCCCGGCCCTGCTGACGCACGACCGCTCGTGGACCTGGCGAGAGCTCGTGGCAGACGCCTCGTCACGCGCTGCGGCGATCGCCGACCTGCTCGATCCGGATCGACCACCGCATGTCGGTCTGCTGATGGACAACACACCCGAGATGATCCTCGGCCTTTCGGCTGCCGGGTTGGGCCATCACGTCGCGGTCGGTGTCAACAGCACCCGCCGAGGAGATGCTCTGCTGGCCGACCTGCGTCGTGCAGACGTGCAGGTCCTGTTGACCGACGCGACCCAGCGACACCTGCTTGAAGGGCTCGACCTCACGGGCATCGAGGTGATCGACACCGACGAGTGGAACGTCGCTCCTCGCCCAGCGCCGGAGGCGACTCCGACCGACGAGTCGCTGTTCATGCTGATCTTCACCTCGGGGACGAGCGGGCGACCCAAAGCGGTGCGGATCACCCACTCGAAGGTCACCTATCCAGGGTTTTACCTCTCCGACAAGCTCGGACTCAACGAAGCCGACGTGCACTACCTCGCCATGCCGCTGTTCCACTCCAATGCCGTGATGGCCGGGTGGGCGCCCGCCCTCTACAACGGTGCCACCGTCGCGCTCCGAGAGAAGTTCTCGGCGTCGGAGTTCCTCGCCGATGTCCGCCAATTCGGCGCGACGTACGCGTCGTACGTCGGCAAGCCACTGACATACGTGCTCGCCACACCGTCGTTGCCCGATGATGCAGACAACCCTTTACGGCTGGTTTTCGGCAACGAGGCGGGTGACCGCGACATCCGTGCCTTCGGCGAGCGATTCGGTTGTCATGTCGTCGACGGGTTCGGTTCGACCGAGAATGCCGTGATAGTGAGCAAGATCGAGGGGACACCGCCGGGTGCGCTCGGCTGGCCCGCCGAAGGCGTCGCCGTCCACGACCCTGAGTCCGGCAAGGAATGTCCACGTGCGGTGCTCGATGCCGACGGTCGGGTGACCAATCTCGACGAGTGTGTCGGCGAGCTGGTCAACACCTCAGGTGCCGGGCAGTTCGCCGGCTACTACAACGACGAGGAATCCACCGCTGAGCGCATGCGCGGCGGCATGTATTGGTCCGGCGACCTCGCCTACCGTGACGCCGACGGCTGGATCTATTTCGCCGGCCGTACGGCAGCATGGCTCCGCGTCGACGGTGAGAATCTCGCCACCGCGCCGATCGAGCAGATACTGCTACGCCACCCGGCGATCGACCAAGCAGCGGTCTACGCAGTGCCTGACGAGCGTGCCGGTGATCAAGTCGCAGCAGCGCTGATCCTGCGCAGTGATCTCGGCCCAGAGGATCTCGAGCGATTCCTCGACGAGCAGGCAGACCTGTCTTCCAAAGCCCGGCCCCGCTACGTAAGAGTCGTGAACGATCTGCCTCGTACGGCGACCCACAAGGTGCTGCATCGCGAGCTCACTGCGGCCGGCATCACCGATGTCACGTGGACGCGCGAGGCGCGCGGAACCAAATACCTGCCCTGATCACGCGAGCTCAGCGGACAACAAGGACGCCAATCAGCGCGACTGCCGAGATGAACAGTGACGCAGCGGCGCCCAGGACGAGGGTCGTCCCACCGTTGCGCACGAGGGTGCGGGCGTGCACACCGAGTCCAAGGCCGTACATACCGCAGGCGAGGCAGACGGTCTGCACCGTGGAGATTCGATCAAGCCAGGTCGGGCTCAGCACTCCCGTGCTGCGCACGAGAACGAGCGCCACGAAGCCTCCGACGAAGAGCGGAACGATAGGCGGTCGCTTGGTATGTGGCTCGATGACTTCGTTGCGGCCGAGCCACTGCAACGCTGCAACCAGCGGAGCAAGGAGGACGACGCGGGTCAACTTGACCACCGTGGCCACGGCGACAGCGGCGGTCCCGACTGCACCACCGGCGGCGACGACCTGGCCGACCTCGTGGATGCTGGAGCCCGCCCAGATGCCGGCCGACACGTCCGAGAGACCGAGCGGAGATTGTAGGAGTGGCAGCACGATCATCGCGACGCTGCCGTAAAGGGTCACGACTGCGATCGCGGCCGCCACATCGTCCTCGTCAGCACGAGCCGTGCCCTGGACTGCGGCGATCGCAGAGGCACCACACACCGAGACGCCCGTGGCAATGACAACGCCTCGACCCGGCCCGACCCCGATGGAACGACCAAGCCACGTCGTGACGAGCATCGTGCTGACAAGCACAGCAACGATCATCACGATGACGCTGGGGCCCAGCGACGCGATCGCCGAGACCGACAGCGAGAGGCCGAGGAGCGCGACGCCGATGCGCAGGAGTCGGGTCGTCATGGGAGAGACAGGCATCGCGATCGTCCGCACCTGGCCGATATTGCCCACGAGCATGCCGACGAGGACAGCCCAGGTCAGCACGCCGATCTGACCGACCACTCGGTGCAGCGCGAGCGCCACGAGCACCGCCGCGACAAGGAGCAAGACAGCGGCCCACCGCATGCGTGAATGAGGTGTCCGACCGTACGTGTGCCTATCGGTGTTGGACAGAGCTGCCCTTATAGAGAGGAGAGTCGCTCGATGGTTTCTTCGTACTCGCCGATCAGGTCGGCCATCACCTCTGCGACCGGCCGAACCTTGTTCATCGATCCCACGATCTGACCCACCGGCATCGAGATGACGTCCGGATTGCCGGCGGAGTTCATCCGGCTGTGCGCATCGGACACGAGCAGGTTCTGCAGCGGCATCGGGAGAGGCGCTGGTGCATCCTCGGCGTCCCACGCCTCGGTCCACTTGGTCTTGAGCAGCCGAGCAGGCTTGCCGGTGTACACGCGAGTACGAACCGTGTCAGCGCTCGAGGCGCGAAGAAATGCCTCGGTCATCCCGGCATTGGTGTTGAGGTTCTGGTATTCCTCGGTCGTGAGCCACACCGACCCCGTCCAGACACCCTGCGCTCCCAGTGCGAGTGACGCAGCAACCTGGCGCCCGCGGCCGATGCCGCCGGCCCCGAGGACAGCGACATCGGGCCCAACGGCGTCGACGATCTCGGGGGTCAGCACCATGCTGGCAATCTCGCCAGTGTGGCCGCCGGCCTCGTAGCCCTGGGCGATGATGATGTCGACGCCGTTGGCGACGTGTGAGAGCGCGTGCTTGGCCGCTCCAGCAAGGGCGGCGACCTGCACGCCGGCAGCGTGAGCCTGGTCGATGACGTCCTTGGGCGGCGAACCCAGCGCGTTCGCGATCAGCACGGGACGGTGTGCGAGTGCGATGTCCACGTGCGAGCGGGCCACCGAGTGCAACCAGCCGAGTACGCCATCGCGGCCCTCGCCCTCGGGCAGCGGGGGTACGCCGAGCTGCTGCAGAGTTCGTTCGACGAAGGTGATGTGGTCCGGGGGGATCATCGCCTGCAGATCGACGGCTTTGCCCTCGGTCGGCATCTGCATCGGCATGACAACATCGACGCCGTACGGCTTGCCGTCGGTGTTGTCATCGAGCCAGTCGAGGGTGGCGTCGAGCTCTGCGGGGTCGTTGAATCGGACCGCCCCCAGCACGCCCAGTCCGCCAGCCTTGGAGACTGCCGCGGCGACGTGCTCAGACGGGGTGAACGCGAAGATCGGGTACTGGATGCCGAAACGTTCGCACAGCTCAGTTTGCATCTGCAGCGGCCTCCTTGAGAGTCCCTTCAGCGAGCTCCTTGGCTGCCGGGTAGTTGGCCTTGCCTGTGGCGCTGCGTGGGATCTCGTCGACGTAGGCGACAGATCGCGGCAGCTTGTAGCCCGACAGCAGCGGTCGCAGGTGCTCCCGCAACGAGTCGAGCGTCGGGGGTAGGTCCGAGCGCGCCTGGATCACGGCCGACACGTGCTGACCCCACTTCTCGTCGGCGACACCAACCACTAATGCGTCGTAGACGTCAGGGTGGCTCTTGAGCGCCATCTCGACCTCCTCGGGGTAGACCTTCTCCCCGCCGGTGTTGACACAGTTGGAGCCGCGGCCGAGAAGTGTGATCTTGTTGTCAGCCTCGATGCGGGCGAAATCGCCCGGGATCGAGAAACGCACGCCGTCCACCTCGATGAACGTCGCCGCGGACTTCTCGGGGTCGCGGTAGTAGCCGATCGGGACACTGCCGGAGCGGGCAAGTCGGCCGATCGCGCCGACGTTTGCGCCATCGATCACCGCGTTATCGTCATCCAGAATGACGGTCTCGACACCGAGAGCGACGACTGGGCCCTGACCCTGGATGTTTTCGCTGTCCTGCAAGCCGGTGCCGGAGAAGCCGGTCTCCGACGATCCGACTGAGTCAGTGAAGAAGGCGTTCGGAAAAGCCTTCATCCACTCCTCCTTCACGGGGCGGCTGAAGATCGCGGCGCTGCTGGCCACCGCGACGAGAGAGCTGCCGTCATAATTGCCGGCCTTGTATGCCTCGATCAGTGGGCGCGCCATGGCATCACCGGTCATGAAGATCAGCTGGACCTTCTCGCGATCGATGATCCTCCAGGTCTCGTCGGCGTCGAACGCCGGCTCGAGGATGGTGAGGTGACCGGCGAACAGGTGCATCAACATTGCTGCCTGCGCGCCGCCATGCATCAGCGGGCTGAGCGGGAAGGTCACCATCGGATCGCCCGCGGCGGCGGTCTTGGACTGTGAGTACTCCTCCTGACGTTCACCGGTCATGAAGTCGATACCTCCACCGAGCACGCGCCAGAAGTCCTCATGGCGCCACATCACGCCCTTCGGAAATCCGGTCGTTCCACCGGTGTAGACGATGTAGACGTCATCTGGGCTGCGCTCCTCGAAGTCGCGCTCGGCGCTCTGGCCCTCCAGCGCCTCGTTCCACGTGATACCACCGAATGACGAGATGTCTGCGGTGTTGCCGGGATCGGTTGGGTCGGTCATCGCCACGACGGTCATGAGCTTGGGGTGCTTCGGTGCCGTCCTGGCGACAAGATCTGTGTAGGTGCGTTCGTACACGAGCCCGACCATGTCGGAGTTCTCGAAGAGGTAGTTGAGCTCACCCTCGACGTACCGGTAGTTGACGTTGATCGCGACGGCGCGGATCTTGAAGATCGCGATCAGGGCGACGACGTGCTCGATGCTGTTCTTGGCGTAGATGCCGACGTGATCGCCCTTGACTATGCCTCGCGACGACAGGAAGTGTGCGAGCTGGTTGGCCTGTGACTCGATTTCGGCGTACGTCGCTTTACGGGGACCGACCTGGATGACTGCTCGGTCCGGGACGACGTCGACCGCGTGCTCGAAAAGGTCAGCAATGTTCAGTGGCATGCGCCCAAGACTAGAACACGTTCTCGTTTTTGACTACGCTGCCTCCCATGCCCGAAACGTCTGATATCGCAAATGCCCCCCACTGCCTGGTCGAGCTTCAGGGCAACACACTCGTCGTCACGATGAACCGTCCCGAGGCGCGCAACGCGCTGTCTGGCGAGATGATGGCGATCATGGGTGAAGCCTGGGACCGGGTCAACGCAGACCCCGACATCAAGGTCGTGATCCTGACGGGTGCAGGCGGCACGTTCTGCGCGGGCGCCGACCTCAAGTCGATGTCCTCCAACGCTCCGTCCGACCGGTTCAAGTCGGGCGAGTTCGATCCCACACACATCAAGCCACTGCTCAAAGGCTTTCGGCTGACCAAGCCTTTGATCGCCGCGGTCGAGGGCGCTGCGATCGCCGGTGGCACCGAGATCCTGCAGGGCACCGACATCCGCGTCGCAGGTGTTTCCGCCCGCTTCGGAGTATCCGAAGCCAAGTGGGGCCTCTACCCGCTTGGTGGTTCGGCCGTACGCCTGCCGCGCCAGGTCCCCTACACCGTTGCCGCTGACCTGCTCCTGACCGGGCGCCACATCAAGGCACCTGAAGCCAAGGAGATCGGGCTGATCGGTCACGTCGTCCCCGACGGTGAGGCCTTGGCCAAGGCGCACGAGCTCGCCGACCTGATCGCCGCCAACGGCCCACTTGCCGTCCAGGCCATCCTCAAGACGATCCGCGATTCGGAGGGCAAGCACGAGGACGAGTGCTGGAAGGACGACGCCACGGTTGGCGCTGCAGTGTTCGCCTCCGACGACGCCAAGGAAGGCCCCCGCTCCTTCGCCGAGAAGCGCAAACCCAGCTTCACCGGTAAGTAGCACCGGCCCGCTCAAGCCTCGCAAACTCAGTTCGCTTCGGCCTTCGGCCTCACGTTCGGGCCCCGGGCGGCCTCACTAGCGAGCGAGAGTTCGCCAGCCTTCCCGTACGCGCGACGCCTCAACCGACGCTTCGGTCTCCTGTCCAGAACTTTGCGCGCAGCGCCTTCTTGTCGGGCTTGCCCAGCGCGGTCAGCGGTAGTGCGTCAACGACTATGACGTCCTTGGGCGACTGAACGGCGCCCTTGCGATCCTTGACCAAAGCCTGGATCTCCTTGGTCAGCGTCGCCGCTGCCGAATCGCTGCTGTCTGCGCCAGCTCGGAGTACGACCACCGCGGTGACCGCCTCGCCGAACTTCTCGTGCGGCGTACCGATCACGCCCACCTGCGCAACCGCAGGATGCTCAGCGATCACGTCCTCGACCTCGCGCGGGAACACATTGAAGCCGCCCGTGACGATCATGTCCTTGACCCGGTCGACGATGTACCAGAACCCGTCCTCATCCTCACGGGCGATGTCGCCGGTGTGCAGCCAGCCGTCGTGGAACGCCTCGGCGGTCTCCTCGGGCTTGTTCCAGTAGCCCGCTGCCAGGACCGGGCCCGCGACGCAGATCTCGCCCGGCTCACCCTGGGCGACGGGCTTCCCGTCCTCGCCCAATAGCGCCGTGCGCAAGAAGGCACTGGGACGGCCGCAGCTGGCGAGCCGCTCGGGCGCGTGATCGCCCTTCGCGAGGTAGGAGATCACCATCGGCGCCTCGGACTGGCCGAAGTACTGCGCAAAGATCGGGCCGAATCGCTCGATCGCCTCGGCCAGTCGGGTGGGGTTGATCGCCGATGCCCCGTAGTAGATCGTCTCCAGGCTCGACAGATCTCGGGTGTGGGAGTCGGGGTGGTCCATCAGCGCATAGAGCATGCTCGGCACCAGCATCGTCGCGGTGATCTTCTCCTCCTCGATCGTCTTGAGCACGTTCGCCGGATCGAAACCGGGCAGCACGACGAGTCGCCCACCCTTGGCAACCGTCGGGGCGAAGAACGCAGCACCCGCGTGTGAGAGGGGCGTGCACATCAGGAACGTCGGCGCCTCGGGCCACTCCCACTCGGCGAGCTGGATCTGGGTCATCGCGGCGATGCTTGACGCCGTACCTATGACTCCCTTTGGCTTGCCAGTCGTTCCGCCCGTATAGGTCACGCCAACGATGTGATCGGGTGCGAGGTCCTTGGCGACGAGAGGCTGGACATCGTACGTCGCGGCCTTGGCGGCGAGGTCGTCGATCGTGATGATCGTCGTCAGGCCCGGTACCTTTTCGCGCAGCCCCTCGGCGCGTTCCAGGAACGCCGGGATGTTGTCAACGATCAGCGCCGTCGCGCCGGCGTCCCCCAGCACATACGCATGGTCGTCCAGCGATCCCAGCGGATGCAGCGCCGTGCGCCGGTAGCCCTGCGTCTGCCCGGCACCGATTAGGAACAGCACCTCGGGACGGTTGGCGGCAAGCAGCCCGACAGCCGTTCCGGTGCCGGCACCGAGGTCCTCAAGTGCACGTACGTAGCGGCTCATCTGATCCGACATCTCCTGGCCGGTAATGCTGCGATCACCGAGCTGGAGCACGTTGGCGAAGCGGTGCCGCTTGAGGGAGTGCAGGAGCATTTGCCCAGAGTGTGGGCCTCGGTATGTGTCGCCGTCGACTGTCTGAACCATGGCAAGAGACTAGAACACAGATAGAACGTGTTCCAGTTTTTGCCCTAGCATGGCCGTCATGGCATTCGATGTGGTCGTGGTCGGATCGGGCGGAGGGGCCCTGGTCGGCGCCTATCTCGCGCAGCACGCAGGTCTCAGGACCGTCGTGTTGGAGCGCACTGATCTGGTTGGCGGCACCTCGGCCTACTCCGGCGGATCCTGCTGGCTGCCCGGCACCGACGTGCAGCGGCGCGCCGGGCTCAGCGACTCGACGGAGGGCGCGCGCTCGTACCTCGAGACACTCCTGCCCACGCCGTTGTCGACGAACGTCGAGGTGTTCCTCGCCGAGTCACCCAAGCTCGTCGCCGAGCTTGAGGCCGATGACGCTTTCGCGTTCGAGTGGTCGCCCTTCCCCGAGTACTTCGACGCCCCGGGCCGCGTGCCGATGGGCCGCTCGATCCAGCCCACGAACATTCGCCGCGACGAGCTACCCCCAGAGGTCGCTGCTCTCGTACGACCCCCGGTCGAGCGTGACCGCGCCGGAGAGGGCGGTCGCAACACCCTCAGTGGCGGTCAGGCGCTGATAGCCCGCACCCTGATGGCCTTCGTACGTGATGGCGGCACCGTGCTGACCGACCAGCACGTGACGGACTACGTCGTCGAGGACGGTCGGGTCGTCGGGGTTTCGACCGCGGGCGGCGAGATGATCCGCGGCGAGCGCGGCGTCATCGTGGCGGCCGGCGGTTTCGAGGGCAACGACGCATTGCGCACCGAGCACGGCGTACCCGGTGCTTCCGAGTGGACCATGGCTCCGGCCGGCACGAACACCGGCGAGCTCATCGAGGCTGGTCGGGCTCTCGGTGCGGAGATCGAGCACATGGACCAGGGCTGGCTGTGTCCCGGGCTCGAGCAGCCCGACGGTGGAGGCTCGTTCACCCTCGGCTTCCGCGGTGGCGTGATGGTCGACGCCGACGGTCACCGCTTCGCCAACGAGAGCCTCCCGTACGACCAGTTCGGCAGCAAGATGGCGGCGGTACCCAACCGCATTCCGTCCCACTTCGTGTTCGACTCCCGTGAGGGAGGAAGCCTGCCGGCGATCGCCATGCCAGAGGGCGACCCGGCCGAGCACCTCAAAGCGGGTACGTGGATCCAGGCCGACTCCATCGAGGAGCTCGCCACCGAGCTCGGTCTGACCGATCTGGTCGCCACTGTCGAGCGGTTCAACAGGTTCGCCCAGAGCGGCGTCGACGAAGACTTCGGCCGTGGCGCCGATGAGTACGACAACTTCTTCACCGGCGGCGCGACGCTCATCCCGCTCGAGACCCCGCCCTACTTCGCTGCGCGGTTCGTGCTCTCCGACCTGGGCACCAAGGGCGGGATGGTGATCGACGAGCACGGACGGGTCGTCCGAACCGACGGTGACCCCATCCCGGGGTTGTATGCCACCAGCAACAGCGCCGCATCGATCTTCGGTCCGGTTTATCCAGGACCGGGCGCACCGCTGGGCCAGGCCCTCGTCTTCGCGTCACGAGCAGTTCAGCACCTCAACAAGGAGAATCCATGACCAAGAACGCAGCACTGGTCCGAGTCACGCTCGCGTACGTCATGGCGCTCGCTGCCGCAGCCGCCTGGCTCGCCTGGGGACCGACCACCGACAGGCTCTGGCTCGACACACTGATCGCCGACGTCATCGCCACCGTGGTGATCTTCTTGTTCAGCCGGGCGTACAAGAACTCAAGCTTCTACGATGCCTACTGGAGTGTCGCGCCACCGGCGATCTTCATCTACTGGTGGCTTGAGACCGAGGCCGAAGGTGCACGCCATTTGCTCGTCCTCCTCGTGATCGCAGCATGGGCCATCAGACTGACCGGCAACTGGGTCTACAACTGGCCGGGTATGCACCACGAGGACTGGCGCTACCCAATGCTCAAGGAGCAGGCAGGCAAGCTCGAATCGGCAATCGATTTCGGTGGGATACACCTGTTCCCTACGCTCATCGTCTTCTTCGCCATGACGCCCACGTACGTCGTGGTGACGAACACTGACCACGGTCTGAGCTGGCTCGACGTCGTCGCCACCATCGTCGGACTCGGTGCCGTGGCAATCGAGTTCATTGCTGACCTCCAACTCCACCGCTTCGTCCAGAACCGGACACCAGGCCAGGTCATGGACACCGGCTTGTGGGGTTGGTCGCGCCATCCCAACTACTTCGGTGAAGTCAGCTTCTGGCTGTCCCTCGCCCTGTTCGGCCTCGCCGCATCGCCAGACGATGCACGGTGGATCTTCGCCGGTGTGATCGTCATGCTGGCGATGTTCATGTTCGTGAGCATCCCGATGATGGAGAAGCGCAGCTTGGAACGGCGCCCCGACTACCAAGACGTGATCGACCGCGTCTCGGTCTTCCTGCCGCGTCCACCAAAGGCCAAGCGTTGACCAAGCCCCGAGTCGTCGTCGCTGGGCTGGGTGACAGCGGCCTGCTGACGGCGATCAACGTGGCCCGAGATGTCGAGGTCGTCGGCATCTCGACCAAGCCGGGCATGGTAAGCAGCCAGGAGCTGGGCATGCGTCTCGCCCGCCCTGACGAATGGCAGAAGCAGTATCGGCACCCGTTCGAGAGCTTCAGGAAGCTCGACAGCGCACGTACCGTGCACGGCACGGTGACTGATGTCGATCTCGCGCTTCGAACTGTCACCGTCAAGGACGCAGACGGCGTCAGCAGCGTCGAGGCCTACGACGTGCTCGTGATCTCGACGGGTGTGACAAACGGCTTCTGGCGTCGTCCCGACGTTGTGTCCCCCGAATACGTCGACAACGCGTTGCAAACGACGCACCAGACACTGTCGCGAGCCGACCGGATTGCGATCGTCGGCGGTGGCGCAGCGGCGGTCAGTAGCGCTGCCAACCTGGCATTGGCGTGGCCCGACAAGCAGATCGAGCTGTATTTTCCCGGAGAGCGAGCGCTACCGCACCACCATCGCGGAACCTGGCAGTCCGTGCGAAGACTGCTGGCCGAGCGCGGGGTCGGCATCAACCCCGGCCACCGCGCGGTCATACCGTCAGGCTTCGACCTGGACGAGATCACCCACTCTCCGGTCGAGTGGAGCACCGGCCAGCCCCCGACCTCCGCGGATGCGGTGCTGTGGGCCGTCGGACGGGTCCGCCCCAACTCCGACTGGCTCCCGCGAGAGTTGCTCGACGAAGAAGGATTCGTCCGGGTCAACTCCGACCTGCAGCTTCCCGAGCATCCCGAGATCTTCGCAGTCGGCGACATCGCCGCAACCGATCCATTGCGTACGTCTGCCCGCAACCGCGCCGACAAGATCCTCGGCCGCAACATACGCGCTCACCTGAGGGGTCGTGCCCTGAAGGCCTACAAGCCGCGCCGACGACGCTGGGGCTCAGTGGTCGGAACACAGCCGAACGGCCTGACCGTCTATGCCCCCAACGGCAAGGGATTTCGATTCCCGCGATGGTCCAACGACGCACTGCTCCAACCCCTGATCGTCAAGCGCGGCATCTATCGCGGAATCAGACCGACCCAGTACAGCAAGAAGGAGACTCCATGATCACGTCAGACGCCATCATCTGGAACGCACCCAACGACCCGCACCCGGCGCGTGAGGCATCACAGCGCTCCTACTCAGCAGTCGCCAAGGGCGATCTCGCCGAGTGGCTGACGGTGTACGCCGAGGATGCCGTGCTTGAGGACCCGGTCGGCCCGTCGATGTTCGACGAGCAGGGCAAGGGGCACCGCGGGCACGCCGGCATCTCGGCATTCTGGGATCTGGCCATCGCACCGATCGAAACGTTTGAGTTCCTGATCACCGACTCGTTCGCCAACCCCGGCAGCAACACCTGCGCGAACATCGGGAGCATTAAGACGTCCTTCACCGACGGTTCGCACACCACTACGGACCTGATCATGGTCTACGTGGTCAACGACGACGGTCGCGTCACCTCGATGAAGGCCTTCTGGGAGCCCGAGCGCACCATGGCGAGCTTCACGTCGGCCTAAACGTCGCCTGACCCCTTGCGGGCAAAACTAGAACGTGTTTCACTTTCACGCGTGGACGAGCGCCAGCGAGAGAACCATCAAACACGGATCACGCCGATGACTCCGTACCGTGTCTTTTCTTCAACGGAGGTATCGGCGTGACTGAACTTGGAACGCTTCATGCACCCCTGAAGGTCGAGTTCGACTACACCCGTTCCCTCGGCCCCACCCTCAGCGCATTCATGACGGGCCTCAAACGCCGCCAGATCCTTGGCGGCGTGCTGTCCGATGGGACCGTTGCGGTCCCGCCGCCGGAGTACGACGGCAGGACTTTCGACCCGATCACCGAGCTCCGACCAGTCGCCGATGTCGGCGTCATCCAGAGCTGGGCCTGGGTCCGCGAGCCGGTACCTGGCCAGCCCCTCGACAAGCCGTTCGCGTTCGCGCAGATCAAGCTCGACGGCGCTGACAGGCCGCTGCTCCATGCAGTCGCAGTCGAGTCGCCCGACCAGATCGAGACCGGTATGCGCGTCCGTGCCGTGTGGGCCGACGAGCCCGTCGGCGCCATCACCGACATACGCTGGTTCGAGCCCGAAGGTAGCCGACCTGCCACGACGCCCGGCCCCG
The DNA here is from genome assembly GCA_964638755.1 of uncultured Aeromicrobium sp. GTDB lineage: Bacteria > Actinomycetota > Actinomycetes > Propionibacteriales > Nocardioidaceae > Aeromicrobium. The sequence goes on along the minus strand of CAZWZC010000005.1, from coordinate 43,282 downwards.
AGGGCGAGGCGGTCGAGGGCATCATCGCCCCGGTCAAGCTCTCCTACGACTACGCAGCCTCGCCCGAGGAGTCGAAGTTCTTCCGCGGCCTCGCCGACGGCAAGCTCATCGGCCAGCGCTGCCCGGTCTGCGAGAAGGTCTACGTGCCACCGCGCGGCGCCTGCCCCGTCGACGGCGTACCGACCACTGATGAAGTCGAGGTTGCTGACCACGGCACCATCACCACGTTCTGCATCGTCAACGTCCCGTTCACCGGGCAGCAGATCCCGATCCCCTACGTCTCGGCCTATGTGCTGCTCGACGGCGCCGACATCGCCTTCCTGCACCTCATCCTTGGCATCGACGCCGCAGACGTCCGCATGGGAATGCGAGTCAAGGCGGTCTGGAAGCCCCGCGACGAATGGGGCACCACGATCGCGAACATCAGCCACTTCGAGCCGACGGGTGAACCCGACGCCGACTACGAGACCTACAAGGTGCACCTGTGAGCAACAGTACGAGAGACGTAGCGATCGTTGGGTTCTCCCAGCGGCAGATGAAGGAGTTCGACGGCTCTCCCACCTGTGTGGAGCTGCTCGTACCGATCTTTGCCGAGCTGTTCGAGCAGACAGGCTGGACCAAGTCCGACATTGGGTTCTGGTGCTCGGGGTCCAGCGACTACCTTGCGGGCCGCGCGTTTTCGTTCGTGTCGGCCGTTGACGCGATCGGCGCTCTGCCGCCGGTCATGGAGTCGCACGTCGAGATGGACGCCGCGTGGGCGCTGTACGAAGCCTGGGTCAAGATTCAGACCGGCCTCGTCGACTCCGCGCTTGTCTACGGCTTCGGCAAGTCCAGCGCTGGTGAGCTCCGCCGGGTCCTGTCACTGCAGATGGACCCGTACACGGTCACACCGCTGTGGGCCGACGCCGTGTCGATTGCTGCCATCCAGGCACGCACCGGGCTCGAGAGCGGCACCTTCGATCAAGCGCAGATGTCAGAAGTCGTTGCGCGCTCGATGAGCGATGCCGCCAGCAATGACAGCGCGATCCGCAAAGGCGCCACGACGGGCGACGATGTACTCGCACAGCCGCTGTATGCCGACCCGCTGCGACGCTGGGACTGCGCTCCGGTCTCCGACGGTGCTGCGGCCATGGTGATCACTGCCACCGATGCACCCGGCTTCGACAAGCTCAAGGGCCCCAAAGCCTGGATCACCGGATTCGAGCACCGCATCGAGCCTGGCGCGCTCAACAGCCGTGACCTCAAGGTCTCCGAGAGCACCAAGTCCGCCGGCGCAGCTGCTGGGGTCGAGGGGGTCGACACCGCGGAGTTGCATGCACCGTTCTCGCACCAGGAGCTGATCCTCAAGAACGCGCTTGGACTCGGCGACGACGTACGCATCAACCCGTCGGGTGGAGCGCTCACCGCCAACCCGATGTTCACCGCCGGACTCAACCGGATCGGCGAAGCAGCCCGACGCGTCTGGTCCGGCGACTCCAAGCGCGCTCTCGCTCACGCGACGTCAGGCCCGGCCCTTCAACAGAACCTCGTACTGACGATGGAGGGACGAGCATGAGCCACAAGCTTGCTGCCGTCATCGGCGTCGGCCAGACCCATCACCGCGCAAAGCGCAGCGACGTGTCCATGGCTGGACTTCTGCGTGAGGCCATCGACCGCGCCATGACTGACGCCCAGGTGACGTTCAACGACATCGACGCAATTGTCATCGGCAAGGCGCCCGACCTGTTCGAGGGCGTCATGATGCCGGAGCTCTACCTCGCCGAGGCGCTCGGAGCGCCGGGCAAGCCACTGCTCCGGGTTCACACCGCTGGCTCGGTCGGCGGCTCCACCGCGATCGTCGCGGCCTCGCTCGTCGAAGCAGGTATCCACCAGCGCGTGCTGACGGTGGCCTTTGAGAAGCAATCGGAGTCCAACGCCATGTGGGCACTGTCAGTGCCAGTGCCGTTCATCATGCCGGTCCATGCCGGTGCGGGCGGCTACTTCGCGCCGCACGTTCGCTCCTACATCCGTCGCTCCGGCGCTCCGCTCCACATCGGTGCGATCGTGGCGGCCAAGGATCGGCAGAACGCACTCAAGAACCCTTACGCGCACCTGCAAAACCCGGACACGACCGTCGAGACGGTGCTGGCGTCGCAGATGCTCTGGGACCCGATCCGCTATGACGAGACCTGTCCGTCGTCCGACGGCGCGATCGCGCTCGTCATCGCCTCGGAGGATGCCGTCAACAAGTCGGACATCAAGAACCCGGCATGGATCCACGGCACCCAGATGCGCAGCGAGCCCACCACTGCGGCCGAGCGCGATCAGGTCAATCCGCAGGCCGGGCGCGAGGCCTCGGCCGCGCTCTGGAAGCAGGCCGGCATCACGTCACCCATCGACGAGATCGACTGCGCCGAGATCTACGTGCCGTTCTCCTGGTTCGAGCCCATGTGGCTGGAAAACCTCGGCTTCGCTGAACCGGGCGAGGGCTGGAAGCTCACCGAAGCTGGTGAGACCCGTATCGAGGGCAAGATCCCCGTCAACATGAGTGGCGGCGTGCTGTCGTCCAACCCGATCGGTGCGAGCGGCATGCTCCGTTTCGGTGAGGCAGCACTCCAGGTCATGGGCGAAGCTGGCGAGCACCAGGTCGAGGGCGCCAGGAAGGCGCTGGGTCACGCGTACGGCGGTGGTTCGCAGTTCTTCGCCATGTGGGTCGTCGGCGCCGACAAGCCCTCGCACTGAGCTGAGACTGGCGTAGCTTCACGACAGGGCGTACTGCACTCCAACAGCCTCGTACACCGCACGCGCTCGGCGGTCGCGCGTGAGCAACAGCAGGTCGTGATGCCGGGCGGTCGCCGCGATCAGAGCGTCGTACACCGCACCTCCTCTGATGCCGTGACGTGACATCTCCGTGATGAGGTCAAGGTGACTGTCGGCGGGCAATGACACGATTCCAATCGTGACGGCGATGGCGGCCGCCGCATCTACTGGTGCGATTCGATGTGGCGCGGGTAGCCGGGTGAGAACGCTGTAGGTCTCGATGAGCACGTGAGCGGGCAAGGCCGTCACTTGATCGACCACCGACATACGAGCTTGTTCGTGATCGTGGTGCCACGACACGAGGGCAGGTACGAGCACGCTGGTGTCGCAGGTCGCGCCTGCTGTCACCGGCGTGTCGCCTCGATGGCGCTGCGCACTTCCTCATCGGTGAGGCCCGGCAGGTCGTCGGCCGCAACAATCGCGGGTAGACCGCCGCGTTCCTCGATGTCTACGTCAGCTGGTGCCAGCTCGATCTCGATCCTGCCGTCCGTGAAGACCATCTCGATCGCCCTTCCCTCGCGCAGCCCCATGGCGTCCCGGATTGCCTTGGGCACCACCAATCGGCCAGCGCCATCAATGGTGATTCGCATGGTAGAAAAATACCATGCGCGTCATCCGCGTCTCCGTGATTTCAACCCAAGACGATGTGCAACGAGCACTCGACCTCCGGCAGAAACGTCAGGCAACCCCGGCGATGTCGACGAACTCGTTGAGGCCAACGAGGTTTGACGGTTGAAGGTCAGGAGTCGAGCATGGTTCCCCGCGTCAGACGTACTTGACGGGTAGTGACTTGATGCCGTTGATCCAGCCGTGGCGCAGACGACTCGCCTCGCCCATCCTGGTGATGTCAGGCAGACGGTCGGCGATCACGTTGAACATGATCTCCACCTCGAGCCGGGCCAGGTTTGCGCCGATGCAGTAGTGCGCACCATGCCCGCCGAAGGACAGGTGCGGGTTGGGATCGCGGGTGATGTCGAACGTGTTCGGATCGGTGAACACGTCCTCGTCATAGTTGCCACTCGCGTAATAGATGCCCACGCGCTCACCGGCCTTGACCTCGACATCGCCGACCATCACGTCGTTGATCGCCGTGCGCTGGAAGACCGTGACTGGCGTCGCCCACCTGATCACCTCGTCGACCATCGTTGACGGGCGCTCCTTCTTCCACAGCTCCCACTGGTCGGGGTGGTCAAAGAACGCGTTCATCCCGTGGGTGATGGCGTTGCGTGTGGTTTCGTTGCCGGCCACCGCAAGCATGATCACGAAGTAGCCGAACTCGTCCTCGGCGAGCTCACCGTGACCATCGACATCAGCGTTGATGAGTTTGGTGATGATGTCGTCCTGGGGATTCTTGCGCCGTTCCTCAGCGAGCCCCATCGCGTAGACGAGGATCTCAGCTGCTGCTTCGTCCGGATTTCCCTCGAAGTCCGGGTCGTCGTAGGACATCATCGTGTTTGACCAGTCGAACAGCTTGCGACGGTCCTCCTGCGGGACTCCCATCAGGTCTGCGATGGCTTGCAGCGGCAGCTCGGCCGCCACCTCATCGACAAAATCGCCCGAGCCCTTGGCGATGGCTTCGTCGACGATGGCATTGGCTCGCTTGACGAGGATGTCGTGCTGGGCGTTGATCGAACGGGGGGTGAAGCCGCGACTGATGATCGCGCGGATCTTGGTGTGATCCGGCGGATCCTGATTGATGAGCATGACGCTCTGCAGCTCAACCTGTTCACGGGTCATGTCCGGCGCGAAACGGATGATTGCCCCGTTCTCCTGGCTGGAGAAGTCCTTGCTGTTCTTCGACACCGCTGCCACGTCGACGTGCTTGCTCACCGCCCAGAAGCCAGTTCCTTCGAAGCCGGCACGGGCTTCCGGTGCCTGTTCCACCCACCAGACCGGCGCGGTCCGCCGAAGCTCTGCGAACTGTTCGAGCGGGATACCTGACTGACACAGATCTGGGTCGGTCGGGTCGAAGCCTGCCGGAATGGCCTGCGCGTCGGAAGTTGTGGTCACGTGAGCTCCTTGGTTTTCTGTAACACGTTCTACTTTATCCTGACATGGCCCCAGAAGTTTCGGAAGGCTTGTATCTAACGAGAACGTGTTCTAGTTTTACACCATGGGCACCCCCGTGATCGTTGATGCCGTCCGCACGCCACAAGGCAAGAAGAATGGCGTACTTGCCGGACTCCACCCCGCCGTCCTACTTGGCATGACACAGGCTGAGGTGATCTCCCGCGCGGGCGTCGACGCCAATGTGATCGACCAGGTCATCGGTGGAAATGTCACCGCGGCAGGCGAGCAGTCCAACAACATGGTGCGCCGAGCCTGGATGCACTCAGGACTCCCCAACGCGACCGCCTCGACCCAGATCGACGCGCAGTGCTCATCGGCTCAGCAGGCCACACACCTGATCCACGCGATGATCAGCGCCGGCATGATCCAGGCTGGCATCGCCTGCGGCGTCGAATCGATGTCCCGCGTGCCCCTCGGTGCGAACGTGCCACCCGGCACCGGCGATCCTCGACCGTCTGACTGGTCGATCGACCTACCCAACCAGTTCGAGGGTGCCGACCGTATCGTGCGCGACCGTGGCTTCACCCGCGCCGATGTCGACGCCTTCGGCCTCTGGTCGCAGGAGAAGGCCCGCGCTGCCCGCGACGCCGGGCACTTCGGCCGCGAGATCTTCGCCATCAAGGCTCCGGTGCTCGACGAAGAGGGACAGCCCACCGGTGACACCCAGGTGGTCGACTCCGACCAGGGCATCCGTGAGACCTCGCTGGAAAAGCTCGCAGGACTCAAGTCCGTACTGCCGGACGGTACGCACACGGCTGGCACCTCGTCGCAGATCTCCGATGGCGCATCCGCGCTGCTGCTGATGGATTCAGACCTCGCAGCGTCTCTCGGCCTCAAGCCAAGAGCCCGCATCGTCACCTCGTGCCTCGTGGGCGCCGACCCCTACTACCACCTCGACGGACCGGTCCAGGCGACCGAAAAGGTCCTCAAGGACAGCGGTATGTCGATCGCAGACATCGACATCTGTGAGGTCAACGAGGCCTTTGCCGGTGTCGTGATGTCGTGGGCCAAGGTGCACTCGGTGCCTGAGGACAGGATCAACGTGAACGGTGGCGCCATCGCCCTCGGACATCCCGTCGGCTCGACCGGCACCCGGTTGCTGACCACCGCGCTGCATGAGCTCGAACGCCGTGACGCCAGCACCGCCCTGATCTCGATGTGTGCCGGAGGGGCGCAGGCATCGGGCACCATCATCGAACGAATCTGACAGAGGGACGCACATGGCCAAGAACACTGTACGTAGCGGCACTGGACGCAACGAGGCCGACTACGTCGTCGTCGGCGCCGGCAGCGCCGGATCCGCCGTCGCTTCACGGCTGGCAGCGTCGGGAGCATCCGTGATCCTGCTCGAAGCGGGCAAGAAGGACACGTCCATCCTCGTCACGAAGCCGGGCATGATCGGACCGATGCACGCCGACCCGAAGATCAAGGCGACAGTCGACTGGGGCTACTACACGACTCCTCAAAAGCACATGAACAATCGCGTCATCCCGCAGACCCGCGGCAAGGTCGTGGGCGGTTCAAGCTCGGTCAACGGCCTGCTCTGGGTACGTGGCAACCGCGCCAACTGCGACTCTTGGGCCGCTGAGGGCAATGCCGGCTGGGACGCCGACTCCGTCAACGAGGTCTACAAGCGCGTCGAGGACTTCGAGGACGGGGCCGACGACTACCGCGGTGACAGCGGTCCGATCAAGGTCACGCGCCACAGCCAGCCGACCGAGGCGTCGCTGCAGTTCGAACAGGCAGCCTCTGACACCTTGGGCGTCAAGATCCTCAAGGACTACAACGCCGCCGAGCAGGAAGGCGTGAGCCGTTTCCAGCAAAGTGCCTTCGGTGGCAAGCGCTACTCCTCGTCGCGCGGATACCTCACCAACGCCGACAGGCCGACTCTCGAGGTCCAGTCTCAGGTTCACGTCCAGAAGATCAACATCGAGAACGGTCGCGCCACGGGCGTCGAAGTCCTCGACAAGAAGGGCGATCGTCGGACGATCCGGGCAGGCAAGGAAGTCATCTTGTCGGCCGGAGTCTTCGGTTCAGCCCAGCTGCTGATGCTTTCGGGTGTCGGCCCGGCCGCCCACCTCAAGGAGCACGGCATCGAGGTCAAGGCTGATCTTCCGGTCGGTGACAACCTCCACGATCACCTGTTCCTCCCGACGACGTGGCTCATGCCCAACGCGGTGCACAAGGGCAAGGCGTCGTACTTCGCTCGCGGTCTCGCCAAGGAGCTCACGGTCGGCCACTCGTTCCTTGAGAACTCGGTGTTCGAGACAGTCGCATTCGTACGCACGTCCCAGGCCACCGATGTACCCGACCTGCAGATCCACGTGCTCCCGTGGGCCTACCCGTCGCCGAACCAGGATGCACCGGTCCGCCACCAGGTCGACAAGCGCAGGGCGCTCACCGTGATGTCGACCCTGATCTATCCGCGCAGCCGCGGCTCGTTGCGTCTCGCATCAGCAGACGCCAGCACAGCTCCGCTGATCGACATGAACTACCTCGCCGAGCAGGGTGATCAGCAGGTCCTGGCCGAGGGCGTCGAGATAATTCGCGAGATCATGAAGTCGGCGGCCTTCGGAGGCAACGTCACCGCCGAGCTGCACCCCGGTCCGGACTATGACGCTGCGAACATGAAGGCCGAGGTGCTCAACCGGGCCACGACCGTCTACCACGGCGTCGGCACCTGTCGCATGGGCACAGACGACCGAGCCGTGGTCGGACCAGACCTCAAAGTGAGGGGCATCGAGGGTTTGCGGGTCGCCGATGCGTCGATCATGCCGTCGATCATCGGCGGCAACACCAATGCACCATCGATCATGATCGGTGACAAGGCCGCCGACCTGGTGCTGTCATGACAACACGGCCGGCAACACTGACGCCGAAGTTCCTCGACGGACTGGTCAAGCGCGTGCCCGGCAGCACCGGCAACACCTGGAAGCTGACCGAGGTCTACACCGGCGACTTGCTCGTCGAGCTGCCGCAGTCTTCGGAGAGCGACATCGTTCAGGCTTTTGCCGACGCCCGCGCCGCCCAAAAGACGTGGGGTTCGTGGTCGGTCAAGAAGCGACTCAAGGTGCTCAAGAAGTTCCACGCACTGATCATCGAGAACCAGATGCTCATCACCGACGTTATCCAGGCTGAGAGCGGCAAGAACCGACGGATGGCGTTCGAGGAGACGTGCGACGTGCCCATGGGCACGAGCCACTACATCAAGCGAGCGCCGAAGCTGCTCAAGGACCGCAAGCATGCCGGTCCGGTGCCGTTTCTCTCCCACTCGACCGAGGTCCGTCGCCCCAAGGGAGTCGTTGCGATCATCGCGCCATGGAACTTTCCGTTTGCAACAGGAATCTCCGACACGATTCCGGCCCTGATCGCGGGCAATGGTGTCGTCCTCAAGCCTGACAACAAGACAGCCCTGTCACCGTTGCTCGGCATACAGCTTCTCGAGAAGGCCGGTATGCCAGCCGGGCTGGTCCAGGTCATCTGTGGCGAAGGGCCTGACGTGGGCGGCCCACTGCTCGCCAATACTGATTACGTCATGTTCACCGGATCAACCGCCACCGGCCGGGTGATCGGTGAGCTCGCCGGCAAGAACCTCATCGACTGCTGTCTGGAGCTCGGCGGCAAGAACCCGATGCTCGTACTCGAAGACGCCAACGTCGATGAGGCCGTTCATGCCGCGATCTTCGGCGGGTTCGGCAACTCTGGCCAGATCTGCATGCACATCGAGCGGCTCTACGTACACGATGCAATCTACGACGAGTTCCGCGACAAGTTCGTCGCCGAGACCAAGGCGATGAACGTCGGCGCGACATACAACTTCGAGCCAGCCATGGGTTCACTGGTTTCTGTGGATCACAAGGATCGCGTGGTGTCGCACGTCGAGGACGCCAAGGAAAAGGGAGCCACAGTGCTGACCGGCGGCAACGCGCGACCAGACCTCGGCCCCGCGTTTTTCGAGCCGACAATTCTTGAAGGTGTCACTCCCGACATGCTCGCGGGGTCGACCGAGACCTTCGGACCGGTTGTCGGTCTCTATCGTTTCACGAGCGAGGACGAGGGCATCGCCCTGGCCAACGCAACCGACTACGGCCTCAACGCCAGTGTCTGGAGCAAGGACCTCGACCGCGCGAAGGACGTCGCTCGCAAGATCGACTCCGGCAACGTCAACATCAACGACATCCTCGCCACTGCGTTCGCCTCCAAGGGCACCCCGTCCGGCGGTCTCAAGCAGTCGGGAGTCGGAGCTCGCCACGGCGACCAGGGGCTGTTGAAGTACACAGATGCGCAGAACATCGCAGTCCTCAAGAAGCAGGTCATGGAGCCGCAGGGCAAGCAGACCTACGACGCCTACGCCAAGCAGACCCAGACGTCGCTCAAGCTCATGCGCAAGACGCGACTCCGCTAGGCACACTCCATCCCGGTGTCCAGCAGTGGAGGCCACAGTCACGTAGACGGAGGCAGCTACATGACCACCCCACCTGCGCTGCAACTCATCGACGGCATGCTGGTACCGGCGAGCAACGGAGCAACATACCCGATCATCAATCCGGCCACCGGTACGGAGATCGGCGTCGCGCCGGACGGCACAGCTGCAGACATGGATTCAGCGATTGCCGCCGCGCGGCGTGCGTTCGACGAGACCGACTGGTCCACGAACACCGAGCTGCGGGTCCGCTGTATCCGCCAGCTCCAGCAGGCGCTGCTGGACACGGCCGATGACTTCCGGGCACTGACGACTGCCGAGGTCGGCATGCCCAGCTTCATGATCGTCGCGGCGGGGTTCGACGGACCGGTCGACGGACTCACCTTCGTCGCTGATCTCGCCGAGTCGTACGAGTTCGAGACCGACCTCGGTACGGCCTCGCCGATGGGCATTCCCAGCAAACGCACCGTACGGCGCGAGGCCGTCGGCGTGGTCGCGGCCATCACGCCGTGGAACGTGCCCACGCAGATCAACCTCGCGAAGATCGCTCCGGCTCTTGCCGCCGGGTGCACCGTCGTCCTGAAGCCTGCTCCTGACACCCCGTGGCTGGCAGCTGAGCTCGGCCGCCTGGCCGTCGAGCGCACTGAATTGCCGCCAGGGGTGTTCAACGTCGTGACGCCCCGTTCGAACGAGGTCGCAGCTCTGCTGACAGCCGACCCCCGCGTCGACATGGTCTCCTTCACGGGCTCGACCGCGACCGGCAAGGCGATCATGGTTGCGGCCGCCGAGACCCTGAAGAAGGTTTCTTTGGAGCTGGGCGGCAAGTCGGCCGCCATCGCACTCGACGACGCCGACATCTCCGCCGTCGCCGGCGCCACAGCTTTCGCGGCATGCATGCACGCGGGCCAGGGTTGCGCGATCACGACCCGTCTGCTGGTGCCGCGCGACAGGTACGACGAGGCAGTGCAGGTTGCCGCCGCGACGATGGAGACGATCGGCGCCAAGGACCCCGCGGTTGCAGATGCCATCTGCGGTCCCTTGATCTCAGCGGCCCAACGTGACCGGGTTGCCGAGTACCTCAAGGTCGCGCTCGCCGAAGGCGGCACCTTTGCGACTGGTGGCCACGTCATCGAGCAGGCCGGCTACTGGATCGCGCCAACGGTCGTGGCGGGCCTCGACAACTCGTCGCGTCTGGCGCAGGAGGAGATCTTCGGCCCCGTGCTGATCGTCATCCCCCACGACGGCGACGATGACGCCGTACGCATTGCGAACGAGTCGGCATACGGACTCTCCGGTTCTGTCGACTCAGCTGACCTGGATCGGGCCAAGGCCGTTGCGGCACGGATCCGGACAGGAACCATGGCCGTGAACGGGGGCGTGTGGTTCAGCCCCGATGCTCCATTCGGTGGCTACAAGCAGTCAGGGATCGGGCGGGAGATGGGCATCGCGGGATTTGAGGAATATCTGGAGACCAAGACGATCGCCGAACCCGCATGACCGTCGTCAAAACGGTTGGGTTCATCGGACTGGGCAACATCGGCAAACCAATGGCGCGGCGCCTCACGGGGTGGGAGGGCGGCCTGACCGTCTTCGACATCGACCCGGATCCTCTCGCCGAGCTCGCCACCGAGGGTGCACGGATTGCTTCGTCGGTGGCCGAGCTCGCAGCCGAGTGCCGCGTCATCTCGGTCATGGTGAACACCGATGGTCAGGTACGCGATGTGATCGGTTCGATCCTCGGCCCCGCGGAGCCCGGAACGGTGATCGCAGTGCATTCGACCATCTCGCCCGATCTTCCCGCAGAGTTGGAGGAGCTCGGCAGACAGCACGATGTCCTTGTCGTGGATGCTCCGGTCAGCGGTGGTGCAGTGGGCGCCGCTGACGGCACCTTGGCGATCATGGTCGGCGGTACGGACGGGGCATACGCTGCAATCCACGAGCCGTTCGGGCTGCTGGGCACCGAGGTGGTGCATTGCGGGCCGGCAGGTGCTGGCACTGCAGCCAAGCTCGCCAGAAACCTGCTGCACTTCGTGACGTTCACGGCAGCTGGCGAAGCCCTGCGGCTCGCAGAGGCCGCAGGGATCGATCTGCACACATTGGGCCAGATCGTTCGTCACACCGATTCCATCACCGGCGGTCCCGGGGCGATCATGTATCGGGCAAGCACCGACGAGATGACTCCCGACGACGACTGGTTCTCGATCTTCGAGCACGTCGCGGCTCTCGGTGCCAAAGACCTCTCCCATGCGATCGAGTTGGCTCAGCGACTCGACGTCGACGTACCGATGGCGCACTTCGCACGCGATCACCTGGCGGCCGCCCTCGGCCTCCCAACCAAGGAGCAGTGATGACCGAGAAATTCAACGATCTCCCAGAGGCTCGACGACGCGGTCTGGAAAAGATGGCGCAGATCTACGGCTTTGAGATGAACGACATGGAAGGCGACTTCTTCCGCTACACGGCTGAGCACCTCTTCGGTGACATCTGGCAGCGCCCGGGCCTGTCGAATCGCGACCGGCGCCTGCTGTTGATCGGCATGCTGGCCGGCCAGGGTGCCCACGATGTGCTCTCCATCCAGATCCCCGCCGCATACCAGTCAGGCGAGCTGGATGCGGCCGCACTGCGTGAGGTCGTCATCATGCTCAGTCACTACGCAGGTTGGCCAGTGGGAGCCCGGCTGAACAGCCTTGTCGAAGACACCCTCGCCAAGGCCGACAAGGACGGAGTCTGACCATGACTCACGACGCCGCGAAGTGCCCCCTCACCTTCGATCACTACGACCACACCCTCCAGGACGATCCCTACCCGACGTATGCGCGGCTGCGGGAGGAGGCGCCGCTCTTCCACAATGAGGAGCACGACTTCTGGGTGATGTCGCGACATGCCGACATCCACAAGGCCTGGCGCACTGACGATGTGTTTTCCAACCGGATGGGCGTCACGTTGGACAAGAGCGCCTGGAACGAGAACGCACACGTGGTGATGTCGTTCCTCGGCATGGACCCACCTGAGCAGACCCGGCTGCGCAAACTGGTCTCACGCAGTTTCACCCCCAGGCGGGTCGCCGAGATGGAACCACGCATTGCCGCAATCAGCCTTGAACATCTCGAGAACGCACTCGCCATGGGTGAGTTCGACTGGATCACCGATTTTGCAGGCAAGTTCCCGATGGACGTCATCTCTGAGCTGCTAGGTGTTCCGCCGTCCGACCGCGACGAGGTCCGCCGCCTTGCCGATCTCCTGGTTGTGCGGGAGGACGGACTTCGTGACGTGCCTAAGGCCGGGATGGTCGCCTCGATGGGGATGTTCAGCTACTTCGCAGACCTGCTTGCTGAGCGCAAGAAGTCTCCCGCCGATGACCTGGTCACTGCACTGCTGCTCGCTGACGATGAGAACGATCGGATGACCGACAGTGAGCTGACGGCCTTCTTGTTCCTGATGGTCGTCGCCGGCAACGAGACCACGACCAAGCTCCTCGGCAACGCGGTGTGCAACATCAGCACGCACCCCGATCAACGTGCGGCGACATTCGCTGACGCCGGGCTGATCGGGTCGTGGATCGAAGAGACCCTGCGCTTTGAGGCATCGAGCCAGCTGCTGGCTCGGCAGACCTTGCAGGAGGTGACGATCGACGGCACGACCTGCCCGGCGGGTGCGCAGCTCCTGCTCAATGTCGGATCCGCCAACCACGACCGTACCGTGTTCACCAACGCCGAGGAGTTCGACATTCACCGTGAGCCGAGCGAGCTCGCAAAGCACATCGCCTTCGGCGGTGGCAGACACTTCTGCCTCGGCGCCAGCCTCGCCCGAATGGAGGCCAACATCGCCTTGCATCAGCTCGTCGAACGGGTTTCGACGATCGATGTCGATCTAGATCGGGCCAAGCGGATGTATTCGGCGAACGTACGCGGCTACTCGTCACTCCCGGTCAAGGTCACCCTCCGATGAGTGCGCAGCGGGTCGTCGTCTGGTCCACGGGCACACTGGGCCGCCACGCGATCGCGGGGATCGACCGCAACCCCGATCTTGAGCTCGTCGGCGTGTGGGTCAACAACCCCGACAAGGACGGCAAGGACGTGGGGCAGCTTGCGGGTCTGGGCCGAAACATTGGCGTCATCGCTTCAACAGATCGCAATGCCGTGCTCGCCAGCAAGCCCGACTGCATCGTGCACTGCGCGATGACCGATGACCGGGTGCTGGAAGCGTACGAGGACCTCGTCGCCTTCCTCGAGGCTGGTATCAATGTCGTGAGCAGCGGGCCTGTCATCTTGCTGTTCCCCAATCCGTCGCTTCCTGACATGTTCTGGGAGCGCATCGAGGAGGCCGGGCGCAAGGGTGGCGCGAGTCTGCATGTCAACGGCATCGATCCCGGCTGGGCCAATGATCTGCTCCCCCTTCAGTTCCTGTCCCTCAGCCAGCGCATCGACCAGGTACGGATCATGGAGATCGCGGACTACTCGACATACGACCAGGCCGTGTCGATGGGGGACATCTTCGGCTTCGGCAAGCCCATCGAAGAGGTCGCGCCGCTGTGGCAGCCCGGCATCCTCTCAATGGCATGGGGTCCGGTCGTACGCCAGATGGCCGCCGGACTCGGCGTCACACTCGACGAACCACTGGTCGAGAACGTCGACCGCCGCGCAGCTGAAGGCGACCTCTCGACGGTCTGCGTTGACATCAAGTCCGGCACGATGGCGGCCGTGCGTTTCGAGGTGATCGGCATGGTCGACGGCGAGTCGCGCATCATCGTCGAACACGTGACCCGTACGCATCCCGACCAGGCACCCGAGTGGCCTTCGCCCAGTGAGGGCGACGGTTGCTACCGGCTCGAGATCACCGGCGAGCCGATGATGAACGTCGAGTTCACGCATCACGGCGAGAACGGCGACCACAACACCAGCGGCATGATCATCACCGCACAACGCCTCGTGAACGCCGTCCCCGCCGTCGTGGCCGCCAAACCCGGACTCGTCACGGCGCTGGATCTTCCCCTGGTCACCGGCCGCGGAATCGTCGGCGTATGACATTCTCCGGCAAGAGCATCCTGGTGACAGGAGCGTCATCAGGGTTGGGTGCGGCGGCCGTACGCCGATTCGCTACCGGTGGCGGGCTCGTCTATGCCGCGTCGCGCGATCAGGAGAGGCTTGCCGAGGTTGCATCGTCATGTGCCGAACTTCCGGGGCAGGTGTGTTTCGGTCCGCTCGATGTCTCCTGGCCCGCCGATTGTCGGGCTGCAGTCGCTGCCGCGGTCGACGCGTACGGACGCCTCGACGTATTGGTCAACAACGCCGGGCGCCACGATTTCCGCATCACGGCTGAGGTCACCGAGGAGCAGTGGGACACAGATATCGCCCTGAACCTCAGCGGAGTGTTCCATCTATGCCAAGCAGCGATCCCTCACCTGCTTGAGACCGAGGGAAACATCGTCAACGTCGCGTCATTGGCCGGCGTGGTAGGTGAGCCCTACTCGGCCGCCTACACCGCCGCCAAGCACGGCATCGTTGGCCTGACCAAAGCTCTCGCCGTCGAGTATCTGATGACGCCGCTCCGGGTGAACTGCATCTGCCCAGGCGGGATGGACACCCCACAAGTGCACACCATCACCATCCCTGATGGAGCCGACATTGACCTGATCATGCGAGTGGCTGCGAAGCGGGGCTTCATGAGCGCCGAAAGCGTCGCCGCCGTCATTGCCTTCCTGGCATCGGACGACGCGTCCTCCATCCACGGCTGCATACAGACCGTCGATCTGGGCCACTCAGCCGGCTGATCCGACTGGTGTCACTTTTTGGCCGTCAGGAGAAACACCTTGATGCGGCGGTCGGTGCGTTGTTCGTACTTCGCGAAGTTCGGCCAGGTCTCGAGCATGCGCGCCCACGCGGCTTCACGCTCCTCCCCACTGAGACGACGAACAACCATCGTTGATGTGTTTCTCTGGAAACACACACTCACCTCGGGGTTGGCCTCGATGTTCTTGACCCACATCGGTTCTGTGTGACCGCCAAAGTTGGAGCCAGCGATCAAGATGTCGCGGCCATACGGTGTGCAGAGCAACGGAGTCTGGTGAGGGATTCCGCTCCTGCGACCGATGGCGGTGAGCAGCACGTTGGGCAAGCCCGCGATGTCGAGCAGCGTCAAACGGCCTCGAGTCAGCCGCTGCAGCAACTTGTCCAACCACATGATCTGCGGCAGGAAGCGCGTCAGCCAGGTGATCGCGCCGATCCGCATGGCGAGTGGAGTGAGCAGACCCATACGCGAAGACTAGGGCTCAGCTGGCTCCGTAGACGGACTCCGGCGAGTTGCCTTCGGCGATGAGCTCGCGAAGGGCGGGGCCGACTTCGGCGATCTCCCACCGACGACCGAGGTCATTCTTCGGACCATGTGTCCAGCCCTGCTCGACACAGATCTGCCCACCGTCGATCTCGATGACGCGACCTGTCACATCGCCGGCCTCGACTGAGGCGAGCCAGGCGACAACGGGTGAGTTGTCCTCCGGCTGCGCCATTTCGGAGGTGTCGAAGGCGCCTTCCGTCATACGGGTTTGCGCCACAGGCGCGATCGCGTTGACGGTGACGCCGTAGCGGCCCATCTCGGCAGCGGCGACAAGGGTCATACCGGCGATGCCAGCCTTCGCCGCGGAGTACGTGGCCTGGCCGATCGAGCCCTGAAGGCCTGCGCCTGACGAGGTGTTGATGACACGAGCATCACGCTGACGCCCTTCCTTGGCTTCGGCGCGCCAGTAGGCACCGGCGTGACGCAGCGGAGCGAAGTGACCCTTGAGGTGCACCCGGATGACGGTGTCCCACTCCTCCTCAGAGGTGTTGACGAGCATGCGGTCGCGCACAAATCCCGCGTTGTTGACGAGGATGTCGAGCCCGCCGAACGTGTCAACCGCCTGGCGCACCATGGCTTCGGCATCGGCGAAGTCGGCGACGTCCGCGCCATTGGTCACGGCTTCGCCGCCGAGCGCCTTGATCTCCGCCACGACTGCTTCCGCAGGAGACTCTTCCTTCTCGCCGGCGAGCGAGACGCCGAAGTCGTTGACGACGACCTTTGCTCCTTGCCGTGCCAGCTCGAGCGCATGCGCCCGGCCAATGCCTCGTCCGGCGCCGGTCACGATCGCAATGCGGCCTTCAAGCAGGGTCATTCGTACTCCTTGGGTGTTCAGACGTGGAGGAAAATTGGAGGTTCGCCGCCGCCATCGCAGCCAACGTTGGCGCCGCTGACGTATGACGCGAGATCGCTGGCAAGGAACACCGCGACATTGCCGATCTCGTCGGTGCGAGCCATCCGCCCCAATGGGATGGTGGCTTCGATCTTGGCGATCCGGTCGTCGCCCCCGTAGTGGTCGTCGGTCTGCTCGGTACGGCACAGGCCGACGTCGATCGCGTTCACCCGTACCTTGGGCGCCCATTCCATCGCCAGGCTCCGGGTCAACGAGTCGATCCCTGCCTTGGCGGCGGCGTACGCGGCGATAGTGGGAGCCGGGCGGTTCGCTGCGATCGAGGAGATGTTCACGATCGAGCCACCGCTGCCCTGCTCCTGCATCGCCCGGTTGGCGATCTGGGCAACCAGCAACGGGGCGTTCAGGTTGAGCGCGATGATCTTGTCGTGGAACCGCGGCGAGGCTTCGGCAGCGGATGCGCTGGGGGCGCCGCCGGCGTTGTTGATCAGGACGTCGAGACGGCCGTGCTTCGCCACGATCCTGTCGACCATGGCTTGGACTGACTCGGGGTCGCGTACATCGCACTGCACGTGGGTCGTTCCGGAAAACGGTTCGGCTTCTGAGCGGGCACAGGTGACGACGGTTGCGCCGGCGGACACGAAAGCCTCGGTGATGCCCCGGCCGATTCCGCGAGAGCCGCCGGTGACCAGAACGACCCGGCCGGTGAGATCAATCGTGAGTGCCATGCTGGTACAGTACCAAGCAAGTGCTTGGTTGTGTACGAAAGGGTCTCCATGTCTGCAGTCACCAGCAAGCTTCGCGATGACGGCATCCTCGTCGTCACGATGGCCCAGCCGCCCGTCAACGCCCTCTCCGTGCAGGGTTGGTTCGACGTGGCCGAAGCGCTGAACGCCGTCGCAGCAAATCCCGCCGTCAAGGTCGTCATCCTGCGCGCCGAGGGCAAAGGCTTCAACGCCGGCGTGGACATCAAGGAGATGCAGAACACCATCGGTTTCGACGCCCTGATCGGGGCAAACAAGGGCTGCTTCGCCGCCTTCAAGGCTGTGTACGAATGCGCCGTGCCCGTCATCGCTGCGGTCAACGGCTTTTGCGTCGGCGGCGGCGTCGGCCTGGTCGGCAACGCCGACATCGTGGTCGCCAGCGACGATGCGTACTTCGGCGTCCCCGAGGTCAACCAAGGCGCGCTCGGGGCGGCCACCCACATGGCCCGACTCGTGCCTCAGCAGATGATGCGCGCCCTCTACTTCACCGCGGCGACCATTCCGGCCTCCGAGCTGCACCGGTTCGGCCCGATCTACCGACTGGTTCCCCGCGCCGAGCTCGACGCGGCTGCGCTCGCTGTCGCCGCCGAGATCGCGGCCAAGGACGGCCGGGTCATCCGCGCCGCCAAGGAGGCGCTGAACGGCATCGAGCCCGTCGACGTCAACCACAGCTACCGGTTTGAGCAGGGGTTCACGTTCGAGCTGAACCTGATGGGTGTTTCAGACGAGCTCCGCGATGCCTTCGCCGGAACGGCCAAAGGACAGAGTGCGGGCACTGACAAGGCAAAGGGCAATAAGTGAGCAAGCCTCGCGACAAGCAGATGACGATCGATGAGGTCGTCGCCCAGCTTACTGACGGAATGACGATCGGCATCGGCGGCTGGGGCCCGCGGCGCAAGCCGATGGCACTCGTCCGCGCGATCCTGCGCTCAGACCTCAAGGACCTGACGATCGTGAGCTGGGGCGGCGCCGACGTCGGTCTGCTCGCACGGGCCGGCAAGATCCGCAAGCTCGTCTACGCGTTCGTCTCGCTGGACACGATCCCGCTCGAGCCGAACTTCCAGCGTGCCCGCCAGGCTGCACCTGATTCTGGGCAAGCGATCCCCGAGATCGCCGAGCTCGATGAGGGGATGTTCCAGACTGGCCTGTACGCCGCCGCGCAGCGACTTCCGTTCCTTCCCATGCGCGCCGGACTCGGCTCAGACGTGCTGGTCAACAATGACTGGATCAAGACTGTTGCCAGTCCGTATGCCGATGAGAACGGCGACTTCGAGGAACTCACCGCAGTCCCCGCGCTGAATCTCGATGTCGCGTTGGTGCACCTCAATCGGGCCGACGCACATGGCAATGCGACCTATCTGGGTCCGGATCCGTACTTTGACGACCTCTTCGTACAAGCCGCCGACAAGGCATTCCTCAGCTGCGAGCAGATCGTCGACACCGCTGGTCTCACGGTCGACACCGCAGTGCAGCGACTGCTGATCAACCGGATGATGATCGACGGCGTTGTGGAGACCCCGAACGGAGCGCACTTCACCACCTGCAGCCCGGACTACGAGCGAGACGAGAAGTTCCAGAAGGCATATGCAGCAGCCGCCGGTGGATCCAATGAGGACTGGGCGGCATTCGAGCAGCGCTTCCTCGTCGGAGATGAGGCCACCTATCAAGCAGCAGTCGCAGCATTCGCCGCCGAGGAGGCAGCCAAATGACCGCCACCACGACGGAGTCGTCAATGAGTACAAGTTCTCGAGCGGAGGTCTGCGCCGCCGCCATCGCCGACGCGTTCTCCGGCGACGGCGAGATCTTCGCCAGCCCGATGGGGATGCTCCCCATGCTCGGCGTCCGTCTCGCCAAACTCACCTCAAACCCCGACTTGGTCATCTCCGATGGTGAGTCGCTGTTCCTCGGAGGCACACCGCCGCTGTTCGCGAAGGCCGACGTGGTCGAGGGCTGGATCCCGTTCCGCCGGGTCTTTGACGTCGTCGCGTACGGCAAGCGCCACGTGATGATGGGCGCCACCCAGGTCGACAAGCACGGCAACCAGAACATCTCCGCGATCGGTGACTTCGCCCAGCCAAAGCGTCAACTGCTTGGCTCGCGCGGTGCGCCGGGCAACACGGTGAACAACCGGACGTCCTACTGGGTTCCTAAACACGGCCCCCGCGTCTTCGTCGAGAACGTCGACATCGTCTCGGGCGTCGGCCCGGCGCGTGCCAAGGCCGCTGGTCCCGGTGCGTCAAAGTACAACGACATCCACCGCATCGTCTCCAACCTCGCCGTCTTTGACGTCAAGGGCGACGACGACACCGTACGACTGCTCAGCGTGCACCCAGGCGTGACTGTCGAAGAGGTCGTTGAGGCCACTGGATTCGAGATCTCCATCCCGGCAGAGGTACCGATCACCCGGGAGCCGACCGAGACCGAGCTGATGATCATTCGCAACGTGCTCGACCCCAACACATTGCGCGACCGCGAAGTCCCACCCGTCACCACCGAGACGCCTGCCCAGAAAGCTGATGAACAGTGATCGACCAGCTCCTGACGACTCCGCTCACCAAGCTGACCGGCGTACGCCATCCCGTCGTCCAGACCGGCATGGGCTGGGTCGCCGGACCGAGCCTGGTCAGCGGCACCGCCAACGCCGGCGGGCTCGGCATCCTCGCCTCAGCAACGATGACGATCAAAGAGCTCGAGCAGGCGATCATCGAGGTCAAGGAGCGCACCGACAAGCCGTTCGGCGTCAACCTGCGCGCCGACGCTGCTGATGCACCCGCTCGTTGCGATCTGCTGATCGAGCACGGCGTCAAGGTCGCCTCGTTCGCGCTCGCTCCAAAGCCCGAGCTGATCGCCAAGCTCAAGGAACATGACATCGTTGTGATCCCCAGCGTCGGACTCCCCAAGCATGCCGTGAAGGTTGCCTCCTGGGGCGCCGACGCCGTCATGATCCAGGGCGGCGAGGGCGGCGGACATACCGGCTTCGTGCCGACCACACTGCTCCTGCCAACTGTGCTCGACGCGGTCGACATACCCGTCATCGCTGCGGGTGGATTTTTCGACGGCCGCGGACTTGCGGCCGCGCTCTCGTACGGCGCAGCCGGCGTCGGCATGGGAACGCGCTTCCTGCTCACCGCTGACAGCCGCGTTCCGGATGCCGTGAAACAGCGTTACCTCGCCGCAACCCTCGACGACACCGTGGTCACCAAGAAGGTCGACGGCATGCCGCACCGGATGCTCCGCACCGAGCTCGTCGAACAGGTCGAAGCGGGTTCCGGGCTCAAGCGCATCATCCCCACCGCGAAGCGCACACTCGAGTTCAAGAAGATGGCGGGCATGTCGTGGAAGGAGCTCGCAGTCGACGGACGGTCGATGCGCAAGGATCAGGGCCGTACGCTCGGCCAACTCGCCCTCGCCGCCAACACGCCGATGATGCTCAAAGCCGGACTCGTCGAGGGTGATCCGACGGCTGGAGTACTCGCCTCGGGCCAGGTCGTCGGCGTGATCAACGATCTGCCGACCTGCGAAGAGCTGATCGACCGGATCGTCACCGAAGCCGTCGTGGCCCTGAAGCGCACCAGCTCGTACCTGATCTCGCGGTGACCTTCGGTGCGCCCGATCGTTGAACTCCTAGAACACGCTCTCACTGGAGTCCTCATGCGCCGCTTGATCGTCCTGGCATCTGTCCTCGTCGCCGTCATCTTGGCAGGATCACCCGCCACCGCGGCCACGAAGCCGCTTCCGGTGCCGTACAACTTCCTGCCCGCGGCAGTCCTCGGCGGCACGCCTGACTCCAACGCCCCCGGCACCAACGACTGGACCTGCAAGCCGAGCGCCGCGCATCCTCGTCCAGTCGTGCTCGTACACGGCACCTTCGGCAACCAGGGCACCAACTGGCAGACGTACGGACCGTTGCTCAAGAACAACGGCTACTGCGTGTTCGCGCTGACCTATGGTTCGCTGCCGGCGCCCTACCCCGTCAACGCCCTAGGCGGATTCGCCAGCATGCGCACCAGCGCGGTGCAGCTGCAGCAATTCGTCGACCGCGTGCTCGCTTCCACCGGCGCCAGCAAGGTTGACCTCGTCGGGCATTCGCAGGGCACTCTGATGCCGCAGTACTACGTGAAGTTCCTCGGCGGAGCATCGAAGGTTCTCAACTACATCTCGCTGGCCTCGCTGTGGCACGGCACGGAAATCTTCCCGCCGGCAGTCGCCGCATCCCTCGGCCTCGACCCCTCCACCATCCCGGTGTGCGCGGCATGCGGAGAGTTCGACCCCAGCTCGACGTTCATGAAGGAGATCCGCGAGGGCGGAGTGGCCGCGCCCGGTGTGCACTACGTGAACATCGTGACGAAGTACGACGAGCTGGTTCGGCCCTACACCAGCGGCATCGAGCCCGGCATGACGAACATCGTCCTCCAGGACAAATGCGCGCTCGACTACACCGAGCACTTCGAGATCGCCGCCGACCGCAATGCGTCACTCTATGTGCTCAACGCCCTCGACCCGGCGCATCCGCGACCGATCACGTGCACGTTGACGCTGCCGTTTGTCGGCGGTCTCTAGCTCGCAGCGGCAATTGCCGCGAGGATCTCGTCGGCCAGATCGGCGCGGCAGATGAGCAGATCCGGCAGGTACGGATGGGCAGCGTTGTAGGTCAGCGTCGTTCCGTCGACGCGCGTTGCATGCAGACCTGCCGCCAGTGCAACACCGACCGGAGCAGCAGAGTCCCACTCCCACTGACCGCCGTCGTGCAGGTACGCGTCGGCGTCCCCGCGCAGCACCGCCATTGCCTTGGCGCCGGCTGATCCCATCGGTTGCACCTCCGCTCCCAATGCGTCCGCCACTGCAGCACCCCATGCCGGCGGACGGCTGGCACTCATCAGGAAGATCGGCATCTCTCGCTCGACCCGTGTCGCGCTGGCGGCTCCCGTCGCGTAGACCGTCGCCAGCGCAGGTTGGGCCACCGCTGCAGCGGTGATCTGCGAACCGCGCTCCCACAGGGCCACATGGACCGCCCAGTCGGTGCGCCCGTCCATCCCGTACTCACGCGTGCCGTCCAACGGATCGATGATCCAGACCCGGTCAGCTGACAACCGCGCCGGCGAGTCGGCCGATTCCTCTGAAAGCACGGCATCGCCTGGTCGCTCGGCGGCCAGCAGATCCAGCAACAGCAGATTGGCCTGCGCGTCGCCAGCCCTGCCAAGCTCCTTGCCCGTCAGCGAGGAGGTGCGCCGCAGGTCGAGCAACAAGGCGCCTGCTTGCTCAGCGAGAGTGGCCGCGAGCTCGGAATCGGTACGATTCACAGATCCTTGATCCGATCGATGACGAGCGTCGCCAGCTCGGCAACATCGCCATCACCCGGGCGCAGCAGCAGCTCTGGTCGAACCGGCACTTCATACGGTGCGCTGATGCCGGTGAACTCGGGGATCTCTCCCGCGCGGGCCTTGGCGTACAGGCCCTTGGGGTCGCGCTCCTCGCACTCCTTGAGCGGGGTGTCCATGAAGATCTCGACGAACGGCAGACCGTCGGCGTCATGGCTCGCACGTGCCGCGTCGCGATGTTCACGATAGGGGCTGACGAGCGAGACGATCGCGACGACACCGGCATCGGCCATGAGCTTGGCAACCTCGGCGACGCGGCGCACGTTCTCCTGCCGGTCCTCAGGACTGAAGCCCAGGCCGGCATTGAGTCCGTGGCGCAGGTTGTCTCCGTCGAGGATGTACGCGGGCTGACCCGCGGCGACCAGTCGACGCTCGACCTCGACGGCAACGCTCGACTTGCCCGAGCCGGAGAGGCCGGTGAACCACAGCGTCTTGCCCTGAGTCTTGCGGTGCTCACGGGTGACCGCGCCGCTGTGCCAGACGATGTTGGGCTCGTTCTGGGTCTCGCCGAGGATCATGCCGGCCGCCACCGTACGGTTGCTCGCCTCGTCTATCAGGATGAAGCCGCCCGTGTCGCGGTTGCGACGGTAGGGGTCGAAGTGCAGCGGCTTCTGGGTGCGCAGACGTACGCGGCCGATCTCGTTCAGACTCAGGCTGGTGGCCTTTTCGTCACGGTGCAACGTGTTGATGTCGAGGCGGTACTCGAGGCTTTCGACGGTCGTCCGCGTCTGACGGGTCGTGTGCAGGATCGAGTAGGTCGCACCGTCCGCCAGAGCCAGGTCGCCGTCCATCCAGCAGATCATCGCGTCGACGTCCTGGGTGGTGATCGGTCGGTTGTTGGGTCGGCACAGCATGTCGCCGCGGCTGATGTCGATGTTGTCGGCGAGCTCGATCGTGACGGCCTGGCCGGTGAACGCCTCGTCGAGCTTCGTACCGCCAGGACCTAGCACGTTGGTGACCGTCGTCGAGAAGCCCGACGGCAGCGCCACGACTTCGTCGCCGGGCCGGAACACACCACCGGCAATCGTGCCGGCATAGCCACGGAAATCGTGGAAGTCAGCCTGCTGCGGGCGAATGACGTACTGCACCGGCATGCGCGTGTCGATGAGGTTACGGTCGGAGGCAACGTGCAGGCCTTCGAGGTGCCCCAGCAGCGCCGGCCCGTCGTGCCACGGCATCGCGGCGCTGTGCGTGACGACGTTGTCTCCCGACAGGGCTGACATCGGGATGAACGTGAGGTCGGCGACCTCTAGCTTGGTCGCGAAGGCAGCGAACTCCTCACGAATCTCGTTGAACCTGTCTTCAGAGAAGTCGACCAGATCCATCTTGTTGATGCAGAGCACGACGTGCGGGATACCCAACAGGGATGCCAGGAACGCATGCCGCCGCGACTGCTCGAGCACGCCGTGTCGCGCGTCAATGAGGATCAGCGCAACATCAGCGGTGGAGGCACCGGTGACCATGTTGCGGGTGTACTGAATGTGGCCGGGTGTGTCGGCGATGATGAACTTGCGCTTGGGAGTTGCGAAGTAGCGATACGCCACGTCGATCGTGATGCCCTGTTCGCGCTCGGCGCGCAGACCGTCGGTCAACAGCGCGAGGTCGGGACCCTCGTGGCCGCGCGCAGCGCTGGCCGTCGTGACCGCGCTCAGCTGGTCTTCGAAGATCGACTTGCCGTCGAAGAGGAGCCGTCCGATCAGGGTCGACTTGCCGTCGTCGACGCTTCCGGCTGTGGCGATACGGAGGAGCTGCGACATCAGAAGTAGCCCTCTTTCTTGCGGTCTTCCATGCCGGCTTCGGAGATGCGATCGTCGGCCCGGGTCGCGCCACGTTCGGTCACACGTACGGCCGCAACTTCGTCGACCACGGCCTCGCGAGTCGAAGCAAACGACTGGACGCAACCGGTACAGGTGGCGTCGCCGACCGTACGAAACCGCACCATCGCGTCGAATGGTTCCTCACCCTCGGTCGGTTCGATGAATCGGTTGACCGCGAGCAGCATGCCGTCGCGCTCCACGACCGTTCGCTCGTGCGCGTAGTAGAGGTCAGGGAGGTCGATCTGTTCGCGCGCAATGTATTTCCAGATGTCCAGCTCGGTCCAGTTGGAGAGCGGGAAGACGCGCATGTTTTCGCCCTTGTGGTGGCGGCCGTTGTAGAGGCTCCACAGTTCGGGGCGCTGGTTCTTGGGGTCCCACTGGCCGAACTCGTCGCGGAAGCTGAAGACTCGTTCCTTGGCGCGGGCCTTCTCCTCATCGCGTCGCGCGCCGCCGAAGACAGCGCCGAACTGGTTCTCCTTGATACCGCGCAGCAGCGAGATCGTCTGCAGCTTGTTGCGAGGGCCGAGCGGCCCACCGACCTCGGTGGCGCGGCCGGAGTCGATGTCGTCCTGCACCGAGGCGATGATCAGCCGCAAGCCGAAGCGCTCGACAGTCGCGTCGCGGAACTCGATGACCTCGTCGAAGTTCTGTCCGGTGTCGATGTGCATCACCGGGAAGGGGACCGGCGCGGGCCAGAACGCCTTGGCCGCCAGGTGCAGCATGACGACCGAGTCCTTGCCGCCCGAAAAGAGCAGGGCGGGACGCTCGATGGTCGCCGCGACCTCGCGGAAGATGTGAACCGCCTCGGCTTCAAGCTTGTCGAGGTCGGTCAGCTCAAACGTGGTGGTCATACCCGCTCACTTGTTGCTTCGACGAAAAGTAGAACATGTTCTAGTTTTGCACTCCGGAGAGCCGATGGCAACCCTGCCTCAGGGCCGCGTGGAGAGCAAGCCAGACACCTGCCCAGCGACCGCGCGGCGTACATCCTCGGGGTCTGCTCCCGTGGCCTCGCTCATGAACGCGCCGAAGATCAGCCAGCCAAGCACAGATGACCCGGCAACAGCTGTCGTCACGGCGCTTTCGGGATCGCTGTCACGCCACAGTCCGGAGAACAACTCGGTCGTCGACGCAGTGCCCGGCAGTGCGGCCTCGGGGCTGTCAAGGACCGCGTGCACGAGGGTGCGCCAGTACGACGGCGAGGCTGCCAGCAGCTCGAGGAGCTCAGCGACCACCGCGGGTTCAGCGGCTTCGCTGGTCGGCAGACCTGCCCCGAGAACGGCGTTTACCACGACGTCGGCGTCTGCAGCAAGCATCTGTTCGAGCACATCAGCCTTGGTGCCGAAGTGGCGGTGCACCAGGGCGTGGTTGACGCCGGCTCGGGCAGCGATGTCACGTACTGAGAAGCCGTCTGGTCCACGCTCAGCCACGAGTGCGCTCGTGGCGGTGAGTACTGCCGAGCGAATCTGCTCGCGGCCTCGGGGCTTGGCTTCAACGGACATGCGAGAAGTCTATACACCGATGTAACCAACGGGTTACAGTCGTACGCATGCGTCGCCTACTCCCCTTCGCCGGAGCCGTCGTGCTCGCGGCCGCCCTCGCCGCCCCCGCAATGTCAGCCACTCCCAAACCAGAAGTCACCCTGCCGCCAATCCCGGCGGTGAAGGGTCTTCCGATCCCGTCGCTGCCGACCGACCTTCTCGTGCCGAAGTTCATCGGGACACCGACGACCAAGCAGCCCATCGCTCACCCGGCGATCCCGCAGAACCCCTGGCTGTCCGCCGATGACACCAACACGATGCACAACGACTCGTACGCATCGGATGCCTACAAGGTCAGCGGGCCGCTGGGCAAGAACCTCGTGGTGAGGTCAGCTTCATACGGCGTCCGCGAGTGCGCGACGATCGCCTTCGACTCTCAGCACCGCATCGTTGGACTGTGTGGCGGGCTTGAGGGCTTTGAGATGATGCTGATCGATCCCGTCACGCTCAGGCCGATCTCAGAGCTGCGGACCTCGGCCCGTAACTTGGCCACGGCCACCAACCCTTTCACCGACATCTGCGGTGGCACCTACTTCTTCCTCGACAAGCAGGACGTCGCGTACCCCACCACGGCCCAGAAGTCGGTCCTCAAGATCGCGATTCAGCCTGATGGCAAGCTGGTCAAGCAGAACGAGTGGTCCCTTGCCGGCGACGTGGCCGCCGACGACTGCCTCATCGCGACGATGCCCGACTATCAAGGTCGGCTCTGGTTCTTCACCCAACTGGGCACCGTCGGAACCCTCAACCGGAGCACCGGCGACGTTCAGGTGATGCAGCTCCCCCAGGGCGAGGAGGTCACCAACTCGGTCGCCACCGACGAGACCGGCGGCATGTACGTCGTATCAACCCACGCCCTCTACCGCCTCGATGCCTCGGCAGCGGGCGTTCCCGAGGTGACGTGGCGCGAGACGTACGACCGCGGCAACCGACTCAAGACCGGCAACCTTTCACAGGGATCCGGAACCACTCCGACACTGCTCGGCGATCGCTGGGTCGCAATCAACGACAACGCCGACCCCAAAACCAACGTCCTCGTCTACGATCGCCGCGAGGGTGTGAGTGGCCGCCTGCACTGCACGCAGCCCGTGCTCGCCGACAACGCCGGCACGACCGACAACAGTCTGGTGGCGGCCGGCAACTCGTTCATCATCGAGAACAACTACGGCTACGGCGGTCCGACCTCCACGATCCTCGGCCAAACGACCACACCTGGACTGGCGCGGGTCATGGTTGATGCCAACGGCTGCCACGTCGCCTGGACCAACAACGAGATCGCTCCGAGCTCGGTGGCCAAGGCATCGCTGGGCAATGGCCTGCTATACGCATACACGAAACCCAAGCTCGCTGGGTCGCTCGCCAATGCCGTCGACGCGTGGTACTTCACCGCGATCGACATCCGCACCGGCAAGACCAAGTGGAGCCGCCTCACCGGTACGGGCATCCAGTGGAACAACCACTATGCCGCGATCTACCTCGGCCCGGATGGCACTGCCTACGTCGCCACCCTTGCCGGGCTGATCAGGATCAAGGACGCGTGAAAACATACGTCGTAAGCGGCGCTGCAAGCGGGATCGGCGCAGCTGCTGTGGCCATGCTGCGCGTACAGGGCGACCGTGTCATCACTGTCGACCAGCGCGACGCCGATGTCATCGCCAACCTCGGGTCCGCCGAGGGTCGAGCTGCGGCAGTCGCCGGCGTGCAGCAGCTTGCCGATGTCGTCCACGGCGTCGTACCGTGCGCCGGCATCGTCGGTGTGGCTGGCGCCGACCCAGCCCAGATCATCTCGGTCAACTACTTCGGGGCGGTCCACCTGGTACGCGGTATCAAGCCACAGCTCGCGGCTGCCGCAGGCTCCAGCGTCGTGATGATCGCCTCGAACTCGATCACCGGGATGCCGGGCTGGCGGGCGTCGACTGCCGACCTCTGCCTGACCGACGACGAGGAGGCGGCGCGAGCTGACGCGGTCGGCGCCGATCCGTTGACCGTCTACCCCGGCACCAAGGCGGCTCTGGCCTGGTGGGCGCGACGCGAAGGCGTCACCGAAGCCTGGATCGGGCAGGGCATACGGCTCAACGCCGTGGCACCCGGCTCGATCGACAGCCCAATGACCGAACAGCTGCTCGCAGACCCTGAGGTCGGGCCCCTCGTCGCGGCGTACCCGTCGGCGATCGGACGCATGGGCCGACCCGACGAGATCGCGGCACTGGTCGCCTTCCTGCTGTCCGACGCCAGCAGCCTGATGGTCGGCTCGGTGGTCTACGCCGACGGCGGCACCGACGCCATGCTCCACCCGATCGCCCCAGAACGCTGGGTGCTCTAGAGGCCTTCGACGTACTTCTTGAAGTCCTTGCTACCTGTATCGAGGGCGGTCTTGAGCACCCGTTTCAGCACGAAACCCGGCATCGGGACCTTGACGCCGATCTCGAGCTCGAGCTTGATGTGTGTGCCGTCGTCGGTCGGGGCGAGGGTGTACGTGCCGACCTGCTTTGACTGGACCGAGCTCTCGGCGAGTGTCCAGGTCACCGAGTTCAACCCGTCCCACGTGTAGTCGGTGACCTCTTCATCCTTGAACCCGGCGGCGCTGACCTTCGCTCGTACGCGCTTGGGCCGGCCATCGTCATAGGTGGACTCGATCTCGGCTGACTGGTGCGGGCCCGATCGCTGGGGCAGGTCCTCAATTGCCGCGACGGCGTCCATGACCTGCTCAGGTGTCGCGTTGACGTCGAACTCGGTGCTGCCGCTGACTGCCATGACCTCACGCTATCTGTTGCGAGCACGTTCGGTCAGGCAAGTACGAAGTAGCGCAGCCACAGGTAGGGCAGCGTGATCACCAAGGACAGAGCGGTGATGATGAGTCCGTACTTGGTGAACTCCCAGAACGAGATCGGTGCTCCCCGCCTGGCGGCGATGCCCAGCACCACGACGTTGGCGCTGGCGCCGACGGCGGTCGAGTTGCCGCCGAGATCAGATCCCAATGCCAATGCCCACCAGAGAACCTTGCCGTCTGCGCCGAAGTCGGCCACCAGGTTGCCGACGATGGGTGCCATTGCCGCAACGTACGGAATGTTGTCGACCAGCCCGGACAGGACGAATGACGCCACCAGGACGATGACCGTCGCCAGGAACAACTTGCCACCGCTCGCATCTGCGAGTTGTTCGGCGACCAGCTCGATGACCCCGGTATCGACCAGCGCACCAACCATGACGAACAGTCCACCGAAGAAGGCGAGGGTCTCCCACTCGACCTCAGCCAAAGCCTCATACGTCGTGACGTGCGAGACGAGCAGCAAGACGCCAGCGCCGAGCAACGCCACGACAGATGGCTCCAGCTTGAGGGTCGTCTGCAGGATGAAGCCCATCAGAACCAGCGCCAGCACGATCATGCTCTTGACCAGGAGCAGCCTGTCCTTGATCTCAGCGCGTGGGGACATGGCCATCACGGCGTCGACGTGATCAGGACTGACGGTGAACGCCTTGCGGAACATCACCCGGATGACCAACAGGAACACCAGCAGGAGGATCACCACGACCGGTGCGAGGTTGACGATGAAGTCGTTGAAGGTCAGGTTGGCTCGGCTGGCGATGATGATGTTGGGCGGATCGCCGATGAGCGTCGCCGTCCCGCCGATGTTGGAGGCGAGGATCTCCGCGATCAGGAACGGCACCACTGGCAGGTCGAGCCGGTCGCAGACCAGGAAGGTCACCGGTGCGATCAGGAGCACCGTCGTGACGTTGTCCAGCAATGCGGAAGCGATCGCGGTGATGACCACGAGCAGCACCATCAGCACGTACGGTCGGCCACGTGCGCGCTGGGCGGCAGCGATTGCCATGTATTCGAACAGTCCGGTCTGCTTGATCACGCCGACGATCATCATCATTCCGAGCAGCAGGAAGATGACGTTCCAGTCGATGCCGGCTTCCTCGGAGCGGTAGGCAGTGTTGCCGTCAATCAGGCGCAGCGCGAGCATCACACCGGCGCCGCCCATCGCCGCCGCGACACGGTGGACCCGCTCGGTCGCGATCAACACGTACGCGCCGGCGAAGACGGAAACGGCGGCGTACTGGTCGAAAGTCATGACCTCGAACCTATCGGTGTGCACCCACGGCACCGGAGACGGTTAGAGGCAAGATCGTTGAAGGGACGGGTCGAGCGCAAGGAACAGCAGCCTGCACAGATCGGGTGACTGCTCGGTGACGGCAAGCTGGCCGCCGGTGTGCCTGGAGGAGACGTAGACGCAAGTGCGTTCGTCGGTACCCACGCCCGGTGTGTCATTCAGTGGTCCGATCAACGCTGCAGCCTCAGCCGAGGTGCCTCGTCTGGCTGACCGACATCGGCGGACTTTCACGCGCGAAGGCCGCAGAGCTCATGATGTGGTCAGCGCGAAGCATGCTCCAAGCCGCTGTCGCAGGGAGCCCGCCGGGATCTGCGCGACCTTCGCCCTAGATGCGTTCGATGATCGTGACGTTGGCCTGGCCGCCACCCTCACACATGACCTGCAGGCCGAAGCGGCCCTCAGTACGCTCGAGCTCGTTGAGGAGCGTCGTCATCAGACGGGTGCCGGTGGCGCCGATTGGGTGGCCGAGAGCGATGCCTCCGCCGTTGACGTTGACCTTCTCGTGCGGGACGTCGAGCTCCTGCATCCAGGCAAGCACGACCGGCGCAAACGCCTCGTTGCACTCGAACAGGTCGATGTCGGAGATCTCCATGCCCGACTTCTCCAAGGCGTGCTTGGTCGCTGCGATCGGGCCCGTCAGCATCCAGATCGGATCATCTGCGCGTACCGACAGGTGGTGCACGCGGGCTCGCGGTGTGAGGTTGTGGTCCTTGACGGCCTGCTCGGACGCGATGAGCAGGGCGCTCGCGGCGTCGCTGATCTGCGACGCGACGGCGGCGGTGATGCGGCCACCCGGTGCCAGCGGCTCCAGTCCCGCCATCTTCTCCAGCGAGGTGTCGCGGGGGCACTCGTCGGTCTCGAAGATCCGCCCATCAGGGAGTGCCACAGGAGCAATCTCCGACGTGAAGCGACCTTCGGCGATGGCCGCCCGCGCGCGTGTGTGCGATGTCAGGGCGAACCTCTCCATGTCCTCGCGGGTGAAGTTCCACTTCTCGGCGATCATCTCGGCCGAGCGGAACTGACTGACCTCCTGGTCGCCGTAGCGTGCCTGCCATCCCGGCGACTCGGCGAACGGGGTCGTGAAGCCGTACTGGTCAGCGACCAGCATCGCCGCGGAGATCGGGATGGCGCTCATGTTCTGCAGGCCACCGGCGACGACGAGGTCCTGCGTACCAGACATCACGCCCTGAGCGGCGAAGTGCACCGACTGCTGCGACGAGCCGCATTGCCGGTCGATCGTCACACCCGGCACGTGATCAGGCAGGCCAGCAACGAGCCAGGCAGTACGCGCGACGTCGCCCGCCTGCGAGCCGATCGTGTCGCAGCAACCCATGATGACGTCGTCCACCGCACCGGGGTCAATGCCGGTGCGGTCAACCAGCGCCTTGATGACATGGCCGCCGAGGTCAGCCGAGTGCATCTGGGCGAGCGAGCCTCCGCGCTTGCCAACGGGCGTACGGATGGCGTCAACGATGTAGGCACTAGTCATGTGAGGTGATCCCGTCGAGGAGGATGGTGAGGTACTGATCGGCAATGTCGTGGTGGCTGAGCTTGGCGCCGGGTCGATACCACCGCACGGCGACCCAGACAGTGTCACGGATGAAGCGATAGACGAGCTCGATGTCGAGATCCTTGCGCAGAGCGCCTGAGCTGACACCTTCGTTCAGCAGCGTCAGCCAGACGTCACGCGATTGCTGATTGCGGTCGGCGAGGTAGGCGAAGCGCTCGAAGGTGCCGAGATAGTCGGCCTCGTTCTGGAAGATCGCGACCTCGTTGCGGTGCTGGTCGATCGCCTTGAACGAGACGCGTACGGCAGCCTCGAGCTTGGCCCTCGGGTCGGCGTCACCGGCGAGGATCTCGGCATACGTGCCGAACAGCTCCTCCTGGAACGAAGACAAGATCTCGTCGACCATCGACTCCTTGGAGTCGAAGTGGTGATAGAGCGAGCCGCTCAGGATGCCGGCGGCATCGGCGATGTCGCGCACCGTCGTGTTCTTGAAACCCTTGGTCGCAAACAGCTCCGCCGCGATCGCCAACAACTCGTCGCGTCGGGTGGAAGCTTGCGCCTGGGACGTCATGTCAGGCCCGTTGACTCGAGACGGAGATGACCTCACCGGTCAGGTACGACGAGTAGTCGGATGCGAGGAACACCATCACGTTGGCAACCTCCCAGGGCTCAGCGGCGCGACCAAACGCTTCTCGCTGCTTCAACTCGTGGAGCAGCTCATCGCTGGTGACCTTCGCGAGGAACGGGTGCATCGCCAGCGACGGCGAGACTGCGTTGACGCGGATGCCGTACGGCGCGACGTCGAGCGCGGCGCAGCGGGTCAGGGCCATGACTCCAGCCTTGGCAGCGGCGTAGTGCGCCTGTCCTTCCTGGGCACGCCAGCCGATCACCGAGGCATTGTTGACGATGACGCCCTTCTTGCCGGCGTCCTTCATGCGGTTGCCCGCAGCACGTACGCAGCGGAACGTTCCGGTCAGCGTGATGTCAAGGACGCGTGACCAGTCCTCGTCGACCATTTCGAGGATGTCTGCGGTGCCGCCGAGGCCCGCGTTGTTGATCATGATGTCGACACCACCGTGCTCATCGGCAAGATCGAGAAGCGCCTGAACCCGCGCCTCGTCGGTGACGTCGACGGTGACGGCGCGTACGCGGTCCTCGCCGAACTCGGCGCCGAGCGCGGCCCTAGACTCCTCGAGGCGACGTTCGTGGGTGTCACTGATGACGACCATCGCAGCACCCTCTTCGAGCGCACGCCGCGACACCGAGGCGCCGATGCCGGCACCGGCCGCTGCTGTGACGACCACAACCTTGCCTGCGAGCAGGTTGTGGCCCTCGACGTAGTCGGGGGTGGGCTGCTCTTCCCTGGTCACCGTCATCCGCGTGCTTCTCTCGGTAGGCCGAGCACCCGCTCGGAGATGATGTTGCGTTGGATCTCGTCGCTGCCGCCGTACAACGTGTCAGCGCGGGAGAAGAGGTAGAGGTTCTGCCAGCGGCTGAGGTCATACGTCTCGCCCTTGGTGGTCAGCGCGCTCGCGCCACAGACGTCCATGGCGAGCTCACCGAGCCGGCGGTGCCAGTTGGCCCAGACGAGTTTGGCGACGTTGTCGGCGCCGGGTGTCGCTTGGGTGAGCGAACGGATCGCGTTGACGCGCATGATCTCAAACTCGGCGCTGTGCTGAGCCAGGCGGTCGCGGAGCACCGGATCGTCGAGCGAACCGTTGCTGCGCGCGAGCTCGATTAGGTCGTTGAGCTCACGCTCGAATCCGACCTGTTGGCCGAGGACGGATACGCCGCGCTCGAAACCGAGCAGCGCCATCGCGACCTTCCAGCCGTCACCGGGCTCACCAAGGATCATCGACTCGCCTGTGCGAGCACCGGTGAAGAAAACCTCGTTGAACTCGGCGCCGCCAGTGATCTGCTCGATCGGACGAATCTCAATGCCGTCCTGGTCGAGTGGCATCAGCAGGAAAGACAGTCCGTGGTGACGCGACGATCCGGGCTCTGTGCGAGCAATGACGAAGATCCAGTCGGACTTCTGCGCCCAGGACGTCCACACCTTCTGGCCGTCGACGACCCAGTCACCATCGTCGAGGACTGCCTTGGTGCTGACTGCCGAGAGGTCAGAGCCGGCGCCGGGCTCGGAGTAGCCCTGGCACCACTGCTCGTCGACCGCCAGGATCTTGGGGAGGAAGCGTGCCTTCTGCTCGTCGGTGCCGAACTTGATCAGCGTCGGGCCGAGAAGCTGCTCCCCAAGGTGGTTCACCGTCTCAGGCGCATCGGCTCGGGCGTACTCCTCATAGAAGGTGGCCTGCTGCGAGAGGCCGAGCCCGCGACCACCATGCTCGGTGGGCCAACCGAGGCAGGTCCAGCCGTGCTCAGCGAGGTGGCGGTTCCAGGCGAGGCGCTCGTCGTATGCGTCCTCGCCGCTTCCGGTGCCGCCCACACCCTTGAGGTGGGCCCACTTGCCAGTCAGATTGTCGGCGAGCCAGCTGCGTACTTCCTCGCGGAATGCAGCATCGTCGGTCGCAGTGCTCACCGTCGGCTCCTTCCTGCTCCGGTCGTACTCCGTTAAGGTAGCCTACCAAGCAAGTGTTTGGTTTGTTGATGGAGGAGGCCACGTGACGAACACCATCCCTGGTCTCGTGCGGCGTGCGGCCAGCGAGTTTGGCGGCGCTCCCGCGTACGTGATGGATGGCCGCACCCTCTCATTCGGCGAGCTGCATGAGCAGGTACGCCGTACGGCCGCCGCCTACCATGCCCAAGGACTCACGGCCGGCGGTTGCGTTGTCCTCTGGGCTCCCAACAGCATCGACTGGGTCGTTGCGGGGCTCGCCGTCACATATGCCGGAGGCGCGCTCGTCCCGGCCAACTCCCGCTACACCGCCCACGAAGTCGCAGACATCGTCGAGCGGACGAGTGCTCAACTCGTGATCATCGCCGATGGCTTCCTCGGCAAGACACAGATCGCCGACCTCAAGGCGCTCCGCGCCGATGCCCCGATCCTCGACCTCGCGGCCCTCGACTCGATCGGGATCACTGACGCAGATGTCGACGCGGTCGAGAACGCTGCGGATGCCGTCTCGCCCGACGACGTCGCTGATGTCCTCTTCACCTCTGGCACGAGCGGCCGCCCCAAGGGCGTGCGAAGCGCGCACCGGCAGAGCGTTGCTGCCGCTTCGAGCTGGAGCACTGTCGGCGAGGTCAGCGGCGCCGATCGCTATCTCGTCATCAGCCCGTTCTTCCACTCATACGGCTACAAGGTCGGCGTGCTTGTCGGCCTGCTGCACGGCTGCACGATCTATCCGATGGCGACGTTCGACGCCGATGCCGCCCTGGCTCTGATCGCAGCTGAGGGCATCACCATGATTCCGGGTGCGCCGGCGATCTTCCTGGGCCTGCTCGAGTCACCGAAGTTCCCGACCACCGACACCTCGTCGCTGCGCTTCGCCAACACGGGAGCGGCGAACGTACCCGTCGCCTTGGTCGAGCGCCTGCAGACTGAGCTGAGCTTCGACCTGGTCATCACTGCCTTCGGCATGACCGAGTGCGTCGTCGCCACGATGTGCCGCCGCGGTGACAGCGACGAAACTGTTGCCACGACCTGTGGTAGGGCGATCGACGGCATGGAGGCCGCGATCGCCAATCCTGAGACTGGCGAGCACCTGCCGGTGGGCAGCGAAGGTGAGCTGTTGCTTCGCGGTTCGCAGGTCATGCTCGGCTACCTCGACGACCCCGCAGCCACGGCAGAGGCGATTGACGCCGATGGCTGGCTGCATACCGGCGACGTCGGTGTGCTCGACGAGCGGGGCTACCTCCGCATCACTGACCGGCTCAAGGACATGTACATCTGCGGCGGCTTCAATGTCTATCCCGCCGAGGTTGAGCAGGCGCTCGTACGCCTGGACGGTGTCGTCGACGCGGCGGTGATCGGCATCCCCGACGAGCGCCTCGGCGAGGTCGGCAAGGCGTTCGTCGTACGTCGGCCCGACAGCGACCTTGACGCCGACGCGGTGATCGCGGCAGCGAAGGAACGCTTGGCCAACTTCAAGGCACCCCGTGAGATCGCGTTCGTTGACGCGTTGCCTCGCAACCTGTCCGGAAAAGTTCTGAAGAACGATCTGAGGAGCACATCATGACCGAGACTGCGCCCAACGAAGAGCAGGTCGTCACCTACGAGGTCGTCGACCGGGTCGCGCGGATCACGCTCAATCGGCCGGAGTACCGCAACGCCCAGAACTCCGCCATGACGTACGCCCTCGACGCCGCCTTCCAGAAGGCGACGGACGACGACGACGTCAAGGTCATCGTGCTCGCCGGCAACGGCAAGCACTTCTGCGCCGGCCACGACATCGGTACGCCGGGTCGCGACGTCGACCAGACCTTTGAGCGCAAGGCCGTCATCTGGTGGGACCACACCGACAAGAAGGGCGGCGACCTGCGCTTCGCCCGTGAGTCGGAGGTCTACCTCGGCATGTGTCGCCGCTGGCGCGAGATCCCCAAGCCGGTCATCGCAATGGTGCACGGTGCCTGCATCGCCGGCGGTCTGATGCTGGCCTGGTCCGCCGACTTCATCATCGCCTCGGATGACGCATTTTTCTCCGACCCGGTCGTCCGCATGGGCATCCCGGGCGTCGAGTACTTCGCTCACCCGTGGGTCATGAACCCGCGCGCGGCCAAGGAGTTCCTCTTCTCCGGCGACCGCTTCTCTGCTCAACGCGCGCAAGAGCTCGGCATGGTCAACCAGGTGGTGCCCGCCGACGAGTTGGAGAGCACCGTACTGGCCCTGGCCGGTCGCATCTCGCAGATGCCACGCTTCGGGCTCGCGCTGACCAAGAAGGCCGTCAACCAGGCCGAGGACCTGCAGGGCATGCGGGCCGGTATGGACTCGGTGTTCGGCCTGCACCACTTCGCGCACGCCCACAATGCCGAGGTCGGAGCCGACTCCCTCGGCGGCCTCGACGCCAAGTCGATGGCAGCCAAGAACAAGGAACAGGGCAAAGCGTGAACCTCGACTTCACCCCAGATCAGCTCGCCTTCCGGGACGAGGCACGCGCCTGGCTCGCGGCCAACGTGCCGCCGGAGACGCTCCCGTCGATGGACACCGCTGACGGTTTCATCGCCCACCAGCTGTGGGAAAAGAAGTTGTCAGACGCGAAGTGGTCGGTCGTCTCGTGGCCCGAAGAGTTCGGGGGGCGAGGGGCCTCGTTGATCGAGTGGGTCATCTTCGAGGAGGAGTACTACCGCGCCGGCGCTCCGGGACGCGTCTCCCAGAACGGCATCTTCCTGCTCGCTCCGATCATCTTCGACCACGGTACGGCTGAGCAGCAGCAGCGCTGGTTGCCCTCGATGGCGACGGGCGAGATCATCTGGGCGCAGGCGTGGTCCGAGCCCGAGGCCGGTTCGGACCTCGCATCACTGCGATCGACCGCCAAGCGGGTTGATGGCGGCTGGCTGCTCAACGGTCAGAAGACCTGGTCGTCGCGCGCGACGTACGGGCACATGGGGTTCGGCTTGTTCCGCTCCGATCCGACGGCCGAGCGCCACCGCGGTCTCACGTATTTCTGCTTCCCGCTCGACGCCAAGGGCGTGACAGTACGTCCGATCGCGCAGCTCGACGGCGAGGCTGGCTTCGCTGAGCTGTTCCTCGACGACGTATTCGTTCCAGACGCCGATGTGCTCGGCGACGCCGGCGACGGCTGGCGGGTTGCAATGAGCACTGCTGGCAATGAGCGCGGACTGTCGTTGCGCTCGCCGGGTCGCTTCTGCGCCGCGGCCGATCATCTGGTCGACGTGTATGCCGCGCATCCTGAGCCCGCGCTCTCGAGCGGGGTCTTCGATGCATGGGTCCGGGCCGAGGCCTACCGCCTCTACACCTGGGGCACGGTCACCAAGCTCGCCGACGGTGGCGACATCGGTGCTGCCGGCTCGGTCAACAAGGTCTGGTGGAGCGAGCTCGACGTCGCACTTCATGAGAGTGCCCTCGATCTGCTCGGCGCCGAGGCCGAGGTCGAGTCGCCGTGGACCGACGGATACCTCTTCTCGCTCTCCGGCCCGATCTACGCCGGAACCAACGAGATCCAGCGCAATATCGTCGCCGAGCGGATCCTCGGACTCCCGAGAGAGGCTCGAGGATGAAATTCGAGCTGGCCTCCGACCAGCGCGACTTCATGTCGGCGCTCGACGGACAGATTGCCGGCGCCGATCCGGTGGCAGCCAACCGTGCTTGGGGCGAGGCCGACGCCAAGCCGGGCGAAGCCCTTTGGGCGCGGATCGCCGAAGTCGGCGTCTCGGGACTGCTGGTGTCGGAGGAGAACGGCGGACTCGGTGCAACGCCGATCGAGCTGGTCTGCGCCTTCGAAGTGCTGGGCAAGCACGCCGTGCCCGGTCCCTGGATCGAGTCGGCGGCCTACCTCGCCACAGCCCTCACCGGCCCCGAGCTCACGGCAATCGCCGACGGCGCGATCGCCACCGTTGCGGTGCCGCCCCACACTCCATACGCCGTGGATGCTGACATCGCCGAGCGTTACGTCGCCGTTGACGGCGTGCTCCACCAGGCCGATCTCGGCGCTGCGGTCGAGTCGGTCGATCCGACACGTCGGCTGTTCGGTGTCACCTCCGAGTCGAAGATCGCTCATGGCGACCTCGACGCAGCCTTTGACCTGGCCGTCCTCGCCGCTTCGGCTGAGCTGCTCGGTGCCGGCGAGCGCGTGCTCGACGACGCCGTGACGTACGTGAAGCAGCGCACCCAGTTCGGTCGCACGATCGGCTCGTACCAGGCGATCAAGCACCAGCTGGCCAACGTGCGCATTGCCCTCGACTTTGCCCGCCCACTGATCTACGGCGCGGCGATGAACCCGACGCCACGTGCGGTCTCCGCAGCCAAGATCCAGGCGGCTGATGCCGCCAACATTGCGGCTCGCATCGGCCTGCAGGTCCACGGCGCGATCGGCTACACCGCGGAGTACGACTTGAGCCGCTGGATCCTTCGCATCCGGGCGCTGCAGACAGCGTGGGGCACTCCGACCTTCCACCGCGAGCGCGTGCTCGCCTCGCTGCTGGCGGACCGATGACTGATCTCGTACCCACCCGAGACCACATCGAGCTGGCCACCTCGATGCGCAAGATGCTCGACAAGCGCTCCGACAGCCAGGCCGTCCGCAACGCGTTCAACGGCTTTGACGCCGAGCTGTGGTCAACGCTGAGCGAGCAGATGGGCGTTGCTGCTCTCGCCATTCCCGAGGAGTCCGGTGGAGCCGGGTTCACCCTCGCCGAAACCTACGTCGTGCTTGAGGAGCTCGGCCGTGCGCTGACACCTTCTCCTCTGCTTGCGACGGTCACGGCAGCTGCTGCGCTGACGGACAGCCCCTTGCTCGAGGACATCGCCGCGGGAACCGTCGCGACGCTCGCCTGGTCCGGAGTCACCGGTCCGGCTGATGCACCCCTCAGCGTCACCTTCAACGACGGCTTGCTCTCCGGGTCGGTGTCACCGGTGCTGTACGGCGACGTCGCCGAGATCGTCCTCGTCGCTGCGGAGCACGATGGTGGTGTCGGGCTCTTCAGCGTCGACCCATCTGCAGTCACGCGTACGAAGGTTGCCGGACTCGACCCGACGCTCAGCTTCGGGACCCTCGAGTTCGACAGCGTTGCCGCAGAAGCCATCGCGCTCGATGCTGCATCAGCGTTGGCGACAGCGCACCGAGTCGGAACCCTCGCCGCGGCGGCTCTTCAGGTCGGCTGCGCCCAGCGCGGTCTCGACATGACGGTCGACTACACCAAGCAACGTGAGCAGTTCGGTCGCCCGATCGGCTCGTTCCAGGCGCTCAAGCACCGCATGGCAGACCTGCTCGTACGCGTGCAAATGTCTCGCGCTGGGGCATGGGCCGCGGTACAGGCTCACATCGATGGCGAACCCAACGCCGATCGTCTCGCGGCCGCTGCTGGCTCGTACTGCAGCGACGCCGCGGTCGCAGTAGGCGGCGAGACCGTCCAGCTGCACGGCGGAATCGCGATCACCTGGGAGCACGACGCCCACCTGGTGCTCAAGCGCGCTCAGGCACTCAACCAGCTGTTCGGCCTCCCCCACCAGCAGCGCGCAACCCTCGTCTCCTGAGGCGAAGGTCGCGCGCCTCGCCCATCTCGGCGGGTCCGTGCACTGACATCAGGTAGTGCGCCATGGATCTCTCCTCTGTCTGAGCGGTCCCGATGACCGCCTCGTACTCCCACTACGAACAGGATCACGCCAAAACGACTAACCTAGGCAACAGGAAACAGATCGGCCAACCAGGTGGAGATGGCAGCTCGGATCGCCGGCGCTTCCTCCGTCAGCGAATGATCGCCCGAGACGACGACGAGGGTCACCCCGTTCTGCAAGACTTCCGGATCAGGCACGCCGAAAGGGTCCCGGTCGCCTTGGATGACGAGCGTCGGCACGGTCACCGCGGTGAGTTCTGGAAGGCGGGACTTCTCGGGCCGGCCGGGAGGATGCAGCGGGAACGCCAGGCACAGCACTCCCGCGGCCCCGACCTCACTCGCCGTACGACAGGCGACCCGGCCACCGAAGGAGCGACCACCTACGATCAATGGGAGGTCATCGGTATGCACTTGCTCGGCGACTGCACACCACGCCGCGTCGACCTGCGCCGGAGGTGCGGGTGCCTTTCGCCCGGCGACTCGATAGGGCTGCTCGACGAGGACAACCGTGAGGTACGCCCGAATCGCCTCCTCGGTCGCGAGCGCGATGTCATGGGCGGTCACGCCGCCGCCAGCACCGTGGCCAAGCATGATCAGCCCAACGGGATCAGACGCCGGGTGAGCGACATGGACGCGCGCGTCACCGTGCGGGGTCGCGACGAGGGCGACCGCGAACTCGGTCATGCCGGAAATGGTACGGCGCCAGCTCATCCCGAGGGTCGCGGCGCCTGAAGGCCAATGATCCCACCGCTGTCTGGAAGTTGAGGCCGATGCCTCACGCAGAGCGCGCGACCGCGGACGAGTCTGTGAGGCATGACTACACACACCCCACACGAGTCCGTCGAAGCGCTGCAGGCCAATCCTGCCCTCTCCGACGGAGATGACGAACGATTCAGTGGCTATGGCGTCATGGGACTGCCCTTCGCGTCCGGTCACTACTTAGCCCTGCGTGACATGGTGTCGAGCTCGGTCGGTCCGGCGTACAGGGCCGTCTGGCACCGTGACCCCAGCGGGCCCTGGACGATCTACACGACGGCTGATCCCGAGGTCAGCTGCCCGCGGTACTTCGGCTCACTGACCGACGCCGAGAAGGTGCCGACGATAGAGGTCACCTGGGGCTCCGACTCTGACCTCGACGTGACCATCGCTGCCGCCGAGCTGACCTGGCGCATTGAGCTGGGATCCTCACCAGCCACACGGGCGATGACCGCCATGGGCGGCAGGATGCCTGCGGCTGCATGGAACAGCAACGCAGTCCTCGCATCGATGGGGCCGATGGCTCGAACGTTCCTGCGCCCCGGACGCGTACGTCTGCAAGGGGCTACGCCGAACGGACCGCGGTTCAAGGCAGCGCCAGTGCAGGTCTGGCGAGTCGTCGGCGGCGGCGCAGCGCTGCGCGGCGAAAATCTCGGTGAGCTCGGGCCGCTCGCGACCCAGGCGAACCTCGGTGACTTCTGGTTGCCGCAGCGCGGGATCTTCTTCGTCGGGAGGGCGCGCTTCTCTCCCGAGGCCGCGAGCACGTCGAGTGCCGCCTCGGTCAGGAGCGCAGCATCGTGACCGCCACGAGTCAGCGTCCGTCCACCATGTCGACCGCACGCGTGGTCGCGCTGGGTTACGGGTTTGTGGTGTACGCGGCATTCCTGGTCGTGTTCCTGTGCGCGATCGGTTTCGTCGACAACCTCTACCTCACCGTTGCCGGCTCAGACCTCCTCCCTCGGACGATCGACAGCGGAGGGCCCGAGACGTCTACCGGCACGGCTATCGTGGTCGACGTCGTCCTGCTCACGGTGTTCGCGACCCAGCACAGCGTGATGGCGCGGGTCGGATTCAAGCGCTGGTGGACCCGGCTTGTGCCCGAACCCATCGAACGAAGCACGTTCGTTCTCTTCGCCACCGCCGCACTCGCGGCTCTGCTGTGGTGGTGGCACCCAGTCACCCACACCGTGTGGGACGTCTCGGGCGACGGCGTACGCCTCGCCCTGACGGCCGTGTCGCTCGCCGGGTGGGCCCTGGTCCTGACGTCGACCTTCCTCATCAACCACTTCGACCTCTTCGGCCTTCGCCAAGTCGTGGCGAACGCCCGTGGTCGCACGATGCCGGCGTACCGATTCGTCACGCCGCTCTGGTACGGCCTGGTGCGGCACCCGATCTATCTCGGTTTCCTGGTCGCCTTCTGGGTGGCGCCCACGATGACTGTCGGGCATCTGGTGTTCGCGCTCGCGACAACCGGATACATCCTGATCGGCATCCAACTGGAGGAACGAGACCTGGTCGACGCATTCGGCGAGGAGTACCGCAGCTACCGTCGCCGCGTGCCGATGCTCCTTCCCGGGGCGCGTCGTCGTGGCTGATTCCACGTGACAGCGGCGCCCCCTGGCAACGACAATCGGGGCATGGTCACCGCAGAACCGCTTCCGAAACGGGTGGAGGTACTGGCCGGCTTGTCGGTCGCAATCGACCTGGGCCTCGGACAACCGGCAGAGCACATGCTCAGGTCGGCGGTGATCGCCTGCGAGCTGGCCAATCGACTGGGGCTCAGCAGGGAGCAGCGCGAGACGGTCTACTACGCAACGCTCGTGATGTGGATCGGCTGCCATGCCGATTCCCAGGAGTACGCACGATGGTTCGGCGACGACATCGCCGTACGCCGCGACGCATACCTCGTCGACTGGACCGGCGTTCCTTACCTGCGGTTCCTGCTCGGCAACGTCGCCCGCGGCGAACCGACACGTCGACGGGTCCGGGTGATGGCCACCCTGTTCAAGGACGCGCGCGGACAGCTCGGGGCGATGATCCATTCCCACTGCACCTCTGCCGCCGCGCTGGCATCGCACATCGGGCTGAGCACAGACGTCGCGAACGCCCTCGGCTATACCTTCGAACGTTTCGACGGCGGAGGACTTCCGCACGGCGTCACCGGCAGCGAGATCCCCATCGAGATGCGGGTGGCGCAGGTCGCCGACATCGCCGAGGTGCACCACCGGATGTACGGCGTGGAGGGTGCCGTCGCCATGGCACGCAGCCGCAGTGGCGGCCACTTCGACCCGGCAGTTGTCGATGCGCTCACGGCAGATGCCGAGGGTCTCTTCGCGGCCCCGGGTGACGACCCGTGGAGCGCCGCGCTCTCCATCGCCCCCGACGCAGAGGTCCGCCTCGACCAGGAGTCGTTGGACTCCTTGGTCTGCGCGATCGGTGACTTCGTCGACCTCAAGTGCCCCTTCACCCTCGGGCACTCGCGCAACGTCGCGGCACTGGCTCATGCGGCGGCCGGGCACCTCGGGCTCCCCGCTGGCGA
Source organism: uncultured Aeromicrobium sp. (assembly GCA_964638755.1). Taxonomy (GTDB): domain Bacteria; phylum Actinomycetota; class Actinomycetes; order Propionibacteriales; family Nocardioidaceae; genus Aeromicrobium. The sequence continues at coordinate 203 of CAZWZC010000005.1, read as the reverse complement.
CGCGGAGATGCTCCGTCGCGCCGGCCACCTGCACGATGTCGGTCGGCTCGGCGTCCCCAACCAGGTGTGGTCGAAGCCTGCCGAGCTCACGGGCGCGGAGTGGGAGCGGGTGCGGATGCATCCATACCTGACTGACCGGGTGTTGATGCGGATCCCAGGGCTCGCCGCCGAGGCCGCGGTCGCCCGCAGTCACCACGAGCACC
>CAZWZC010000004.1:9198-57141 GCA_964638755.1 uncultured Aeromicrobium sp. | reverse complement strand
AGCGCCCACCAATCAGGCACCTACCCCCGCCCAGACACCCCACGCACCACCATCGCCGCCGAACGCGCCGCACCCTCCAGAGTCGCCGGCAACCCCGTCGCGGTCCAATCGCCGCAGCACCACAGGTTCGCCAGCCCCGCGGCCGGCCGATTCGGCGCGAGGCGCACGGCCGCGACACCAGGAGCGGCGACGAACGTCGCCAGCTGCTCTTTGCGGATCCGCACCACCGCCGCGCTGCCGCCGGCCCAGCCGGGATAGTGGCGTTCGAGTTGGCTGCGGGCGAGGTCGGCGATCGCGGTCAACGTCTCGCGGGTGTAGACCGCGCCGGTCGGGTTGTTGGGATTGATCACGACGATGACCTTGGTGCGGTCGGTGATCTTGGACTCGAGATCGGCGATGTCGGGATTCCAGCAATTGGCCTCGTCGCACAGGTAGTGCACCGGCACACCACCGGCAAGATTGGTGACGGCAGTCCACAGCGGATAGTCCGGCACCGGGATCAGCACCTCGTCGCCGTTGTCGAGCAGCGCCTGCAGCGCCATCTGGATCAGCTCGGACACGCCGTTGCCCAGCCATACGTCGTCGATGTCGATGACCGGGAATCCCTCTTGCAGCTGGTAGTGGTGTACGACCGCGCGTCGTGCCGACTGGATGCCGCGCGAGTCGGAGTAGCCCTGCGCGGTCGGCAGGCCCGCGATGACGTCCTGAAGGATCTCGGCAGGCGCGTCAAAGCCGAACGGCTGTGGGTTGCCGATGTTGAGCTTGAGGATGCGTTCGCCTGCGGCCTCCATGGCGGCCGCCCGTGCGTTGACGGGTCCGCGGATGTCGTAGAGCACATCCCGCAACTTCTCGGACTGGCGCACGACGGATGACATGCGTCCATTGTCCACGACCCCTTGACCACTAGATTGCAGGCGTGACGAAACTGATCCTCGCCTTTCATGGCGCAGACCTCGCCCTTGATGACGCCGACCTCCGTACGCGGCTCGCCGCAACCGGAGTCACTCAGTACCAACTCAACGTCGACGACGCGCCCGTAGCCGGCGCGATGCGGTTCGGTCCAGGTGACCCGATCACGACGTTCGTGACGCTGTGGACCGACGGCAACCCAGCAGCAGCGATCGCGACCCTCACCGACCTCGAGCCGGGTCTGCATGCCTGGCGGGTCACCGAGCGCCGACCGATCGAGCCGCCAGCCGTCGCGGACGGCGAGCGCACGGACGCACTGGCGAACATCGCCGTGCTCCGTCGCCCGGACGGCATGACCCGCGACGAGTACCTCGAGATCTGGATCGGGAGTCACACTCCGATCGCCATTGAGACCCAGAACACCTTCGGCTATGTCCAGAACATCGTCGAAGAGGCTCTCACACCCAGCTCACCGGAGATCTCGGCGATCGTCGAAGAGCTGTTTCCGATGGCGGCATTGACCGACATGCATGAGTTCTACGGCAGCGGCGGTGACGACGAAGAACTGAACCGCCGGATCACCACTCTGATGGCCAGCGTCGCCCGTTTCGGCGCCGATACCGGTCTGGACCTCGTACCGACCAGCCGGTACGTCTGGAATCTCCAGTAAGTACCCACGAGTGGGTCAGTCCGAGGAACGTATGACTTCGAGGGCGTGCACCAGATCGTCGGGATAGACCGACTCGAACTCGACATGGTCGCCCGTACGGGGGTGCACGAACCCAAGCTTGTAGGCGTGCAGCCACTGCCGATCCAGCCCGACACGCTTGGCGAGTGTCGGATCGGCGCCGTACATCAGGTCGCCAACGCACGGGTGGTGGAGCGCGGCCATGTGCACCCGGATCTGGTGGGTGCGGCCAGTCTCGAGGTTGATCGTCAGCAAACTGGCAAATCTGTGGGCCTCGAGCGTGTCGTAGTGCGTGACACTCTCGCGGCCGCCGCCCTTGACCGTGAACTTGAAGTCGTGCTTGGGGTGGCGAGCGATGGGTGCGTCGATCGTTCCCATGTGCGGATCGGGGTGCCCCTGCACGAGCGCGTGATAGGTCTTGTCGACCGTGCGGTCGCGGAACGCCTGCTTGAGCACGGTATAGGCGTGCTCGGACTTCGCCACGGCCATCAGCCCGCTGGTGCCGACGTCGAGTCGGTGCACGATGCCGCGTCGCTCGGGCGCCCCTGACGTCGATATCCGTATGCCGATGCCGGCGAGATGATCAAGCACGGTCGGGCCGGACCAGCCGACGCTCGGATGGGCGGCAACGCCGACAGGCTTGTCGACGACGACGATGTCGTCGTCCTGGAAGACGATCCGCATGCCCTCGACCTCCGAGGCAACGACGACAGCTCGACGCGGCGCAGGAATGGACACCTCAAGGATCGCCCCTGGGTGGACGCGGTCTGACTTCGAAGGAGGTTGTCCATCGAGCTGTACGTGGCCCTCGGCGACAAGCTCGCTCGTGCGGGTCCGCGACAGTCCTAGCAACCGCGCGAGCGCACTGTCGACACGCTCACCGTCAAGACCTTCAGGGACGGACAGCACCTTGTGCTCAAGCTCGACTTCCTCGGTCATCGTGCTTCCCGCGTGCCGTCGATCGACACGCCGCGCCAGGTGCGCCACACGATGACGATCGCGGCCAATGTCAGGGCGATGTCGGCCACATTGCCGATGAAGACGCCGTAGTCGATGAAGTCGACGACGTGACCCTTGAACGGCGAGGGCTGACGAAAGAGGCGATCCGCAAGGTTTCCGAGTGCTCCGGCGAGCAACAGCCCGAGCCCGATGGCCCAACCGCGGTCGCGCAGCCGGGTGGCGATGCGGACGACCGCCACGCACACGACGATCGCGATGATGCTCAGCACGACGGTGAACCCGGTGCCCGTGCCCAGGGCAGCACCCGCGTTGCGATAGAACGCCAGCGACAGGACGTTGGGGATCAGCTCGACCGGCGCTCGATTCTGCAACCTCTCGACAGCGAGGTACTTCGACACCTGGTCGACGGCCAGGGTCAGGACAGCGACGATCGCGAAGAGTCGAACTGAAGTGTGGGTTGTCGGGCCGCTGTCAGGGCTCAGCGACGTTCCTCGCGCTGCTTGCATGTCATGCACAGTGTCGCACGCGGGAATGCCATCAATCGCATCTTGCCGATGGGCTCACCGCACACCTCGCACTGTCCGTAGACGCCCTTGTCCAGACGATCGAGCGCCTTCTCGGTCTGCTGGAGCAGCTCGCGCTGGTTGGCAGCAAGGGACATCTCGGCGTCACGCTCAAGTCCCTTGGAGCCGACATCGGCCTGGTCGTTACCAGCTCCGTCGACTCCATCGCGGAGCAGGTCCTGCAGCTCGCGAGCCGACTGATCGAGCTCGCCGCGCAGTCGGGTGAGGTCACTCTCGAGCTCGGTGCGGACAGCCTTGGCCTCAGCAGCGGTCCAGGGCTTCTCGTCGGCGCGTACGGCCAGTGTCGTCTTCGGCATGCCGGGGACAGTAGACCGCCACGGGGACAATCGCAACTCGCACCGCCGCGTGGCGTGCGAGTGTGACCCGTAGAATTGGTCGGGTGACTTCGACCGACGAGCCGCGGGTGTCATACCGCCCCGTTCCAGCCCACATCGACCTCCCGGCTCTCGAGCGGGAGGTCCTTGAACTGTGGGCCGATCAGGGCACGTTCGCGGCGAGCCTCGACACCCCGGTCGACGCTCCGCCATGGACGTTCTACGAGGGCCCACCGACCGCCAATGGTACCCCGGGAACGCATCACGTCGAGGCTCGAGTGTTCAAGGATGTCTTCCCACGCTTCAAGACGATGCAAGGCTTCCACGTCGACCGAAAGGCCGGTTGGGACTGTCATGGCCTCCCGGTCGAGATAGCAGTCGAGAAGGAGCTGGGCTTCAACGGCAAGCCCGACATCGAGGCGTTCGGTATCGCCGAGTTCAACTCCAAGTGTCGTGAGGCGGTGGTGCGCAACGTCGATCTCTTCGAGGCGATGACTGACCGCATGGGCTACTGGGTCGACATGGCCAAACCTTACCGCACGATGGATTCGTCATACATCGAGAGTGTCTGGTGGGCGCTCTCCACGATCTTCAAGAAAGGTCTCCTGACGGAGGACTTCCGCGTGGCGCCCTACTGTCCGCGCTGCGGTACGACGCTGTCAGATCACGAGCTCGCGCAGGGCTACGAGACGATCACCGATCCGTCCGTCTACGTACGCTTCCCGCTGACTTCTGGACCGTACGCTGGCAAGGCTTCGATGCTCGTGTGGACCACGACCCCGTGGACGCTGGTGTCCAACACCGCCGTCGCTGTCAATCCCGAGGTCACCTACGTGCTCACCACCGACGGCAAGGAGACGCTCGTCGTGGCCGAGCCATTACTGGCCAAGGCGCTCGGCGAGGGATGGACCGCCACAGGCGAATCGTTCAGCGGCGCTGACATGGAGCGTTGGACCTATGAGCGTCCCTTCGACCTCGTCTCGTTTCCTGCGCCAGCGCACTTTGTCGTGCTCGGCGACTACGTCACGACCGAGGACGGCACCGGCCTGGTGCACCAGTCCCCCGCGTTCGGCGCAGACGACATGGCGGTCTGCAAGACCTACGACTTACCGGTGGTCAACCCCATCACACCCGACGGCCACTTCGAGGCCGATGTGCCACTCGTCGGCGGTCAGTTCTTCAAGAGCGCCGACCGGGCGCTGGCCGATGACCTCGCTGCGAGAGGTCTGATGTTCAACGAAGAGGCCTACGAACACTCCTACCCGCACTGCTGGCGGTGCCACACGCCGTTGATGTACTACGCGCTGCCCGCTTGGTACATCCGCACCACGGAGATCAAGGACCGGCTGCTGGAGGAGAACGCAGACACCAACTGGTTCCCCGAGACCATCAAGAACGGTCGTTACGGTGACTGGCTGACCAACAACGTCGACTGGTCACTCTCGCGCAGCCGCTACTGGGGCACTCCCCTGCCGATCTGGCGCAACGACTCCGATGCATCCAAGCTTGTCTGCATCGAGTCACTCGCCGAGCTGTCGCAGCTCACGGGTCGCGACCTCTCACATCTCGATCCCCACCGCCCCTTCATCGACGAGGTGACGTTTGAGGTGGACGGCGAGGAAGGCACCTATCGGCGCGTTCCCGATGTCATCGACGCGTGGTTCGACTCCGGGTCGATGCCGTTTGCGCAGTGGGGATACCCACACGTACCGGGCTCGAAGGAGAAGTTCGAGCAGGCCTATCCCGCGCAATACATCTGTGAGGCAATCGACCAGACGCGCGGCTGGTTCTACTCGTTGATGGCAGTCGGCACGTTGGTGTTCGACAAGAGCTCATACGAGAACGTCGTCTGCCTGGGGCACATCTTGGCCGAAGACGGCAAGAAGATGAGCAAGCACCTCGGCAACATCCTGCTTCCGATGCCCCTGATGGACGAGCACGGGGCCGACGCGCTGCGCTGGTTCATGGCGTGCTCCGGCTCGCCATGGGCGCCGCGGCGCATTGGTCACGGCGCGCTGACCGAGGTCGTGCGCAAGGTCCTGTTGACCTACTGGAACACCGTCGCGTTCCATGTGCTCTATGCCACCTCCGAAGGCTGGACGCCAACTGCGGATGTTCCACCAGTTGCCGCACGCGAGGTGCTCGACCAGTGGCTGCTGTCTGAGGTTCACACCCTGACGCGGGACGTTACGGCCGACCTGGAGACATTCGACACCCAGGCGGCTGGGGCACGACTCGCATCGTTCATCGACGACATGTCCAACTGGTATGTCCGCCGATCCCGCCGAAGGTTCTGGCGCGGCGACGCTGCGGCGTTCGCCACGCTGCACGAGACACTCGATGTGCTGACCCGCTTGCTCGCGCCGTTGACCCCGTTCATCGCCGAACGCGTCTGGCAAGACGTCGTCGTGCCGGTGTCACCCGACGCGCCCGCCTCGGTCCACTTGGCCTCCTGGCCAGTCGCCGACGAAAGCCTGATCGTCGAGGGGCTGGGACCGCGCGTCGAGCTCTCCCGACGGGTCACCGAGCTGGGACGCGCTGCCCGCGCTGAGGCGAAGGTGCGTACGCGTCAGCCCCTCCGCCGCGCTCTTGTCGCCTCGGCCGCATGGGAGCAGCTAGGCGAGGATCTGCGTGCTCAGGTGTGCGAGGAGCTCAACGTCGGATCGCTGGAGTCGCTCGCCGATGCCGCCGGCGATCTGGTCGACCACACCGCCAAGGGCAACTTCCGCAACCTCGGCAAGCGCTTCGGCAAGCAGACCCCGCAGGTTGCAGCGGCAATCGCTGCGGCCAACGCAGCAGCACTCGCCGTCGACCTCTCCGCACACTCAGTGTCGAGCGTCGATGTCGCCGGCACGTCGGTGGAGGTCGGACCGGAGGACGTGATCATATCCGAGCGTCCGCGCGAAGGCTGGTCCGTCGTCAACGATCAGGGTGAGACCGTGGCGCTCGACCTTGAGCTCGACGATGAGCTGCGCAGTGCCGGGCTCGCGCGCGAGGCGATCCGCGTCATCCAGGAGGCACGCAAGTCCTCAGGCTTCGACATCAGCGACCGCATCGCGCTTGAGTGGTCCGCGGCGAGCCCGATGGCCGACGCACTGCGTGCCCATGCCGGTGAGATCGCCGACGAGGTGCTCGCGACCCAGATCACCGAATCAACCGGCGCCGCAGCCTTCACCGACAAAGAGCTTGGTCTCACTTTCAGCATCACCGTCGCCTGACCGTTCGACGGACGAATCGACATTCTGGCCCAGCAGTTCGCCCGGATGTAGATTCGTGCGTTCACCATGGGCATGCGAACGGCCCGCCCCCGAGGGAGCGGGCCGTTCTTTGACAACTGTCTAGCGGAGGCTCAGAAGCCTTCGTCGTCGCCCAGCAGCGAGCGCAGACGCCGAGGTGCCGCGTCGACGGGCTCCTGGACTGGAGTGGAGTTGCCACTCTCGTTTGCCGCGATCTGATCGAGCTGGTTCTGGAAGTAGTTCTTGAGCCGTGCACGGTATTCACGCTCGTAGGCACGGAGATGCTCGACCTCACGCTGAATTTCGTAGCGCTCGCGCTCGATCGTTGAAACGGCCTGTGAACGACGCTCGTTGGTCTCCTCGTCGAGCTTCTGTGCACGGATACGCGCGTCAGTCTCGAGTCGATCGGCCTTGCCACGTGCTTCGTTGGTCAGACGCTCTGCCTTGGTGCGAGCTTCGCCGACAATGCGGTCAGCCTCATCCTTGGCGGCTTCCATGAGCTGGTCGGCGTTGGCCGACGCAATCTCCAGCAGCCGGGCAGCAGCCGAGGAGGCGTCACCCATCGACGGCACAGGTGCCGCTGCCGCGACCGGCGCAGCCGGGATCGGCTCTGGCACACGCTCAACCGGCGGCGGAGGCGTGTAAAACGTCTCCTGCACGGCTGGGGCAGGCTGTTGCACAGCCGGAGCGGGCTGTGAGATCGCGGGAATGAGACCGGTCGGTTCGCCGGTCGATGCGGCAGCTACCTTGGCGCGAAGTTCTTCGTTCTCGACGGTCAGTCGCTCGAGTTCAGCCTCGACTTCATCGAGGAACTGATCAACTTCGCCCATGTCATAGCCTTCGCGAAGACGGACGGGCGTAAAGCGCTTGTTACGCACGTCCTCTGGCGTCAACGGCATGAGTTCACCTAAGGGTTCGGGGTAGTCCTGGGGACTCGGAAACTCAAGGGTACTCCGTCACGGTTCACTCCTGCCACAGGACTGCGCAAGTCATCCGGCATTTCCCGCCGACATTGGTGGATCAGAAGAACACAGCAGCTACGATGCGCTGCAAAATGAAGATGCCGATCAGCAGAATCATCGGCGACAGGTCAAGCATCACCGACCCGAGACGCATTGGTGGGATGACGCCTCGAACTGCGCGCAGAGGGGGGTCCGTTACGGAGTAGATGCCCTCGCAAAGAACTGCCACGGCACCGCGAGGACGCCACTGACGAGCCAGCATCTGCACCCAGTCGAGGACGAAACGGGCGATCAACAGCAGTACGGCAACCCACAGGGCAAAGTAGATGATGCTGCCGACAGCGGCCATCAGGGCTCAGCTCTGGTTGTAGAAGCCGCCGGCAGCGATCCGCTGCTTGTCCTCATCCGTCACCACAATGTTCTCCGGTGACAAAAGGAATACCTTGGCGGTTACCCGGTTTATCGAACCATGAGCCGCGAACACCAGTCCCGCTGAGAAGTCGACGAGGCGCTTCGCGTCATCGTCATCGATCTCGGACAGGTTCATGATGACGGGCACGCCGGAGCGGTAATGCTCGCCGACCGTTCGGGCGTCGTTGTACGTGCGTGGAGTCACAGTTTCGATGCGGAGCAGATCCGTGGAGTTGGACGGCCGACGCACGGGGCGTCGGTGCTCTTCGATGTTGGCAACAGATGACGCAGCGGGCCGTACGACAGCCGGTTGCCGGGCGATGGGAACGGACTGCTCGAGGTCGTCGTACTCGTCGTCGAAGTCGGCCTGTTCGACCAGGCCGAGGTATTCGCCGACCTTTCGCATTGCGCCAGCCATGAGAACTCCGTCGCTTCGGGTAGTTGTGACATCACTGAGATTAGCGGGTGGAGGCACGCTCACCGAGTACTGAACGCCCGATTCGCAGGTGTGTCGCGCCAGCCATGATCGCGAGCTCGAAGTCGTCGCTCATCCCTGCGGAGATGATCGTCGCGTCAGGATGGTCAAGGCGCAGCTCAGCTGACAGGCGTACGAGGTGCTCGAAGTGCGGGATTGGGTCCTCGCCGAGTGGCGCGACCGTCATGACACCAACGAGATCGAGGTGCCTAGCGGCGGCAACTGCGTCCGCGAGCTCCGGCAGTCCAGTGGGTGCAATGCCTGAACGTCCGTCCGCGTCGCCAAAGTCGACCTGGATGAGGCAGCTGAGCGTACGTCCGGCTGACTCCGCGCCGCGCGAGAGCGAGTTCACCAGCTTGATCCGATCGACGCTGTGCACCGTGTCGGCGTAGCGGGCGATTGCACCAGCCTTGTTGGTCTGCACCCCTCCAAGAAAGTGCCAGCGCAGCGATGCTTCAACCTGTTCGGCCTTGTCGCCTGCTTCGGGATGTCGGTTTTCCCCGACATCCATGATGCCCAAATCGGCGAGAATCTCGACGTCGCTCGCGGGATGGGTTTTGGTGACCACGATGAGGGTGATCTCGGACCGGTCGCGCCCAGCGGATTGGCAGGCCGCCCCGATGCGCTGCTCGACGTTCGCGAGGCCTCCCTCGATCTCGGCCCTCCGGTTCACCGGATCACCGCGACAGCGCCGAAGCGACCGGAGTCCTGACCCTGACGCCGGTAGGAATAGAACCGCTCGTCCTCAATCGTGCAGACGTGATCGCCGATGTCGTTGACCTGTACGCCAAGGTCGTTGAGCTGAGTGAATACCCCAGCGCCGATGTCGAGTGCGGGAGTACCCCACGCGGTCGTAGACCTTGCCTCGGGCACCGCTGCCGCAACGACATCTGCCATCTCCTCGGGGACCTCGTAGCACCGCCCACACGCCCGGGGGCCGATCCATGCCTCGAGCGACTCTGCTCCTCGGCCACGAATCGCGCCGATCGCGGCTGGGACGATGCCCTTCACGAGACCTTCGCGGCCACAATGGATGACTCCGGCGACAGGCTCGTCCAGGCCGATCAGCACGACGGGCGTGCAATCGGCCACGCGGACGAGCACGCCGACACCGACTTCGTCAGTGAGCAGTGCATCGACCACGGGAATCTCACCCGCCGCCACTGCGTCCGTCCAGACGACATCAGGCCCGTGCGCCTGCGTCATACGTACGAGCCGGTCGACCCCGAGGTGCTCGGCGAGCAATTCAAGATTGCCCTGCACCAGATTGGGGTCGTCACCATTCGATGTCCCGAGGTTGAGGGATGCCCAGGCCCCCGCACTCAAGCCTCCGTCACGGTCGCTGAACGCGAATTCGACCCGTCCAACCGTCTCGCGGTGAAAGAACACTCGCGGCTGTCAGCGGAGGAAGTCGGGTACGTCGAGATCGTCGCCGTACTCGGTCGTTAGCGGATCTGCGGGAACCGTCACATTGCCGGCACCGTCACGCGGCTGGTCAAGGAACGGGTCGGGGTCGAGGAAGCTTTCGGCAGTTGCCGGCCTCGGCACAGTTTCGGCGGGTGTCCGCTCGACCTCTCGACCCAACGCGGGCTGCGAGGCATCGCGCAACTTGGGCTCGCCGCCGTCGAAACCGGCCGCGATCACGGTGACCCTGACCTCGTCGCCGAGTGCATCGTCAATCACCGCACCGAAGATGATGTTCGCGTCGGGATGTACGGCATCCGCAACCAGTCCAGCTGCCTCGTTGATCTCAAAAAGTCCGAGATCGGAGCCGCCAGCGATCGAGAGCAGCACGCCTCGGGCGCCCTCGATTGAGGCTTCCAGCAGCGGACTGGACACGGCGCTCTCAGCCGCGATCGCAGCTCGGTGCTCGCCTCGCGCGGAGCCGATGCCCATCAGTGCAGAACCGGCGTCCGACATCACCGACTTGACGTCGGCGAAGTCGAGGTTGATCAGACCAGGAGTCGTGATGAGGTCGGTGATGCCCGAGACGCCTTGATGGAGAACTTGGTCGGCTTGTCGGAACGAGTCGAGCAGACTCACATTGGGGTCGCTGATCGACAGCAGCCGGTCATTGGGAATGACGATGAGCGTGTCGACCTCGTCACGCAGCCCCTGGATGCCGATATCGGCCTGATTCGATCGGTTGCGCCCCTCGAACTTGAACGGCCTCGTGACGACACCGATGGTGAGTGCACCCAGCGAGCGGGCGATGCGAGCTACGACAGGAGCGCCGCCAGTACCGGTGCCACCACCCTCGCCAGCCGTCACGAAGACCATGTCGGCACCCTTGATGGCTGCCTCGATCTCTTCAGCGTGGTCCTCGGCTGCGCGCTTGCCGATCTCTGGGTTCGCACCGGCTCCAAGACCCCGCGTCGAGTCACGTCCGACGTCGAGCTTGACGTCGGCGTCACTCATCAGCAAGGCCTGCGCATCAGTGTTGATAGCGATGAACTCGACACCCTTGAGGCCTATCTCGATCATGCGGTTGACGGCGTTGACGCCGCCCCCGCCGATGCCAACGACCTTGATCACGGCGAGATAGTTCTGAACCGCCATCGTGTGTCCCTTCCGGGGTCTGGATTTCGTCAGCTCGGGAAACTTTAACCCTGAGGTGGAGGTTTATAGTTATGTCAACCTGTGTCTTCTAGAACGGTACGTGTCTGGGCGCGATGCTCAGGTGCGACACGCCGGATCGTTGCACCACAGACCTCATGTTTCCCAGGAGGTCCCCGAAAACTGGCGCTCCTCCCTCGTTGCAACAAGGGTGGAGTGACAGTTTTCGGGGACCTGCTGGGAAACTTGGGACCAACGCTGCTTCACCTGCGGGTCGTCGGCTGGTCCGGCGCACTGACGTCGTACTCCTTGGCGGAGATCTTGAGCAGCGAGTTGAGCACCGCCATCTTGCGTTCGGCGTTGCCCGCGCTCCCCCAGGTGACGGATCTGTTCTTGGTCAGGTCAAGGACGATCGAGTCCTTGGTGGACGCTCTGACGGACTGCACCTGTGCACGCAGCGGAGCATCCTTTCTGTCGATGGCGTCAACCACCGATGCGACCGCGGCAAGGGTCTGCTGGCGCTTGCGCGCGTCGGCGACGATGACCTTCACCTCAAGCAGGCCTTTGGGTGCCTTGTCGAATGTCCTGAACGCGATGCCGTAGCGGTCGATTCCCCGAATCTCGCCACCCAGCGTGGCGAAGGCGATGGCCTCTCGCTCGGTGATCTTGATACGAATCGTGCCAGGCAGCGATCTGCTGACCGACACACCTTGGACCCGTTCCATCGAGGCGACGCGTTCCTCGATCGCGACGGTGTCCACGCGTATCAACGGCCGACCGATCGGCACGTCGGCAGCTGTTCGGACTTGCGCTTCCGTCAGCGTCGTCTCACCCTCGACGATGACCTTGCCCGCGGACAACAGGCTCGAGAACCAGATCGCCCACACTGCGAGCCCAACCAGCATGAGGTTACCTGTGATCATCAACGGCGTCCGCCAGCGCTGGAGCAGCCCACCGCGCCGGCGCGCGGCAAACTTCGCTTCGCTCATGCCTCGGCGCCCAACGCCTCAAGCACGGCGGTCCCAACCGTCGTGATGTCGCCTGCACCCAGTGTCAGCACCATGTCGCCAGGTAGGAGATCAGGAATGAGTACGTCTGCCAGTCCGGAGATCGGCCCACCCGCTGACGCCACTGGACCCTCGACGGCGTCGACGATGAGGGCAGGTGTCACAGCGGGATCAGGATCCTCGCGCGCAAGGTAGATGTCGGCGACCACGACGCGATCAGCCGCAGAGAGCGCATGACCCATCTCGACTCCGTACGTGCGCGTGCGGCTCACCAAATGGGGTTGGTAGACAACGACCAACCGGTCACCGTCCGCGATCGCGCGCGCCGCAGCAAGGTCTGCTGCAATCTCGGTCGGGTGATGCGCGTACGAGTCGTACACCCGCACTCCCCCGGCCGCCCCGAGCAACTGCATGCGACGAGCGGCTCCGGTGTAGGTGGCAAGGCCCATCGCCAGCGGTCCGAACTCCTCACCGAGCAGCAGTCCTGCTCCGAGTGCCAGCACGGCGTCTTGGGCGTAGTGCGCCCCGGGAACTGCGAGACGTACGAATCCCAGCTCCACACCGTCGTGCGACACGGTGAATGTCGACGAGGTGGCATCGATCACCAGGTCCCGGGCCTGCAGGTTGGCATCACCGGCAAAACCGGCCATCAAAACCGTGAGACCGCGATCGGCTGCAGCTGCAGCCAGTGCTCGGGCTCCCGCGTCGTCGGCGTTGAGGACGACGAATGAACCGATGTGCGTGACGAATTGGTCGAACGCCTCCGCATACGCCTCGACGGTCCCGTAGTTGTCCAGGTGATCTGCATCGACGTTCGTGACAATTGCGCCGTCGGGCTCGTAGACAAGGAAAGCGCCGTCGCTCTCGTCCGCCTCCGCGACCAGCAGATCGCTGGCGCCAAGTCGGGCGTTGGCACCTAGGCTTGCCACCTCGGCGCCGATCGCGAAGGACGGATCGACCCCCGCTTTGATCAGGGCGCAGGTCAGCATCGCGGTGGTTGTGGTCTTGCCATGCGTACCTGCAACGGCGATCGTCCTGCGACCCTCCATCACCGAGCGAAGGCCGGCGGACCTGGGCCACAGACGAAGTCCGAGTCGCTGCGCCTCGACAATCTCCGGATTTGTCTCGCGGACAGCAGTCGATGCGATCACGGTGTCGACCCCGACGAGGTGGTCAGCGTCATGACCGACGTGGCAGGTGATGCCCTCAGACCGCAGCGCAAGCAGGACGTCCGACTCGGCCGCATCACTGCCGCTCACGGTGATGCCCTGCTGCGTCATCAGTCGGGCGATCGCGGAGAGTCCCGCGCCCCCAATGCCGATGAAGTGAACGTGTCCGAGCTGATCGGCAGCTGGAATCTCCGCTGGTACGTCGATTCTCACCGAGCCGCCTGCCGAATCATGGCTGCGAGCCGTTCATCGGCGTCTCGTGGAACGATCCCGGAAGCCGCAGCCGACATTGCCGCGAGTCGTCCGGGGTGCGACACCAGCGGGATGACAACGTTGTCGATCCACGCAGGAGTCAGAGCGCCGTCATCGATCAGAAGAGCACCACCGGCGCGTACGACCGGATGCGCATTGAGGGCCTGCTCGCCGTTGCCGTGAGGTAGGGGAACGAATGCCGCCGGAAGACCCACCGCAGCGACCTCGGTCACAGTGTTGGCGCCCGCGCGGCAGACGATCAGGTCGGCCGCAGCGTAGGCGAGGTCCATCCGATCGATGAACGCCGTCACGATGTATGGAGGCGAGCCTGGACGCCTGTCTACGCGAACTTCATCGACTCGGCCCGCGCTGTGGAGGACCTGAACGCCAGCATCAGCGAGATCGCGCGATGCTGCAGAGACTGCCTGGTTGATGCGCCGCGCGCCCTGTGAGCCACCCGTGACGAGCACTGTCGGGCGATCGGCGTCGAGCCCGAAGTGGGCACGTCCCTCAGCGCGGCGAGCCGAACGGTCCAGCTCGGAGATCTCACGGCGGATCGGTAGCCCGATATAGGTCGCATGTGGGAGGTCTGTGTCTGGGAAGCTGGTCGCAACATGCTCGGTGAATCGGGCGCCGAGCTTGTTGGCAATGCCGGGAATCGCATTACCCTCATGCACGACAAGTGGGATGCCGCGACGCCGTGCCACGAAGTAGGCCGGGACCGACACGTACCCACCGAAACCGACGATGACATCGGGACGAACGCGGTCGATAACCTCGCCAGTGGCCTTGATCGTCTTGCGCAGCTTTGCCGGTACGAGTGCCAGATCCTTGCCGGGCTTGCGCGGCAGCGGCACTGGTGGAACAAGCTCAAGGCGGTATCCCGCCTCGGGGATCAGCGTGACTTCAAGCCCGCGTGGCGTACCAAGGCATACGATGTCGGCGCCGCCCTCTCTGAGGACAGCTGCCGTGGCGAGGAGCGGCGACGTGTGGCCAGCGGTCCCCCCGCCAGCTAACAGGACGCGCACTCGACTATCTCCTCTGCAGAACTCGGGCCCGTCCGCGGTTGGCACGGCCGGCGGCGAGGGCCCGTTTGGCTCCCGGTTCGGTCTTGGCACAGTTAATCAGAATGCCCATGGCGACGAGGGTCACCAACAGGCTCGAGCCACCGTAGGAGATGAGCGGCAACGGGATGCCGATGACCGGCAGGAGACCGAGCACCATCCCGATGTTGATGACTGCTTGGATCGTGATCCAGATGGTGATGCCCGCCGCGGCGAAATGCACGAACGGGTCGCGAGTGCGGGTCGCGATGCGGATGCCAGCGACAGCAAGGAAGGCAAACAGTGCCAGCACGACCAGGGTGCCCAGCAGCCCAAGTTCCTCGCCGATGACCGCAAGGATGAAGTCGGTGTGCGCCTCCGGCAGCGATCCCCACTTCTGACGACTTCCGCCGAGCCCGACTCCCCAGAAACCGCCCCGTGCGAGCGCCATCATGCCGTGGATGGCCTGGAAGCCACGAAAGTCCGGGTCCGCCTCAGGATCGGTGAAGTTGAGCAGACGTCCCACACGTTCTGGTGAGTTGGCGACCGCGAAGACGAGAACGACGAACAGGCCCGCCAACATCGCACCCATTTGCCTACCGGGCAGACCTGCGACCCAGAGCATGCCGATGATGAGCGCAAAGAGCACGAGCGCCGTGCCGAGGTCGTGCTGGAACACGACGAGCATGGCGACGAGGCCAGCAACCGGCACCATCGGCATGAGGACGAGTCGGGGGTTTTCGAGCTGCTTGCGGCGGCGGGCATACAGGTCAGCCATCCAGAGCACCAGCGCCAGCTTGGCGAACTCCGACGGCTGCAGGCGGAATCCGGCCACCAAAGGGAGCCAGTTGCGATTGCCGTTGACCTCAATGCCGACGCCTGGGATGAACGTCGCCAGGATCAGCATGATCGAGATGACCAGGATCGGGAGGATCAGCTTGCGCATGATCCGCAGCGGCACCGTAGCTGCGGCGTACGCGCCCACAAGCCCCAGCACGGCGAAGATCAGCTGGCGCTCGACGATTGCGAACGAGTTGCCGTTGTAGTTGAGCCTCGCAAAGATCGAGCTCGCGCTCAGAACCATGATCAGGCCGAGCCCCAACAGCAGGGCCGTAGAGCCGAGCACGAGCTGGTAGGAGGCCAAAGGGCGCTCCCAGGGCGAGGTGCGCCGGGGTATTGTCGTGCTCATGGTTCTTCCAAATCTGTCGCGGGGGAAGGCGCGTCAGGATCTGCTTCGCAGCCCTTCGACCGCGGCGGTAAATGCGTCACCACGTGCGGAGTAGTTGCGGAACTGATCCCAGGAGGCGCAACCGGGAGCCAACAGCACCGTGTCACCCTGTTGGGCGAGCGATGCGGCGACCTCGACGACGCGATCCATGAGATCAGTGTCACCGCTTTCAACCTCGACCACGGGGACGTCGGGCGCGTGTCGCCGGAACGCGTCGGCGATGATCGCGCGGTCAGTTCCGATCAAAACGGCCGCGCGGAACTGGTCCTTGGAGGCTTCGACCAGCTCGTCGAAGCCTGCGCCCTTGGCGAGGCCGCCGGCGATCCACACGCTTTTGTCAAAGCTACGAAGTGCGGCGGAGGCCGCATGGGGATTGGTCGCCTTGGAATCGTCGATGTAGCGGACGCCGGAGACCTCACCAAGATCGGCGACGCGATGGGCGTCCGGCGTGAACGTGCGCAGTCCGTCTCGTACGGCTCGTGGTGCCACTCCATGAGCCCGCGCCAGCGCCGCCGCGGCGAGCGCGTTGGCCACAGTATGTGGGGCTGCGGGGATGCCGGTAGATGACGCGAGATCGGCGAGCGTACCGATCTCGACAGCGCTGGATATGCGACCGATGACAAAGGCGCGATCGGCGAGCACGTCGTCAACCATCCCGATCATGCCCGGTGCGGGAAGGCCGAGCGTGAACCCGATCGCCCTGCATCCTTCGACGACCTCAGCCTCTTCGACCAGCCGTTTTGTGGCAGCGTCTTCGACGTTGTAGACGCAGGCAAGCTGTGCATTCTGGTAGATGCGTCCCTTGTCGGCTGCGTACGCATCGAGGTCGCGGTGCCAGTCGAGGTGGTCAGGTGCGACATTGAGCACGGCGCTGGCCTCGGCGGAGATCGAGGTGCTCCAGTGCAGCTGATAGCTCGAGAGCTCAACCGCGAGCACGTCCAACGGTTCGGGGTTCATGACGGCCTCAAGGACAGGAGTGCCGACATTGCCGACCGCAAGAGCGTTGAGTCCGTCCGCGCGCAGGATCGCCTCGAGCATCTGCACCGTCGTCGTCTTGCCGTTGGTGCCCGTGACAGCGAGCCATGGAACCGGATCGTCTCCACGCAGGCGCCACGCCAGCTCGACCTCACCCCACACCGGGATCGAGCGTGTCGCCGCGTCGACCAGCACTGGATTGAACGGCGGCCACCCGGGCGATGTCACGACCAGGTCAAAGCCTTCCGACGTCACGTCAGTCGAGCCCACGCCGAGGCGTATGTCGGCACCGAGGATCTCAAGCAGTTTGGCCTTTTCCCCGAGCGTGGTGCCTTCTGCCTCATCGACGGCGACGACGGTGGCTCCGAGATGCGTGAGGGTGTCGGCTGCAGCGAACCCGCTGACGCCGAACCCGGTGACGAGGGCCCGTACGCCTTCCCACGACGACTCCCGACCCAGTGACTCAAGATCGGGACCGGTCATACGCCTGTGACCCACTCGCCGTAGAAGATGCCAAGCCCGGCCGCAACGCACAGCCCACTGATGATCCAGAACCGCACCACGATGGTGATCTCGTCCCATCCCAGCAGCTCGAAGTGGTGCTGCAGAGGCGCCATGCGAAAGATGCGCTTGCCGCCGGAAACCTTGAAGTAGCCGACTTGGAGGATCACCGAGGCCGTGATCGCCACGAACAGACCACCGATGATCACGAGAAGTAGCTCCGTGCGGGTCATCAGGGCGAATCCCGCCATGGCACCGCCAAGCGAGAGCGATCCGGTGTCACCCATGAAGATCTTCGCCGGTGAGGCGTTCCACCACAGGAAACCAAAGCATGCACCGGTGAGCGCCGCCGCAACGACAGCAAGATCGAGCGGATCCCGCACCTCGTAGCACTTGATGCCAGGGTTGTAGGAACAGTTCTGATTGCTCTGCCAGATGTTGATCACGACGAATGCGCCGAAGATCATCACCGCCGCACCCGTGGCAAGACCGTCGAGACCATCGGTCAGGTTTACGCCGTTGCTGGCACCGGCGATCATCAGCAGGACCCAGACGACCAGCAGCGCGGTCGGGAGCTGCCAGCCGTGAAGGTCGCGAGTGAACGAGACTGCATGCGTGATCGGTGTACGACCTGTGTCGTCCTCCCAGCCAATCGCGAGACTGGCAAAGATCAAGCCCACAATCACCTGACCGATGAATTTCGCCTTGCTGCGCAGGCCGAGGTTGCGCTGCTTCGAAACCTTGATGTAGTCGTCGATGAATCCAATCAGGCCGAGCCCGCAGAACAGGAACAACAGCAAGAGCGCCGATGCGCTGGGCGCATAACCCGTCGCGACCTTGGCGATGAAATAGCCGACAACGGAGGCGATGATCACGACGAGGCCACCCATGGTCGGCGTACCGCGCTTGGTGTGGTGCGATGTCGGACCGTCGTCGCGAATCAGCTGCCCATAGCCCTTGGAGACGAGAACTCTGATCGCGACGCGGGTTCCTAGGAGCGTCAACAGCAGGGAGACCGCCCCCGCGATCAGGATTGCCTTCATCCGTCGTGATCCTTTCCGCGGCGCTGTGCCGTGTCGCCCTGCTTGGTCTTCAGTGGTCCAGCAGAGCTTGTGCAACGCGCTCCAGGCGGCTGCCCCTCGATGCTTTCACAAGCACGACGTCGTCGGCGCGCAGGCTCGCGGAGAGCAGCTCAACCGCTGCTTCGACATCCTCTGCTGTCTCGCCTGCGCTGCCCGCACCTTCGGCGATCGCCGCGGCCCCGGGGCCGACTGCCAGGACACGTACGAAGCCGAGCTCGGCTGCCAGGCGCCCCACGGCGAGATGCGCCTGATGACTCGCGTCGCCGAGCTCGAGCATTTCGCCCAGGACCGCGATCGCCTTGTCTTGGCCGAGCGCTGCAACGGCGCGCAGCGCTGCGCCCATTGATTCCGGGTTGGCGTTGTAGGCATCGTTGACGATGACGAGCCCGTCAGCGCGAACGTGGTGCTCCATGCGCATGGGCGATCCGGCCGCAGCGGTGGTGAGTCGCTCGGCGATGTCCTGCAGCCCTATACCGGCAGCGATGGCTGCAGCCGCTGCGGCTGCCGCGTTGGTGGCGTGATGCTCACCGATCTGCGGCACATGGGTATCAACCGTCACGCCTTCATGACTCAGCGTGAAATGTGGTCGCCCGAGATCATCGAGCGTCACAGCTCCCAGTGTCAGGTCGCCAGCAACACCAAAAGTCAGAACACGAGCCGCCGTACGATCCGCCATCGCAAGTACCAGTGGATCGTCTGCATTGAGCACCGCGACCCCATTGGCCGCAAGTTGCTCGACCAGTTCACCTTTGGCTTGTGAAATCACCTCAGTTGAGCCGAACTCGCCGACATGGGCGCTGCCGACGTTCAGCACCACGCCGATCGTTGGCGGGGCGATGTCGCAAAGCTGGGCGATGTGCCCCACTCCCCTGGCACCCATCTCAATGACGAGGAACTCCGTCGTGTCGTCTGCCCGCAACACTGTCAGCGGTACGCCCAGCTCGTTGTTGAAGGAGCCCGGCGGTGCGATCGTCGCTCCGCTGGGTTCGAGGATGTGGGCGAGCAGGTCCTTGGCGCTGGTCTTTCCTTGAGATCCGGTTATTCCGATGACAGTGGCCGACGTAAGGCTGAGGTTGTCGCGAGCCATGGCCGCAAGTGCCACCGTCACGTCGTCGACCACAACACAGGGGGCGTCAACCCTGCGGGTGACGAGTGCCGCGTTCGCCTCAGCAGCGAAATCGTGGCCGTCGAGGTGGTCTCCGACCAACGCTGCAAACAGGGAGCCCTGACGAACCTCACGGGAATCAATCACGACTGAGTCGACGATCACCGCACCGTCGCCGTGCAGCAATCCGTCAGTGACAACGGCAATGTGGGCGAGGTCGACCCGGATCACTCGGTGCTCTCGATCAGCTCGAACAGCACCTCGCGGTCATCGAACGGGTGAACTTTGCCACGGATCTCCTGGCCACGCTCGTGACCTTTGCCGGCGACCACGACCGTGTCGCCGAGATGCGCCATCGCGACAGCGTGGGCGATGGCTTCTCGCCGACCGGCAACCTCGATCGCGAGACCCGGCCCGTCGCTGGCTCCTGACATGAGGTCCGCGCGAACTGCGGCAGCGTTCTCCTTGCGCGGGTTGTCGTCGGTGATTATCACGACGTCGGCGTGCTTGGCGGCTGCCGCACCCATCAACGGACGCTTGCCATGGTCACGGTCCCCGCCGGCACCGATCACGATGATCAGCCGGCCTGCTGTCACGGGCCGCAAAGCTTCGAGCACTGCCGTCACCGCATCCGGTTTGTGCGCATAGTCAACGATTGCGGTAAACGGCTGACCTGCGTCGACGCGTTCCATACGACCTGGAACACCGGGGCTTTTGGCGATACCCGCGGCAAGTTCGACCGGGTCGTAGCCCGTCTGGGCCAATGCGGCGACGATCGCCAATGCATTGGAGACGTTGAACACTCCTGGGAGCGGAACGGACAGCGGCAGCTCGACACCGCCGGGGCCAAGGACATCGAGGTCGGTGCCGAGTCTGTGCGGTCGGATGTTGACGGCACGCCAGTCTGCGACATTGCCCTCTGTTGAGAACGTCGTGACAGGAAGTGGTGTCAGCTCGGCGAGGCGCTTGCCGTGCATGTCGTCAAGGTTGATCACCGCGTGATGGGCGTGCTCGCGTGTGAACAGCGAGGCCTTGGCGAGGAAATAGTCCTCGAGATCCTTGTGGAAGTCGAGGTGGTCGCGACCAAGGTTGAGGAACACGGCGACGTCGAACGCGAACCCGTCGACGCGACCTTGGACAAGGGAGTGACTCGACACCTCCATCGCGCACACCTCGATGCCCTCCTCACGCATGACGGCGAACAGAGCTTGTAGCTGGGGCGCTTCTGGTGTCGTCAGGTTCGAGGGCGCCGGAACCTTGCCGATGCGGGTGCCGATCGTTCCAACAACGGCTGACTTGTGATCACCGAGTGCTGCTTCGGCGAGGTAGGTCGTCGTGGTCTTGCCCTGGGTGCCAGTCACACCGATCGTCTTGAAGGCGGAGGCAGGATCTCCGTATATGAAGCTGCTGAGCCGGGCGATGACGGCTCGCGCGTCGTCAACGATGATCTCCGGCAGCTCCGTGACGATCGCGGCACCCTCGGGATCGGTGAGCACGCCGACAGCGCCGCGCGCCTTGGCGACACCTGCGAAGGCGGCGCCGTGCGATGAGGCGCCGGGCAGAGCGGCGTACAGATCACCGGGGACGACATGGCGAGAGTCAAGGGAAATGCCGGTGACAATGCCCTCTGAGTTGGTGGAGGATTCGACCTCGTTTGCCAGCTCGGTCAGAGTCCAACGAGGAGTCTCATTCGGCCGCACCCGCATCTCCTCAGTCACAACACGACCCTATCGGGAACGGTCGAACGCTGGTCGCCGCCAAGTCTGGCTGCAGGTCGCAAGTCGTGGAGGTCAACCCCATAGGAGGGCGAAGCCCGACAGGTGGCCACGGCGAAGCCGTGAACGAGTGCGAGGAACGAGCGCTCGTGTGCGCGAGGTACGAGTGCACGTCACCTTTACCAGGTCTGGGGGACCTTTGGGCTCTGTGAACCTGTCGGCGCAACACCGAAGCGCTCAAGTGCCATCGACATGATGTCGTGGAACACAGGCGCGGCAGTCGAACCACCACCCGCATTGCTGTACGGGCGGTCGAGCACGATGTAGGTCAGGAATCGCGGGTTGTCGGCCGGCGCGAAGCCCATGAACGAGACGACGTTCTGACCTCGCACGTAGCGCCCCGTCACGGGGTCAACGCGCCACGCCGTACCCGTCTTGCCGGCGACGCGATAACCCGTGATCGCTGCGGCGGGCGCCGTGCCGTCCTTTGCCGTCACAGCCTCCATCATGCGCGTGACGGTTGCGGCGGCCTTCTTGGAGACGACGCGGTGAGCGGCGGGGGTCGCCACGGACTTGGTCTTGCCGTGGTCGTCGACGTAGCTGCTCACGACCGAGGGGTTGCAGATCTTGCCATCGTTGGCGATCGCGCCTTCAGCACGCATCATCTGAGCTGCCGTGACGGCGATGCCCTGGCCGAACGAGATCGTGGCGTGACTTGCTTTGGTCCATTTGGATGCGGGGGCAAGGATGCCGTTCGACTCCCCGGGCAGACCGACGCCCGAGGCGGATCCGAAACCGAACTTTGACAGGTAGCTGTGCATCGTCTTGTCGCTCATCTTCTGAGCAGCGACCAGAGTGCCGAGGTTGGACGACTTGGCGATCACCCCGGCCGCTGTCAGGTGCAGAACTCCGTGGTCCCAGTAGTCGCCGATCTTGAACTTGTCGATCGTGACACCCGAGGGTACGACGATCGGCGTGTCCGCTGCGATCTTGCCCTGATCTGCGAGCGCTGCCATCGTCACGGTCTTGAGCACACTGCCGGGCTCGTAGACGTTGGAAACGGCGCGCGAGACGGTGTTGAAGTTGGTCATTCCCACACCGGTGTCAGCATTGAAGGTCGGCGCCTGTGACATCTGCACGATCTGGCACGTCTTGACGTCCATGGTGATGGCGAGACCCCAGTCGGAGCTGGACGCCCGAACGGCGTCGACCAGGCGCTGGTCGGCATACCACTGCAGATCGCGGTCGATCGTCGTCGTCACGTCACGCCCGGGCACCATCTCGGTCACCGCGCTGTCAGCCATGGGGATGCGCTGACCAGTTGGCGACACCTCGAACGTGCTTGCGCCGTCGGTGCCGGCGAGGACGTCGTTGTACTGCTGTTCGATGCCTGCGACGCCCTTGCCTGCTGCATTGGTGTAGCCGAGCAGGTTGGCGGCGAGCTTGCCCCCAGGGTATGTACGCAACGACTCCTTCTCGCTGGACACACCGACAAATCCGGCATCGCTGATCGCCTTGAGCGTCTTGGTGGCCGTCCACGCCGGGACATCCCGTACCAGATAGACGAACCGCGAGTTGACGGTACGCAGCTTGTCGATCGTCTCGAAGTAGTCGATCTTGTCGCCGAGTTCCTCGACGAGCAATCTGGCGATCTGCGGCGCATGGGTCGCAGTCAGAGTCGGATCAGCCGCGAGGGTGAGCCCGTCGACACTGGTTGCCAGCTCGACTCCGTTGCGGTCGAGTATCGCGCCGCGCGGTGCGGGGATGGTGCTCTTGGCCGTGCCGACCTGAACAGCCTTCGCGGCGTAGGCGCTGGCATCGAGACCCTGAATCTGGAACAGCCGAGCCGCGAACAGCGCGAAGATGCCGACTACCATGGCCAGGCAGAACCGAAGCCGCCTGCGGGAGGCCCGTTCGCGCGCCGTCATGGTGTCACCGATCGAATGTTGCTGCCGCGTGTGGCCGGTTCCGGCTTGCCGAGCACCTTGCCGTCGGAGAGCCGCAGGAATGCCGGGTTGGTGTTCGGCACCATGCCGAAGACGAGCGCTCGGCGCGCCACGCTGGCCGGGCTGAGCAGCTCGTCGACCTCGCGCGCCAACGACTGCTGCTGTATCTCCAGCGCGTTCGCCTGGCGATTGAGCGACGCCGCCTCGAACGACTGGGACTGAAGAACTGTACTCATGACAATCAGGCCGACGAGGCCGATCGACAGCATGACCATCACCACGACGACAAACGGTGCCTTGCGCGCACGACTGCGCACGGGCCGGACCAGCCGAAGACGACGAGCCGCGGCGTCACTGAGTGGCGCCGGGTTGACTTCGCGGCGGGACGGGGCAAACGCCGGCTGCGCGCTCATGTTGCAACCTCGCAATTCACCAGCTGGCGCACGTTCATGCCGCCAACCTTTCGACAACACGAAGGCGTACGGAGCGGGCGCGCGAGTTGACCTCGATCTCTCCTGCGGTGGCGACCTCGGCGCCGCGCGTGATCAGCTTGAACTTCGCCTGGTGCCCCTCGGGCACAAACGGAAGATCGCGTGGCACATCGGTCGTCGCTGCGCGTGCGAACTCGTGCTTGGTGATGCGGTCCTCGAGCGAGTGATAGGCCAGCACCACGACCCGGCCACCGGGTGCAAGGACGTCAAGAGCCGCAGGAAGGGCGCGACGATATGAACCGAGCTCGTCGTTGACCTCGATACGCAACGCTTGGAACGTGCGCTTGGCCGGGTTGCCACCGGTTCGACGGGCCGCCGCAGGGATTGACGAGCGAATCAGATCGACGAGTCGTGCACTGTTGGTGAACGGCTCTTCGGTTCGCGCAACGACCACAGCGTCCGCGATCCGCTTGGCGAACTTCTCCTCGCCGTAGTAGCGCAGCACCTTGGCAAGGTCGATCGCGTCGTACGTGTTGAGTATGTCGGCGGCGGTCAACTCGTCTTCGGGGTTCATTCGCATGTCGAGCGGGGCATCGTTCGCATATGCAAATCCACGCTCAGCCAGATCCAGCTGCATGGACGAGACCCCGAGGTCGAACAGCACGCCAACGACCGTCTCGAATCCCGCGCTGCGAACCACACCAACGATCTCGTCGTAGACCGCATGGGCAAACGTGACCCGATCACCGAATGAGGCAAGGCGCGACTTCGCCCGAGCGAGCGCGGCAGGGTCGCGATCGATTCCGATGACATGGACGTCCGGAAACCGTCGGAGCATCGCCTCGGTGTGACCTCCGAGACCGAGAGTGGCGTCGACGATGACGGGTCTGTCCCCCGCGACCGATGGTGCGAGAAGGTCGATCACCCGGTCCAACAAGACCGGTACGTGCTTCACCTCGCTCATGACCGCCCCATGAGCAATGCGATGAGCCCGGCGATGCCGACAGATGTCACGAGGGAGAAGCCCATCAGCACAACACCGTCTGCGGCCTCATGCCGTATACGTCGTGTGCTCGTGTCCATCGTTGTCCTCCCCATCGTCATCGGTGGTGCATCATCGGTGCCGCCGCGGAGCCAGATCCTCGACCGACGGTTCTGACATCGGGGAAGTGAAGTCAGATCCGATCGGGCGAAGATCTCGCCTCGCGGTGATCGCTAGAAGATTCCGGGCATGACCTCTTCGGACATGTCCGCGAACGGGCCTTCCTGTGAGTTGGAGAAATCGGTCCAGCGGCCTGAATCCCAGATCTCGATGCGATCCATCGCACCGACTACAGTGCATTCGCGATCGAGGCTGGCCCAGGTACGAAGCACGGGCGGAACCGAGATCCGTCCTTGCTTGTCCGGCATCTCCGATGAGGCACCGGAGAAGAACATTCGGGTGAAGTTGCGAGCAGCCTGATTGGTGAACGGTGTGTCGCGTACACGATCGGTGAACGCATTGAAGCTCTCCGTCGTCCAGCCGTAGATGCAGTTCTCCTGGCCACGGGTGAGGACGATGCCGTGGTCGAGTCGCGGTCTGAACTTGGCGGGAAGGAACAGGCGCCCCTTCTCGTCGAGGCGAGGTGTGTAGGTGCCGAAGAAGTTGGACACGTCTGGGTTCACCTCGCACCTCCTCAGCTGGTGACAGTTGCTCCATTTCGCCCCACGATACTCCACAAATCACCACCTGGGTGGCCATCTGGACATGAATCGCAACATTTTGGGCCAGCCCACCCACTGAGCTTGGCGTGCGGAAAGCGCCGTCCGGGCAACAAAAAACCGCCCCCGAGAGGGCGGTCTCCACGAATGTGGAGCGAAGTGGGGCCTATTTGACCCGGGTGTGCGTTAGATGTCGTCTCCGTCGCGGCGGCGCTGCCAGCGCTCTTCCATGCGGTCGACGAACTTGCCCGACGTCTTGCCAGGCTTGCCACCGGCCTTGCTAGTTGGGCGTTCGTCGGCCTGTCCACCGATACCGCGCTTCCAGGCCGTCAAGAACAGATAGGAGGTGGAGAGCATTGCCACGAAACCGGCTACGCCGAGCCACGTCTGCGCCGTCACGGCTCCGGCAAAAAGTAGCACCAGCCCAGCAATGAACCCAAGGACGGCACCAACGGCAACGCGTCGGTTGTGCGCCATGAACTTCGAGCCTCGAAGGGTCGACGCAAAGTCGGGGTCTTCGGCGGCCAATGACTGCTCAAGCTGATGGAGCAGCCGAGCCTCTTCGTCAGAGAGCGGCACTTTTGCCTCCTGGATCGGGTGGTGCTGAACTCAAGTCTAGGCGTGCTATTGACTGCAGACCAGCGGAAACGGCCGTGAACTCCTGTGAAGTGCGTACAAGCCGCTCCAGAGCGAACAGTGCATCTCGCGCTCCTGGCTCACCGTCGACGATCGCGCTCGGCACGAGATCGGCGAACACGCGCAACCCGTTGGTGGCCACCGGCACGAATCCGTTTGCTGCCAGCAGGCCCTGGATCTCGTCGAGGCTGAAGCGTCGTGGTCCGAGCGTACGAAGGTCCCACCCTTCAGATGTGGCGCCGAGCATGGTTTGCGCCATTGCAAAGTCGCCAGCGAGTGCTCGTGCCGCGACAGCCGCCATACGGCCCGCGACCACGACACTGACATGCCCCCCGGGGCGCAGTACCGTCGCCACAGCTGACAGCGCCTCGGTCGGGTTGTCGACGTGCTCCAGCACGCCATGGCAGATCACGAGATCAAATGATTGCGGCAGCACGTGGTCGAGCAGGTCTGCGGTGTCGCCTTGAACGCCTTTGACGACATCTCCAAGCTCCGCATCTGTGGCGCGGCGCTGTAGCGAAGCGAGAGCGTCGGGGCTCGGATCGACGACGGTGACTCGGTGACCGAGGAGCGCCAGACGGACGGCGTCTCCCCCAGTTCCACCGCCCAGGTCGAGCACATTGAGCCCGACGCCGCCGGCGCCTGCAACTTCAGTGGCATCGATCACCGACTGCCACATCAACTCGGCACGGACCGGACCCATGACGGACACTGTGCCACAGGCGGGACGGCTGCTTCCGATAGCGTCTCCACATGCACGATCAGCTCGAGCGACCCGCAGTAGGCGGCTGATGGACCTCGCCGCGCTGGTGTTCTCCAGCGGCTGGGCCAGCGGCGTCAACGCGTATGCAACGGTGGGAGCACTCGGGCTCTTCTCGCGCTTCAGTGACACGGCGGTCGTCCCCGATGCATTCGGCCGAACCGATGTGCTCGTGGTGGCCGGCGTGATGTTTCTCGTCGAGTTCGTGGTCGACAAGATCCCATTGCTGGATTCGATCTGGGACGGCGTGTCGACGATCGTGCGTCCGACAGTGGGCGCCTGGGTCGCCTGGCAGCTCGCAGGTGACGCAACCGGTGTCGACCAGGTGTTGCTCACCGCTCTGGGCGGTGGCACCGCTCTGGCGTCGCACGGGGTGAAGTCCGGTGTGCGCCTTGCGGTCAACACCTCGCCTGAACCATTCAGCAACGGGATCGTCAGCACGACCGAGGACATCGGGGTCATCTCCGTGATCTCAATCGCGGTGGCCCACCCATGGCTGGCCCTCGGCATCACCGCGTCATTCCTGGTCGCCGGCGCAGCGCTGGTGTTCGTGCTCTGGCGGACGATCAATCGCGTGCGGCAACGAAGACGCAGGTCAGCCACGTAGTCTTCGCGCATGGCTCGAGTCGTGGTGGTCGGAGGCGGCTTCGCCGGTATGTCGGTCGCGGCACGCCTTGGCAAGCTCCGCCACAAAGTGACAGTCATCGAGTCATCTGACCGGCTCGGTGGCCGTCTGCACGGTGCCAGGATCGACGGCAACAGCTGGCAGATCGAGCTCGATACCATTACTCTTCCGGCCGTCTTCCGCGACCTGTTCCGCAAGTCCGGGCGGCCGATCGAGAACGTCATCGACCTCACCATGACTGCGGGCCGTCGCCACGTATTCAAGGACAAGTCGGTGCTCGACCTTCCACTCGGCAACCGTGGCGATCAACACACCGCAATCACAGCGGCTTTCGGTGATGATGAATGGTCCCCATGGATCGACCAGCTCGCCGACACGTGGGACGTCATTCGGCGTACGGCGCTCGACCAGGTGTTCATGGGGAAGCCGGCGATCGACCGCGCAATGCGCAAGGTTCTCCAACCGAGACGCTCGATCGCGTGGGTCGCTGACCGGCTTCCCGACGAGCGGCTCGCCAAGATCGTCCTGGATCCGATCCGGCTTTCCGGCCAGGAACGCAGCGCGACCCCGGGCTTCGTGGCGGTGAGCCACTACGTTGAGCGAACTTTCGGTAGGTGGCGTTTCGCAGGCGGAACGCCCGCACTCGCCGACGCACTTGAGACACGGCTTGCCGAACGCAGGGTGACGATCGCACTGGGTGAGTCAGCCCATGAGCTCGTACGCGAGGGAGTTCAAGTGACCGGCGTCGTCACAGATCAACGGACAATCCCCGCCGATGTTGTCGTGTGGTGCGCGCCAACATGGCCCGCGCCTCTCCCGCCGCCCCCGACGATGCAGGTCATTCCCGCGTCACGGACCCTCATCACCCTTTCGCCGAACGCGCCTGAGCTTCCCGAAGAAGTATTGGTCCATGCGAACCCGCCAATCCGACTATGGTCCGGTGGCGCCAGCTCGTGGACGATCGAGCACCGCAGTGGCGAGGACGTGCTCAACGCGCTCGCGCGGTTTGGAATTGACTTGAGGGATCACATCACATGGCGGATTGATCTCACTCCGAGCGACCTGGTTCGCCTGGGCCACTGGGGCTGGGCTTGGCAACGATGGAGTACGGCATGGGAGCTTCCCGGTGTCGCCCCGACTGGCGGCCTGTACTTCGCCGGCTCGCATGCGCATCCTGGAGGATCACTTGAGGCTATTGGCATGGCCACAGCAGCGATCGCCGAAGATGTCGGATCTGCTTTGCGTTGAGTCAGGAAATTAGACGAGCCTTTCGGCCCGCAACGCCTCGAAGATCTCACGAGTCGCCTTGGACCGGTTGAGAGTGATGAAGTGCAGCCCCGGAGCTCCACCGGCCAACAGATCACGGCACAGCTGGGTTGCTAGCTCGATGCCCTTGGCGCGCACGGCATCCTTGTCCTCCTGGATCGGCTCGATCTCATCAAGCACCTCGCGCGGCAGCTCGGCCCCTGAGAGCTCAGCCATCCGGGCGACCTGCGCGAAGTTGAGGATCGGCATGATGCCGGGAACGATCGGTATGCCGCAGCCCAGCGCCCGCACACGCTCAACCAGCGCGAAATAGTCAGAGGAGCGGAAGAACAGCTGAGTGATCGCGTACTCCGCGCCGGCCCGCGCCTTCGCGACCAGCACCTGCGCATCGTGGTCGAGGCTCTCGGCATCGGGATGTCCCTCGGGAAAGGCCGCGACACCGATCTGGAAACCACCGAGCTCGGCGGCCAGCTCAACCAGGTCGATCGCATGGTCCATGCCGTCAGGGTGCGGCTCCCACGGCGCCCGAGGTCCACCCTTGGGATCACCACGGAGCGCGAGGACATCGTCGACGCCGGCCGCTGCGTACTGCTTGAGGACGGACTCGATCTCTCCCCTCGTCTGGCCAACGAGGGTCAGGTGGCCCACTGGCCTCATCGTGGTTTGCTCGGCGATGCGGGCAGTGATGCGTACTGTGCGCTCTTGACTCGTGCCACCCGCCCCATAGGTGACCGAGACAAACGTCGGCTCCAGCGGTTCCAGATCGGCGATGGTGCGCCAGAGCACGGCTTCGCCCTCGTCGTCCTTCGGTGGGAAGAACTCGAACGAGAAGCTCGCGGCCGGACCGCACAGTGTGTCGAGGAGGGAGCGATCATCTGTGGGCATGCCTCAACGGTATCGTCCGACTTGTGACCGCACGCGCAGACGATCCCACATTCCGGACGCGCGTCGATGCGGCTCTCACCGCGTTCGTCGTTCGACAACGCCCCAACTTCGCCGGGCTTGGACCCGATCTCGAGGAGTTTGCCGACTCCGCGCTCAAGTTCGTCGTTGGTGGCAAACGGCTGCGACCGCAGTTCTGCTTCGCCGGCTGGCTGATCGGCGGCGGCGACCCAGAGGACGCTGGTCTCGTGGGCGCTGCCGCGTCGCTTGAGTGGCTGCAGGCAAGCGCACTTGTGCACGACGACCTAATGGACGGATCCGACACACGACGTGGCCGTCCGAGCGTCCATCGCGAGTACGAGGCACGCCATCTATCTGACGGTCGCTCAGGCGACGCCGCGAGCTTCGGCCTTTCAGCCGCCGTGCTGCTCGGCGACCTGATGCTCTCCTGGTGCGATGAGATGATGACTCGCTCGATCTTGGAGTCACCTTCGATGGTCGCCAATCTGATGCCTGCCCGGGTGTACCTCGACCTCTGCAAGTCCGAGGTCGTCGCCGGGCAGTACCTCGACGTCGTCGGCCAAACACTCGACCACCTGAGCGTCGACGATGCCATGAAGGTTGTCCGCTACAAGTCTGCGAAGTACACCGTCGAGCGGCCGCTTCACATTGGTGCCGCCCTTGCCGGAGCCGGGGATGAACTCATCGCCGCGTTGACTGACGTCGCCCTCCCGCTTGGCGAGGCGTTCCAGCTGCGCGACGACGTGCTCGGCGTGTTCGGCGACCCTTCGGTGACCGGAAAGCCCACAGGCGACGACCTCCGCGAAGGCAAGCGGACCGTGCTCATTGCTCGAGCGGCTGAGCTGACCGACGATGCGGGGCGCTCGTCGCTCTTCGAACAGCTTGGGACGTACGAGGGCATCGACGTCGTACGAGATCTCATCGTCGAGTCGGGCGCCTTGGGGGCTGTCGAGGCAGACATCGCACGCTTGGAGGCTGAGGCCGACATCGCGATCGATGCTCTGGGTCCCGAAGCCCGCGAGATCCTGGGACCTCTCGCACTCACCGCAACTCGCCGTACTCGCTGAGTCTGAGTTCGTCGCGGCCGTGGCGGACAGCGACGCCTGAGAAGTCCGCAGCGACAGCACGACGGCGACGGCGGGTATCACCTGGCGTCTCCTGCGCAGGTCGTGGCCCATCCGGCGTTTCCGGTGGAACGTGATGCTGGCCACCAGACACGGGAGTCATGGCCCGAACCATGAGGCCAAGCAACTAGAATCAACCCCTACGGATCCGTTCGGTCCGGGAGGTCGAGGAGGGCTGGCGTGGTGTTGACGGGCGACGAAGCCCTGATCGGTCGCGTCCTCAATGAGCGCTACCTGATCGGCAAGCGCATAGCGCGCGGCGGAATGGCGAGTGTGTTCTGGGCAACCGACCAGCGGCTCGACCGACCTGTGGCGATCAAGGTGATGCACCACGGGCTCGGCGACGATCGCCAATTTACCGAACGCTTCGTCCGCGAGGCGAAGTCTGCGGCAAAGCTCAACCACCCCAACGTCGTGTCAGTCTTCGACCAGGGCATGGACGGCGAGGTCACATACCTTGTCATGGAGTACGTACCGGGGCGCACGTTGCGCGACATCA
Organism: uncultured Aeromicrobium sp.; assembly: GCA_964638755.1. Lineage (GTDB taxonomy): Bacteria > Actinomycetota > Actinomycetes > Propionibacteriales > Nocardioidaceae > Aeromicrobium. The sequence goes on along the minus strand of CAZWZC010000004.1, from coordinate 26,078 downwards.
TGCGCGACGAGTCACCGATGCCGCCCTACCGCGCGCTTGAGCTCCTCGAACAGATCCTGATCGCACTATCCGCAGCACATGCAGCGCACATCATCCATCGCGACGTGAAACCCGAGAACGTGCTGATCACGCCCAGCGGCCAGGTCAAGGTGGCCGACTTCGGTCTCGCCCGCGCCGTCAGTGCAGCAACCACGGCAACCGGCGGCACCCTGATCGGTACCGTGTCCTACCTCGCGCCCGAGATAGTCGTCAACGAGGGCGCTGACGCCCGCTCGGACGTCTACGCGTGCGGCGCGATGCTCTACGAGATGCTGACCGGGGTGAAGCCGCACTCGGGTGAGTCGCCCATCCAGGTCGCCTACAAGCATGTGCACGAGGACATCGGCAAACCGTCGGACCGGCAGCGCGGGATACCGCCCTACGTTGACGCTTTGGTGGCTCGGGCGACCGTACGTGATCGCGATCAGCGCTCGACTGACGCGCGCGTCATGCTTCAGCAGGTGCGCTCGGTGCAGCGCACTCTGGAGGCCGGGCTTCCTGACGATCCGGAGCTGGTCGCCGACCTTATGCCGGGCGCCCGAATCACTGACAAGGACGGCGAGCCGACGGAGTTCGTCAAGCGCGGTGTGGTTGGCCTGGGCTCGGGCGAATCCGAGGCCACCCAGTCCGTGCGACCTCCAATCGAGGCGACCGTCCAGTGGGACCGCGGCTCCCGGGCCCCCGTCCAACCGCTCAAGGCCGGGCTCCTTCCGCCCGTGTCATCCGACGAATACCGGCAAATGCGTGCCGGTGAGCCCCGCAACCACCGCGGCCGCAACCTGCTCATTCTGGCAATCATGCTGACGCTGCTCGCGACACTGCTCGGTTGGTACATCGGTGTGGGTCGATACGACAAGACACCGCAGCTGATCGGCAGTGCAGAGGCCGCCGCCAAGACCGCAGCCGAGCGCAACGGGTTTGAGTTCAAGGTCGCAGGTCTCAAGTTCTCCGAGAAGTACGCCAGCGGGGTCGTGATGTCGACCGACCCTGCACCTGGCAACAAGATCCTGCCCGGTGACACGATCAACGCCATTGTCTCGAAGGGACCAGACCGGGTCGTGCTGCCTGCCACTCTCAAGGGCATGACGCTCGTCGAGGCGACCTCGGCCCTGGAAGCCATCGACCTCACGGTCGGCAAGACCGAGCAGAAGTTCGACGAAAAGGTTGCCAAGGACAGGGTCATTGGCGCGATTGGCGTCGCGGCATCAGATCAGCTCAAGCGCGGCACGGTCGTTGATCTGGCGGTAAGCAAGGGCAAGAAGCCGATCGAGGTGGTCGACTACACCGGCAAGCCTGCCGACGACGCCAAGAAGGCACTCGAGAAGGCTGGCTTCAAGGTCGAGGTCGCCTCGGTGTTCAGCGACGATGTCGCCAAGGGCATCGTGATGGAGCAGTCGCCACGGGATGGGACCAAGTTCAAGAACGACACGATCACGTTGAAGGTCTCCAAGGGGCAGGACCTGGTGGTTGTGCCAAAGGTCATCGGGCTGAAGCGCATCAAGGCAACGGAAGTCCTCAAGGCTGCCGGTTTCCAGGTTCAAGCATTCCTCCCTGGCGGCAACTACACCGTGCAGTCGCAGAGCCCTGCTGAAGGCAAGAAGGCCAAACGTGGCAGCACCGTCAACATCTCGTCGTTCTGACATGCGGCCTCGACTCGCCGCGTCGGCCTTGCTGTTGGTCACTGCAATGTGGGGATCGACCTTCTTCCTGATCAAGGACCTTCTCGATCGTGTGCCGGCAGCTGACTTCCTGGCGGTCCGCTTCGCGATCGCCTTCGTCGCACTGCTGCTCATTGCGCCTCGGGCGATCAGCCGGCTTGAGCCGATCGTTGTCCGCCGCAGCGTCTATGCCGGGGGAATCTACGGTGTCGCGCAGATCCTGCAGACCACCGGTCTCGGCCACACCGATGCGAGCGTGTCCGGCTTCATCACCGGACTGTATGTCGTTGCCACCCCCGTACTCGCTTCGCTGGCCTTCGGGATTCGCGTCAGCAGCACGGTGTGGATCGCTGTGATGATGTCCACCATCGGCCTGGCGATCTTGTCGCTGCGCGGATTTTCGGTTGGCTTTGGCGAGACGGTCACATTTGCCTGCGCCATCTTGTACGCGGTCCACATCGTCGTGCTCTCGAGGTGGTCGACGGCGAAGGACGCCCTCGCCATGGCGACGATCCAGATGGGCGTGATATCAGCAATCTGCTTCGTCGCCGCGGTGCCCGGTGGGCTGACACTTCCCCACACGTCGGGCGACTGGCTTGCGGTCACCTATATGGCCCTCGCTGCAGGAGCGCTCGCAATGCTGGCCCAGACGTGGGCTCAGAGTCAGCTCAATGCGGCGCGCGCAGCGCTGCTCATGACGATGGAGCCCGTGTTCGCTGCAGGTTTCGCCGTACTGTTCGGCAGCGAGACACTGGGCCTTCGAGTCGCGATTGGCGGCACCATCGTGCTTGCGGCAATGATCCTGGCGGAGACCTCAGGTCGGACTAAACCGCCCGTGCATCAGGTCTTGTGAGTCCTAGGCCCCCGACAGCATTTCGGCGACGAGGAACGCGAGCTCCAGCGACTGGGCGCGGTTGAGGCGGGGATCGCACAGCGTCTCGTAGCGGTGCGCCAAACCCTCGGCCGACAGCTTCGCTCCGCCGCCAACGCATTCGGTGACGTCATCGCCGGTGAGCTCCACATGGACACCACCTGGCCAGGTGCCGAGGCCGCGATGCACCTCGAAGAATCCGCGAACCTCGTCGATGACGTCGTCGAACTCGCGAGTCTTGTAGCCGTTGGAGGTCTCAAACGTGTTGCCGTGCATAGGGTCGCAGACCCAAGCGACCTCGAGACCTGCGGCTGTGACCTTCTCGACGAGGTTGGGCAACCCGTCGCGGATCTTGCTCGCACCAAAGCGCGTGATGAAGGTGATCCTGCCCGGTACTCGCTCGGGGTTGAGCTTCTCGTAGAGCGCGATCGCGTCGTCGGCCGTCGACGTCGGGCCGAGCTTCACCCCGATCGGGTTGGCGATCTTGCTGAGGAGCTCGACGTGTGCACCGTCGAGCTGGCGCGTACGCTCACCGACCCACACGAAGTGGCTCGAGACGTCGTACGGCAGCGAAGTCCGCGAGTCGATGCGGGTCAGCGAGTGTTCGTACTCGAGGATCAGAGCCTCGTGCGAGGAGAAGAAGTCGACCGTGTGGAACTCGTCGGGGTCGACGCCGATCGCGTCCATGAAGGCGAGCGCGCGGTCGATCTCCGCACCGATCCGCTCATAGCGTTCGCCCACCGGGCTGCTCTTGACGAAGTCGGTGTTCCACGCGTGCATCTGCCGCAGATCGGCGTAACCACCCGTGGTGAAGGCGCGAGAAAGGTTCAGCGTCGAAGCCGATGCGTGATAGACCTCCACCAGTCGCTGAGGGTCGTGGGCGCGCGAGACTGCGTTGAAGTCAAAACCGTTGACGGCATCGCCGCGGTAGGCCGGCAGTGTCAGGCCGTCACGAGTCTCGGTGTCGGAGGAGCGCGGCTTGGCGTACTGGCCAGCGAGCCGACCAACCTTGACGACGGGGACACTCGCGGCGTACGTCAGCACGACCGCCATCGACAACAGCACGCGGAGTTTGTTTCGGACGTTCTCGGCGGTGACGCCCTCGAACGTCTCGGCGCAGTCGCCACCCTGGAGCAGGAATGCCTCGCCGCGGGCGACCTCGGCCAGCTTGCCACGCAGAGCGTCGCACTCGCCTGCGAACACCAGTGGAGGCATCGTGCGAAGCTTCTGCACAGCAGCATCGCGGGCAACAGCGTCGACGTATGTCGGTTGCTGTGCGGCACCAAGGGCGCGCAGCTCCTCAAGACTGGGAATGCTCACGATCTGAGTCTACTTGCCTCGAAAGGTTCCCATTGAAGGCGACCGAGGGTCGAGTGAAGCGAGACAAGGCGCTCGAGCGAAGCTCGGCAGCGGGGAGGCACGAGCCGCGCGCGTCACCAACCGAGAGTGCCCGGTGCTCCCTTGAACGGGCCCGTCACACGTGACGTGATCCAGCCGCCGTAGAAGTCGCCCTCCTGCGCCTGGACGACCTCGCCATCGATTGTGCAGCGGTCGACCTTGCCTGGATAGATCGCGACGTGGTCCACGAGATCCTTGAAGCGCGCGTTTGGCCGCGGGTACGTCCACGCACCAGCCGCGATTGTGCGGTTCTCCGTGACGATGTCGAAGTACGAAGCCACGCCCTTCCACTCGCACATCGTCGTGCCGGAGACTGCCCACAGCACATCGTCGGCGAAGGCTCGAAGCGGCAAGTAGTAGGTCGGCGGATGACTCGTCTCACACACTCGGTACGACCGTGTGGTCTCGGCAATGACCCGGCCTTCCATCACAACCACGATGCGCTCGTCGCTCAGCTCGATCGACGGAGGACGCGGGTAGTCCCAGACGTTCTCGATGGGACGCTCAAGAGGCACAGTTCGAGCCTACGATCGCGCCACCGAGCCTGCTGATCGAATTGTTGCGCTGGCGAGACAACTCACCGGGTTTCGACCTTCCTGGCGCCTTCGGCGCGGCGCGCTCAACCTGGATTCGGCGCGATTCGCTAGAGCGAATCGACCTCACCCAAACAGGACTTCGGCTTCCTCATAGAGCTCGGGGCGGACGACCTTGAGGACCTTGGTTCCCTCCGCGAGCGGCACGCGTTCGATCTCGGTACCGCGAAGGGCAACCATCTTTCCGAAGTCACCCTCATGCACAGCCTGGATGGCGTGCAGACCGAATCTGGTGGCGAGCCAGCGGTCGAAGGCCGACGGTGTGCCACCGCGCTGGATGTGACCGAGCACCACCGCACGGGCCTCCTTGCCCGTGCGCTGCTCGATCTCCGAGGCCAGACGATCGCCGATACCGCCGAGGCGCACATGGCCGAATGCGTCCTTCTCGCCGCTCACCAGTGACATGCCCCCGCCCTCCGCCGGCACGGCCCCTTCTGAAACAACGATGATCGGAGAGTAGTGCGTCGCGAAGCGGCTCTCGACCTGCGCACATACCGCGTCGATGTCGAACGGGCGCTCCGGGATCAAGATGATGTTGGCGCCACCGGCGAGCCCGGAATGCAGCGCAATCCAGCCCGCGTGACGTCCCATGACCTCGACGACGAGGACCCGGTGGTGGGACTCGGCGGTCGTGTGGAGGCGGTCGATCGCCTCCATCGCAATGTTGACCGCGGTGTCGAAGCCGAACGTGAAGTCGGTGCCCGACAGATCGTTGTCGATGGTCTTGGGCACGCCGACAACGTTGACTCCGAGCTCGGCGAGCTTTGTGGCCACGCCGAGGGTGTCTTCGCCGCCAATCGCGATCAATGCGTCACAGCCATGGGCCGCGAGGTTGTCCTTGATGTGTTCGACGCCATTATCGACCGCAAATGGGTTGGTGCGTGACGAGCCGAGGATCGTGCCGCCGCGTGGAAGGATGCCTCGCACTTCGGGGATGCCGAGCTGCATCGTCTCGTTTTCGAGGGGTCCGCGCCAGCCGTCGCGGAATCCGATGAAATCGTGCCCGTACGTTGACACGCCCTTGCGGACGGCTCCGCGGATGACCGCATTTAGTCCGGGGCAGTCGCCTCCGCCAGTCAGCATGCCGATCTTCATCTGTAGTCCCCTTCATTGGACACTTGTTCCCGGTCGTTGTTGAGTCATCTCGCCACGCTTCGCAGTGTGGCGCCTTCGGCGCAGCACGCACGCTTCGCCAGCGCGAATTGACGCTCGTTCGCTGCGCTCACTCAGTCAATTCGTCCCACACCTCATCGGCGGCGGCTCGGTCGACGACCTTGGCGGCAGCGCGTTCAAGGTCTCGGTCGCGCTTCTTGGAATCCTGGGCGTAGAGGTCGACGTATTCCTGATCCGACAGGCGCATGATCTCGTACATGATCTCGTCGGTGATCGCCCGAAGGATGTAGCGATCGTCCTGCATTCCCTCGTACCGGCTGAAGTCGAGTGGCTTGCCAAAACGTACGCCGGGACGGGCAAACTTGCCAAAGACCTTGCCCGGCGGCGCAACCACGTCGGTGCCGGTGACGGCCAATGGGATCACCGGCACGCCAGCTTCCAACGCAAGCCGAGCCACCCCCGTGCGACCGCGATAGAGCTTGCCGTCGTGTGAGCGCGTGCCCTCGGGATAGATACCACACACCTCGCCCTCGGAAAGCAGCCGCAACTGGGTCTTGATTGCACCGGCCGCTGCCGAGCCGCTCGTGCGGTCAATCGGTACCTGGCCAGACCCGGAGAAGAACTTCTTCTGCAGCCAACCCTTGATGCCCGAGCCCTCGAAATACTCCGCCTTGGCCACGAATGTCACCCGCCGCGGGATGACCAGCGGCATGAACAGCCAGTCGCTGTACGAGAGGTGGTTGCTCGCGAGAATGACGGGGCCTTCCTTCGGAACGTTCTCCGTTCCCTCGGCCCACGGCCGGAAGATCAACTTGAGCAATGGACCCAGCGCAAGGAACTTCAGAAACCAATAGAACACGGACGAGACACTACTCCGTGGCGGGTACACCCCGCAGGCCACCGGCCGACGACCAGTGACATGGGAAGATGTCCGCATGACCCCAACCTCGCCCGTCACTGTTGTTCCCGGAGCCGAACCCTTCTCAGCGGACGGCGGTCGCATCGGCGTCCTCCTCAGCCACGGATTCACCGGTTCGCCCGCATCAATGATCCCGTGGGGCAAGCAGCTCGCCGAGCAGGGCTACGCCGTGCGGGTCCCACGACTGCCAGGACATGGCACGACGTGGAAGGACATGAACCGTACCCGATGGGAAGACTGGTACGGCGAGCTCGACACGGCTCTCACCGACCTTCAGGGCACGTGCGACAAGGTCGTCGTTGCCGGGCTCTCAATGGGCGGGTGCCTCGCGCTTCGCCTTGCCCAGCAAAGGCCCGACGACGTCGATGCACTCGTGCTTGTCAACCCTGCTGTCAACGTCGCGCGCTTCGACATCAAGCTCGTACCAGCCCTGCAGTGGGTCGTCCCAGCCATGCCCGGCATCGGCAACGACATCAAGAAGGCCGACGGTGACGAGGTCGGCTACGACAAGACGCCGCTCAAGGCTCTCGCCTCCCAGCTGAAAATGTGGAAGGACGTACGCGCCAACCTCGCCAAGGTCACCCAGCCGTTGATCCTGTTCCGCTCCGACGATGATCACGTCGTCGACATCACGTCCAAGGACCTGATCCTTGCCGGAGTCTCGTCCACCGTGAAGGACTTCGTCGAGCTCAAGGACAGCTTCCACGTTGCCACGCTCGACAACGACGCCCCGTTGATCTTCGATCGCACCTCGGCATTCATCAGTGAGCATGTCGGGAAGATCCGGTAATGAGCACACGCCAATGAACTATCGACGATCGGCGCGCGCCGTTGACCCCCGCCGTGCCTGGCGAAAGGCGGTGGCTGCGTGACTGAGCGCGACGACTTCGACAAGATCGTCGAAGGACTCGAACTTGACCTCGTGTTTCCCGACGAGGCGCCCGAGCCCACGCCAGCGGAGTCTCCATCGCTGGTTTGGTCAGACGACACCGAGCCTGTCGAACCTGAAGAGCCGTTCTACCGCAAGGTCGAGCCCACACCGCTACGACCCAAGAGCCGAGGGACTGCCGTGGCGTGGATCGCTCTTGCCGGTGCTCCGCTCCTGCTGGTCGTCTTCACAATGATCGGTGAGATCCTGCCCCGGCCGATCCTCGCCGGAGCCGTGCTCATTTTCGTCGCCGCGGCGATCTACCTGGTCTCACAGTTGCCCGAGCACGGACCCTCGCGCCCGGATTGGCCGGACGACGGCGCCGTGCTGTGAGGCGAGCCATGTCCGCTGCGCCGATGAGACCTGCCTCAGGCCCGAGGTGCGCACGTACGATCCGCGCCTCAGCTCGATAGCCGCGGCCGGTCAGCGTTCGGCTGTACGCTGCCCTCGCAGGCTCGATCAGCAGAGCCCCTGCATCGCTGACTCCCCCTCCGATCACGAACAACCCAGGGTCAAGCGCCGCGGCAAGATTGGCGATGCCAACACCCAGCCAGTCACCGACTTCTGCTATCCACTCGATTGCCTCGGCGTTGCCTTTGTCGGCGTGTCGACTCACCAGTGAACCCTCGATGCGCTTCGCATCACCGTCAGTGTCGGCCAACATCGTCTTGCCGAAGACGGTGCCGTCGGACGCGGCTTCTCTGGCTCGGCGGGTCAGGACGCGTCCGCTGGCGTACTGCTCCCAACATCCTCGGTTGCCACACTCGCACGGTCGACCGTCTGGGACGACCTGCATGTGGCCGAACTCGCCAGCGATTCCGAACTTGCCGCGATAGGGCTGGCCATCGATCACCAACGCTCCACCGATGCCGGTACCGAGCGTGATGAGCACCAGGTCGGCTTCCCCCTGCGCCGCGCCGAAGCGCCATTCTGCCCAGCCGCTGGCGTTTGCATCGTTGTCAACCATCACGGGCAGACCCGTTCGCCGGGCAACCGAGTCACGCAGAGGTTCGTTGCGCCAGGCGAGGTGGGGGGCGAACAGCACCGTCGACTGGGTTGCGTCGACGAATCCTGCAGCTCCGATACCCACTGCCGTGATGTGGTGCTCGCGACGAAACTCCTCGGTGATCTCCGCAATGGCGTCGATCACTGCCAGCGCCTCAGTGGTCGGGGTCTCGCGTTTGAGCCGGGCGAGGATGTGGCCGTCCTCATCGACGACGCCGGCAGCGATCTTGGTGCCGCCGATGTCGATACCGATCGCCAGCTTGTCGGCCATCAGTTGTGGCTAGCCACTTGACGACCCTGTGCTCGACAGGTCTGCAGCACCGATGATGCCGGCCGCATTGCCCAGTGCCGCGAGCCTCACCTCAGCCTCTGGGCGGTGAGAACGAGCTGGCAGGTGCGTCTCAAACGACTCGACCACAGGGCCGAGCAGGAGGTCGCCGGCGCCCGCGACTCCGCCTCCGATCGCGATGACACGCGGGTCGAGGATCGACGCCAGGATCGCCAATCCCTCGCCGATCCGGTGTCCGAGCTCGGCGAGCAGCTCGATCGAGAGCACGTCACCGTCGTGAGCCAAGTCCGTGAGTGCAGGGCCGGTGATCTTGCTGAGGTCGCCGTCAGCCAGCGCCTTGAGGGCCGCGGTCCCGGGATCGCCGTTTGTGACGCGTTCGCGGGCATTGCGCACGAGCGCGCTGCCGCTGGCGTACTGCTCGAAGCATCCGCGCTGACCGCAGCCGCATGCGACTCCGTCGGGGACAATCCGCATGTGGCCGATCTCAGCTGCAATACCAAAGCCGCCGCGATACAGCTGGCCGTGGTGCACGATGCCACCACCGACACCTGTGCCGACGGTGACGAGCAGGAGGTCGTCGGTGTCCTCACCGGCGCCGAAGGTGAACTCCCCCCAAGCCGCAGCGTTGGCGTCATTCTCAACGACGACTGGAAGATCGACGAGTGCGGAAATGTGCTCGGCGAGCGGTTCGTCGATCCAATCAATGTTGGGTGCGAATCGCACGGTTCTACGGTCAGAACTGGTGAACCCCGCGGCTCCGATGCCGATGCCGACGATCTTCTCGTCGCCTGCAAGGTGCTCGGCGAGGTCAGCGACGATTGCTGGAATCTTGGTCGAGTCGTCGGGAGTCGGCTCGCTCTCCCGCTTGATCAGCTCACCGGAGTCAGTGACGAGCCCTGCGGCGATCTTCGTGCCACCAATGTCGACGCCAATCGCGAAAGTCATGCGTTCTCATCCCCTGATGGCGCGGTGCCTGGGGGGATGACCGAGTCAACCAGGTCACGCAGCGACTTCGCGAACGCAACCGCGGATGCAGATACCTGAGCCACCGCATCGGGGTTGTCCCGCACGAGCCCAACCACCTGACACACCGGGCACCACGGCGTGTTGCAGGAGTGGGGCTCATCCGCTGTCGCCTCAGTCGCGGACGAGCTCAAGGCACGAAACAGCTTGAACGCCTCCTCAGACACCGAACCGACTGGCTCGCTCTCGCTCACAGCGCCTCGACCTGTTTCTTCAAACCCTTGAGTGCGGTGTCGATGATGACCTTCTCTGCCTTGCGCTTGAGCATGCCGAGCAGCGGCACTGACACGTCTACGGCCAGCTGGTAGGTCACCTTGGTCTGCGCCATGTCGACGGGCTCGAGAACGTACATGCCGTCCATCGAGGTCAGCATCTTGCCCGGCTCGGTGAGGCTCCACGAGACGGCACGGTCGCCGTCCCACGTGTAGCCAAGCTCGTACTCGTCACGGATCGGTGCAGCATCGAGAATGAAGCGAACTCGCTCTGCGCGACCGCTCTGCGAACCCGCGACGATGTCTGCGATCTTCACCCCCGTCGCCCAATCCGGGTACGCACCGAAATCGGCAATGACATCCATGATGCGTCCCGCTGGAGCGTCGATGATGATGTCGCTCGTGGTCCGCGCCATCACCCCTCCTTGCCGGTCTGAATCGTGTTTTCCCATGCTAGTGGTTCAAGCCGCGCCGCCCCGTACGGGGCAGCTCTCCCGCGTGACGCCCGAGCGCGTGTGACGGTAGCGTGCCATACGTGAGTGAGCGCCAGCATTCCATCGATCCGGGCAACCTCTCCGAGGACGTCCTCGACCGGCTTCATGACCACCACGACGACGTCGCCCTCGCGCGACAGGTTGACGGCTATTGGCAGGATGTCACGCTTGGCGCATTCCACGGCCAGGTCGTGAGCTTCGCCAAGGGGCTCATGGCTGCCGGGGTCGCAGCGGGCGATCGCGTCGTGATCCTGTCCAAGACGCGCTACGAGTGGACCGTCGCCGATTACGCCATCTGGTGGATCGGTGCCGTCACTGTGCCGGTCTACGAGACGTCATCCGTCGCCCAGATCGCCTGGATCCTGCAAGACTCCGGCGCCGTTGCTGCAGTGGTCGAGACAGACGCACACGTGGCCAATGTCAAGGAGGCTCGGGCGACCGGTCTCGAGCACGTGTGGTGCATCGACGCAGGTGGCATCGACGAGATCGTGACTGGCGGCGCGAACGTGAGCGACGCCGACCTCGAGGAACGTCGTTCAGCGCTGACCAGCGAGACGCTGGCGACCCTAATCTATACGTCAGGCACGACCGGCAAACCCAAGGGGTGCAAGCTCACACACGGCAACTTCCGTGCCGAGCTGGACGCCGCAATTCAGCAGTTGCCCGAGTTGTTCGATGCAAAGAATGCCTCAACGTTGCTGTTCCTGCCGTTGGCTCATGTCTTCGCCCGCATCATCCCCGTAGGCTCGATCCGCAGCGGCGTCAAGATCGGACACACCGCCGACATCAAGGATCTCCCCCGGCACCTCGGTGATTTCCAGCCGACCTTCGTGCTCGCGGTCCCCCGGGTGTTCGAGAAGGTGTTCAACTCCGCGAGCACCAAGGCGTACGCGAACGGGCGTGGCAAGGTGTTCGACCGTGCCGCCCAGACCGCAATCGCCTATAGCAAGGCGCTCGACAGTGGCGGTCCCGGAGTCGTGCTGCGAGGGCAGCACAAGATATTCGACAGCTTGGTCTACGGCAAGATCCGTGAAGCTCTGGGCGGCAGGGCACAGTGGGCCATCTCCGGTGGGGCACCGCTCGGCGACCGGCTGGCACACTTTTATCGTGGCATCGGCGTCCCAGTACTCGAAGGCTACGGACTGACCGAGACAACTGCGGCCCTCTGCGTCAACACCCCACACGACCAGCGCGTCGGCACGGTAGGTCGACCGATGCCAGGCACTGAGGTTCGCGTCGCCGACGACGGCGAACTGAGCTTTCGTGGCCCGCAGGTATTCACCGGCTATTGGAACAACGACGAGGCGACGGCTGAGGCGCTCGACGCGGACGGATGGTTTTCCACCGGCGACCTCGGTGAGGTCGACGCCGACGGATACGTACGCATCACGGGTCGCCGCAAAGAGGTGATCGTCACCGCCGGTGGCAAGAACGTCGCGCCAGCGGTGCTTGAGGAACGTGTACGCGCCAACCCGTACGTCAGCCAATGTCTCGTCGTTGGCGACGGCAAGCCGTTCATTGCGGCCCTCATCACGATCGATACCGAGGCGTGGACCGGAAGCCTCAAAGACCCCGAGCTGAAGACCGAGATCCAGAAGGCGATCGACGACGCCAACTCACAGGTGTCGCAGGCCGAGTCGATTCGCAAGTTCAGGATCATGGCGGACGACTGGACCGAGGCGAATGGCTATCTGACACCGACGTTCAAGGTCAAGCGCAATGTGGTCACCCGCGATTTTCACGACACGATCGAGGCGCTCTTCACCAGATAGTTCCGCCAGTCAGCTGTCAGCTCCTCGACCGTGAGCCCGAACGATGTCGAAAGGGCAGTTCGCAGAGGCGTACCGCCAAGCACGTTCTTGTAGAACGCGACGATCTCTTTGTCACTGTGCGACTCTGCGAGCATTCGAAAAACCATCCACGCCGACTCGTAGACGGCACCGAGCCCGTGCGACGTGGCGGCGAAGTCCGCTGGCGTGGGCAATCGCTTTGGTGGCCCGCCCGACTTGACCTCGTTCAGCGCCTGACCAGCACTGAGAAGCAAGGAGGATTCATCGTCGTGGAGAGCGACAAAGTCGGCAAACCCTTCGACGACCCATGTCTCGGCCGGCGTGCCGACTGCCGATGTCAACAGGTGCGTCGCCTCGTGGCTGAGGACAACCTGGGCCGCGCGCCGATCCATCAACCGGAACACCGCGGGGTTGACCAGAATCACGGTGCCAACAGCCGTTCCGCTGCTTGCGTCAAGGTTGGTGGTGACAGCGGCGATCTGGCTGATGTCGACAACCTTGCGGCCGACCAGCTGCGCCATCTGCGACTGGGTGTGGGGGGCGATCACCACAACCGTGCCATCGGCCCGGACAACCTCTTCAACGGCAGCTTTCGCCTTCACCGTCATGGTGTCGATCTGATGATCAGTGTCGCCGCCGTCGACTGTGATGACGACGGTGCCGTCCTGCTTGTGGACTGCCACGTCCCCGGCCAGCCAGAGCGGGACAGCACCAGAGGTGGACTTGACGCTGCGGAGGGCGAACGTGCCGTCAGCCTGCGGGTCGAGTCGGATCTTGACGGTCGACGAGCGTGACCCGTCGTCGAGACCTGATCCGGTTCCGGCAGTCCAGCTCACCTCGACATCCGCCTGGGTCGAGCCGTCTGAGCGATCAGGTACGTCACCACCGGTGATGTAGCGCAGCCGGACCTCGCTCGCACCCAGCGCCTCTCGGGCGCGCCACGCGTTGCGCGCAACCGTGTGTGCGGTGTCAGTTGATCCCGCGGCTTTGGTGAAGTCCGATTCCGTGCCTGCATCCGACAGCTCCCGGAACTGCTGCGTCAGGATCGCGCCAGCATTGGCGGGCACCTCGACGACTACGTCAGACGACGGCGACTCCCACGGACGTTGCCACAGGAGCAGTGCCGCACCCAGCAGGACAAGGATCAGCACAGCTAAGACATTCGGCGACAGGCGTCGGCGAACGACGTCAGCCAACCCGGCCAAACTTGCTGAAGCTTCCCAGACCGGTGATTTCAACACTTCGACCCGGGCGAGGGGCGTGAATGACTCGTCCCTTGCCGAGGTACATCCCAACGTGTGACATGCCGCCATAGAAGACGAGATCGCCCGGCTGCAGCTGGCTTCGCGAGATGTGCTTTGTGGCGCCGTACTGCGGGCCGACGACGCGGGGCAGTGAAATTCCAGCGGCGGCCCATGACTTCATCACCAGACCCGAGCAGTCCCAGCGGTTTGGCCCTGTGCCTCCCCAGCCATACGGTTCACCGAGCTGCGCAAGTGCGAAATTGATGGCCTTCTGCGCGCGCCCCGTGGCCACCGGCTCAAAGTCGAGATCCATCGAACCGTCGAGCTGCGCCTGCTCCTCGGCACTGAGCTGCGCGAGCTGTGCCTTGACAGCCTCATACTTCTTACGGATCGTCTCCCGTTTGGCGGAAGCGTTCTTCTTGGCATCCTTCAGCTCGGCCTTGCGGTCCTCGAGCTGGGCTCGGCGGTTCTTGAGAACCTTGCTCGACTCGCCGAACTGCTCGAGGGCATCGGCCCTGGTGCTGTTGAGAGCTTGTACGGCACCGAGTCCGGCGAGAAAGTGTTCGGGGTCGCCGCTGCCGAAGAGGTTGACGGTGGGGCCGAGCGGAGCATCCATCTGCTGCTGGACGATGGCTGCGCTGAGCTGATCCTTCTGCTCGTTGTAGGCACCAAGGCTCTTGGAGATGTCGTCGCTGAGGTCGTCAATCTCGTTCTGGGTCTGCTTGGCGCGTACCCCGATCTGGTTGACCTGCTCGTTCATCGCCTCGATCTTATGAAGCGCTGCCTCGACGCTCTTGGCGGTCGGTGCTGGCTCAGCTTGCGCCGACGGGAACGCAAACAGCGCACCCACCAAGGCCAGGGATGACACCGCGACCAACTTGCGGTAACGCGGTCGATGACGTGACACTGGCACGCAGAGAACTCCTACCCTCGACGCCTACCGGGTGAGCTGACGGGTTCGGGCCAAGGTCTGCCCTACGGTCCGCGCAAACGGATCCGATTCACCCCACAAACGTGGGTCCCCGGTTCGTCTCAGTTTGCCCCAAATGACTCAAGGCCAACGCTGTGACGATTAGGCGGTACGTCCGACGCCGACCTGGAGGGCCGCCGTTCACCGGACGCACAGAGCCCCACTCTAGGCGGCGGGCCGCACCAGATCAACCTGACATGCGGTCAGACGGCCTGTGTCTCCGGTCCCTGCACCGGTGTGACCAGGCGGAGCGGGGGCACGCATCCGGCATCGGCCAGCACCTCGAGGGCGGCCATCTCCTGTGCGTCGATCTCGATGCCAGCCGGAGGAGCGCCGAGCAGGACCGTGACGATGCAGTCGCCGCAAGCGCCGGTGCTGCGCACGAGACACTGATCGCAGTCGACGACTACGGAGTCGGTGGGTGATTGATCATGCATGTCGGCACCTCCTGTGCTGCTGTGGAACCCGCCCGATGACGAGTACACGTATGAGGTTAGGGATGACCTCGGACAGAACCGCCGACATGCCGCGGATCCCGACGTATGTCTGTGGCGGCGCCTAGCGTTTGCGGCGTGCTGGAAGTCCAAGGAACATTCGACGAGCTCGGGCGCTCCCTGTCGTCCACCACGTTCTGTGTCGTCGACCTTGAGACAACTGGTGGTTCGGCCGCGGCAGGCTCAAAGATCACCGAGTTCGGCGCAGTCAAGGTGTGCGGCGGAGAGGTGCTCGGTGAGTTCCAGTCATTGGTCAACCCCGACGATCACATTCCGGCGTTCATCACCGTGCTGACCGGCATCACCAACCAGATGGTCGTCCATGCTCCTCGTGTCGCCGAGGTGCTGCCCAGCTTCTTGGAGTTCGCCCACGGAAGCGTCTTGGTGGCGCACAACGCACCATTCGACGTGGGTTTCCTCAAGCACTTCAGCCGCGAGCTCGGCATACCGTGGCCAGGATTCGAGGTACTCGACACCGCGACCCTGGCTAGGCGGGCGCTGACGCGTGACGAGGTGCCCAACTGCAAGCTCTCGACACTGGCCATGAAGTTCCACGCCACCACGACGCCCAACCACCGGGCGCTTTCTGACGCCCTGGCGACGGTCGACGTGCTGCACGGGTTGTTCGAGCGCCTCGGCAACCTCGGGGTGACGACGCTCGAGGAAGTGTCGACCTACACGTCCAAGGTCACCCCCGAGCAGCGCAAGAAACGCCATCTCGCTGACCACCTGCCGGCGGCGCCGGGTGTCTATGTGTTCCGCGACTCAAAGGATGAACCTCTCTACATCGGCACGTCGCGCAACCTGCGCACCCGGACCCGGACCTACTTCACCAAGGCGGAGACCCGCACGCGGATGGGTCAGATGGTGATGCTGGCTCAACGCATCGAAGGCATCGTGTGCGCGACAGCGCTCGAAGCCCAGGTCCGTGAGCTCCGTCTGATCGGCAGACACCGTCCACCGTTCAACCGGCGGTCAAAGTTCCCCGACAAGCTCACCTGGCTCAAGTTGACGCGGGAGCACTGGCCACGACTGTCGATAGTACGAGTGGTCCTTGACGACGACGCCGAGTACATCGGGCCGTTCCGTGGCCGTCAGGCCGCTGACGGGGCCCTTGCCGCCTTGCATGACTCGTTCCGTATCCGACAATGCACGCCTCGGCTGGCGCTCGTGTCCCGCACCTCACCGTGCGCCCTGGCCGAGATGGGTCACTGCCTGTCTCCGTGCGACGGTTCAGCCGACATCGAGGTTTATGCCGCTGAGGTCGACCGGGTCCGCCGCGCGATGGTCGGTGACCCAGAGGAGCTCGTCGCTGCCGTGCGCTTTCATATGCTCCACCTCGCCCGCAGCGAGAGATTCGAGGAGGCCGCGGTGTGGCGCGACCGGCTGACGTCGTTCCTGCGAGCGACGGTCCGCACCCAGCGACTCCGCGAGCTCACCAGTCAGGCCGAGCTCGTCGCGGCCGCGCCGCATCCCGACGGCTGGGAGGTCCACGCCATACGTTTCGGCCGGCTTGTCGCGGCGGGGCTCCTTCCTCGCGGCCTGCATCCGTCGGGATGGGTGGACGCACTGCTCGCAACAGCAGAGACCGTGTCGCCGGGGTACGGGCCGGTTCCCGCGGCGACGGTCGAGGAGACCGAGTGTCTCCTGCGCTGGCTCGAATCTGACGGCGTCAGGATGGTGCGCGGCACGTGGCACACCTCGCTACAGAGCGGTGCGCGCCACCTGGTGCCGTTCGAGGTCGCGGACGCCCGATGGCAGGACCTCCAGCGACCGGGCTAGAACCCGCTGCGGAAGGGCACCGCGAACTGCAAGGTTGCCCAACCCATCGCCGCGAGGT
>CAZWZC010000004.1:0-9098 GCA_964638755.1 uncultured Aeromicrobium sp. | reverse complement strand
AACCCATCGCCGCGAGGTACTAGGAACTCTCAGCGGCAGGGCGCCGAGCTCAGGAGCGAGTTGTTGACCGTCGACGAGCTTCGAGCGCAACATGCGATGACTCGGTGACGTGCTTGTCGATGGTCAACAACTCTCTCGTGAGCGTTGGTGAGCGGACATGCACCGCAAGATCCCAGCGCAAAGCACTCGCCCGCGAACGCAGCTACAGCCCGATCGAGAAAGCGGACTCGAGATCGTGCTGGCTGAAGGTCTGGAAGGCGATCTGCGTCTGTGTCGAGAGCACGCCGTCAACCTTGTTGAGTTGGTCGGCAACGACTCTTGCGACGTCGTCGACCTCGCGGACGCGGACCATGGCGAGGAGATCGAGATCGCCAGTCACCGAGTAGACCTCGCTGACACCATCGATGTCCGCGATGTGCTCAGCGGTCTGCGAGATGCGTGAGACGTCGGCCTGGATGAAGACGATTGCGGTGATCACTCGACGAGCGTAGTCCTAGGCCCTCAGCGAGCCATCACCTCGCGGGATTCCCACCGCTGGCTGTTAGACCAGGGTCTGGGTTGTCCTGGCCCAGTTGTCGAGCAGCCTTGCAGCTGACCCAGAGTCGATCGACTCGGCAGCGCGATCGATGCCGGACTGCAAGCGCGACTCGAGATCACCGCCTGCTGCCTCGTGCACCGCGATGCCGGCGCCCGCGTTGAGCAGGACCGCGGTTCGTACCGACGACTGCTCGCCGGCCAGAATCCGCTCGAACACCTTCGCGTTGAACGCTGCGTCCCCGCCGGTCAGCTCATCGCCCGGCGTGCACTCGAAGCCAAACGCACGCGGATCGATCGACTCCTCGGTCACCGATCCCGTCGCCCCGTCGGCGATCCAGGCCTTCGTAGTCGTCGTCGTGGTGATCTCGTCAAGCCCGTCGTCGCCGCGGAATACAACGGAGTCAGCACCTCGAGCACCGAGCACACCGGCCATCAGCGGAGCCATGCGGGCATCGGCGACGCCGACCGCCATTGCCGCCGGGCGTGCAGGGTTGGTCAACGGACCCAGGAAGTTGAACACCGTTGGGATACCCAACTCGCGGCGAGGAACCGCAGTGAACCGAAATGACGCGTGAAACACCGGTGCGAAGCAGAACGTGATGCCAGTCGCCTGCAGGACGTCGACAATTCGCGTCGCCGGGACGTCGAGTCGTACGCCGAGCTGCTCAAGCACGTCGGCCGACCCGCTGGCACTCGAAGCCGCACGGTTGCCGTGCTTGACCACCGGAATGCCGGCACCGGCGATCACGACAGCAGACATCGTCGAGATGTTGACGGTCTTGGCGCGGTCACCACCGGTGCCAACAATGTCGACGACACGGCCCTCGACAGTCAGGGGCGCGGCATGGTTGTACATCGACTGGACAAGCCCTTGCACCTCGGCGAGCGTCTCGCCCTTGCTGCGCAGGCCGATCGCGAATCCAGCGATTTGAGTCGGGGTTGCATTGCCGGAGAGGATCTCTTCCATGGCCCACGTTGTGGACGCTGAGTCGAGATCTTGACCCGCAACCAGTGCCGACAGAACGTCAGGCCATGTCATGGACATGCGTGTCAGCCGGGTTGGAGCAAGCCACGGGCGAGATCAATGACGACCTCGGCAAGGTGGATCGGGTCAAGCGGCTGCGCGACGACCGCTTCGGCGCGTGACCACGTGGCCAGCCACGCGTCCTGCGGACGACCGGTGATCACGAGGACCGGAGGTGCGTTGAAGATCTCGTCCTTCATCTGCCGCGCAATGCCCATGCCACCAGCCGGTGCCGCCTCGCCATCGAGGATCACCAGATCAGCCCGGGCGTCATCGAGGTGCTGGAACACCACCGGCTCGGTCGCCACCTCGAGATATTCAAAGGGCGGAAGGTCGGGGTGAGGACGCGCGCCGAGCGCCGAGATCACGGCGGCGCGGACGTCACGATCGTCGCTGTAAACCAGGACACGTAGGGGCTTGTGCTCACTCACGGGACGATCGTACATATGATGTTCGCGTGGCGACTACATCGGTGATTCCAGCTTCACGACTTCACGGCCAGGAAGGCCGTCCGTCCATGGTGACCGTGGGCACGATTGTCTGGCTCTCCAGCGAGCTCATGTTCTTCGCGGGATTGTTCGCGGCGTACTTCACGATCCGCAACATCTCCCCCGCGCTGTGGGCGCAGGAGACCGACAAGCTCGACCTCCCGTATGCGGCCGTCAACACCACGATCCTGGTGCTGTCCTCCGTGACCTGCCAGTTCGGAGTGTTCGCCGCCGAGCGAGGCAAACCCGGCCGAAGCGGCAAGCTCTGGCAGCTCGGCAAGTGGGGCATGCGCGAGTGGTTCGTCCTCACCTATTTCATGGGCGCTGTCTTCGTCGCCGGTCAGGCGACCGAGTACGCGACACTCGTCACCGAGCACATCACGATCTCCAGCTCGCCCTATGGCAGCTTGTTCTACCTCGCCACGGGATTCCACGGCCTGCATGTCATCGGCGGCCTGATCGCATTCCTGCTGGTCATTGGCCGGACCTTTGTTGCCCGCAAGTTCACCCATGAGCAAGCCATCTCAGCGATTGTCGTGTCCTACTACTGGCACTTCGTCGACATCGTGTGGGTCGGCCTGTTCGCGACGATCTACCTACTCCAATGAAGGTAGACCTCACTAAAACTTTCGTCACCAACCGTCGGTACGCTGAAGCTGTCTCCTAGGAATGAGGTTCTCGGTGCGGAAACTGTCGACCAGACGCCGGCATCCCCTCGCTGGATTCGTCGTGCTCCTCATGGGGCTCGTCGTCGCGGGTGGCATGTATGCCGCGTTCGCACCGAGGCCCGCCACGGCAGAGGAGGCGTCCGCTCGCGACGTCGAGGCCGGACGCCAGCTGTTCCTCATCGGCTGCGCGAGCTGCCACGGCAAGAACGCCGAAGGCATCCAGACGAAACGTGACGGCAACTACGGCCCGACTCTGGTCGGCGTCGGTGCTGCAGCGGTGGACTTCCAGGTCGGCACGGGCCGCATGCCTCTGGCGCAGGCCGGACCGCAGGCCCCGCGCAAGAACCCCGAATACACCAAGGAAGAGACCGCTGAGCTCGCGGCGTTCATCGCCTCGCTGGCTCCCGGTCCCGCAATTCCCGAGAGCGAATACCTTGACTACAAGTCCGTCACAACAGACGGTCTTCGCGAAGGTGGCGAGTTCTTCCGCACGAACTGCACGGCGTGCCACAACTCGGTCGGCGCCGGTGGCGCCCTGCCGAGCGGGCGCTATGCGCCCTCGCTCAAGGACGTCAGCGCTCAGCACATCTACGAGGCAATGACGACCGGGCCTCAGCAGATGCCTGTCTTCGCCGACACGGTCATCACGCCTGAAGACAAGAAGAATGTCATCGCCTACATCAAGAAGCTCCAGTCACAGCCTGATTACGGCGGACTCGGTGGCGGCGGACACGGTCCTGTGGTTGACGGTGTGTTCACCTGGGTCATCGGCATCGGTGGGCTCGTAGGTTTCGCCATCTGGATCGGCGCGCACGGAGCGAGGGTGAAGAAGAAATGAGCGAGCGCCAGCGAGCGAACACTGAGGCTGTCATTCCGACGCCTCCGTACCGTTCCTTCTCCTCAACGGAGGTGTCGGAATGACCGATGCGATAGACCGCCTCGAGGTGACTGAGCCGATCGAGAACCCGGGTCTGGCCGTTCACCAGGAGCGTCCGCAAGATGTCGACCCGACAATGGCACGTCGAACTGAGCGCCAGATCTCCGCGATGTTCGCCATCGCGACGGTTCTGCTTCTCGGTTTCTGCGTCGCCTACGTCACGATTGACAAGGATCAGACATTCCTGGGCTGGTCCGCCATGAACTTCACGCTCGGAGCCACGCTTGGCGGCGCGCTCCTTCTCATGGGCACTGGCATCATCCAGTGGGCCAAGAAGCTCATGGGTGACCACGAGATCATCGAGATGCGCCACCCGTCAGCATCAGATCCCGAGGACCGCAAAGCTGTTCTCGAGGACCTCAACAAGGGCATCGAGGAGTCAGCGATCGGCCGGCGTCCGCTGATCCGCAACAGCCTTCTCGGCGCCATGGGTGCCCTCGGCCTGCCGGCCGTCATTCTGCTCGGCGACCTTGGCCCGCTCCCCCACGACCAGCGCAACACGGTTTGGAAGAAGGGCATGCGAGTCGTGAATGACGTCTCCGGCACGCCGATCAAACCGTCCGACCTCGAGGTCGGCGCTCTGGTCAACGCCGAGCCCGCGATCATGTACGAGACGGACGCCGAAGGCGAGCGCGTCCTGCACGGCAAGGAACTGCTGCAGGCCAAGTCCAAGGCCGCTGTCATCGTCGTACGCATGCGCCCCGAGGACATCACCGCTGCCAAGGGGCGCGAGAACTGGGGCATCGACGGCATCCTCTGCTACTCCAAGATCTGTACGCACGTCGGCTGCCCTATCAGCCTGTACGAACAGCAGACACATCACGTCCTCTGCCCGTGCCACCAGTCGACATTCGACCTCGCTGACAATGGCAAGGTCATCTTCGGCCCGGCGCACCGGGCACTTCCGCAACTGCCGCTGGCAATCGATGGCGAGGGCTACCTCATCGCTGTCAGCGACTTCCCCCACATCGTGGGCCCGAGCTATCCCGAGCTCGCGCGTGACCAGAAGAAGTTGGACAAGAAGTCATGAGCATCGGCGAGCGAGTTTTCTTCTCTGTGGAGGTGGCGGCATGAGCACTGACGTCGAATACACCAACATCGAGGACTCCGGCGTGGGCAAGAAGGCTGGCGGCCCAGTCGAATGGCTGGATGAACGCCTCGGCCTTGCCGGTCTCGCCAAGAAGAACCTCCGCAAGGTCTTTCCTGAGCACTGGTCGTTCATGCTCGGCGAGATCGCGCTGTGGAGCTTTGTCGTGCTTCTCCTCACCGGAGTGTTTCTGACGTTCTGGTTCCAGCCCAGTATGGGCGAGGTCACCTACAACGGCTCCTACGCGCCGCTGAAGGGTCTTGAGATGTCACAGGCCTACGCCTCGACGCTCGACATCTCGTTCGACATTCGAGGCGGTCTGCTGATGCGGCAGATCCACCATTGGGCTGCTGCCTTGTTCGTTGCGGCGATGATCCTGCACATGCTCCGCGTGTTCTTCACCGGCGCCTACCGCAAGCCGCGCGAAATCAACTGGCTGATCGGTGTTGGCCTGCTGTCCATGGGCTTGGTCGAAGGTTTCGCGGGCTACTCGCTCCCCGATGACCTGCTTTCGGGGACGGGTCTACGGTTCGTTGACGGCCTGCTGCGGTCGATCCCGCTGGTTGGCTCCTACCTCGAGTACTTCATGTTCGGCGGAGAGTTCCCCGGCGACGAGATCATCCCTCGGCTCTACATGGCTCACATCCTGCTGATTCCTGCCCTGCTGCTCGGTCTCATCGGCGCGCACATGCTTTTGCTCGTCTACCACAAGCACACCCAGTGGCCTGGCCCCGGACGTACAGAGAAGAACGTCGTCGGCTACCCGATGCTCCCTGTCTATGCGGCCAAGGCCGGCGGCTTCTTCTTCGTCGTGTTCGGCTTCACGGCCCTCATGGGTGCCATCCTGCAGATCAACCCGATCTGGGCCTATGGCCCCTACAACCCGTCAGAAGTCACGGCGGGGTCTCAGCCTGACTGGTACATGGGCTTCTCCGAGGGCGCCGTACGACTGATGCCCGACCTCGAGTTCAACCTGCTCAACTACACGTGGAGCATGAACGTCTTCATACCCGCAGTGGGTGCGATGACGCTCCTCTTCACGGTGTTGGGCATCTGGCCGTTCGTCGAGCAGTGGATGACAGGTGACAAGAAGGAGCATCACCTCCTCGACCGCCCGCGCAACGCGCCGACCCGCACGGCTCTCGGTGTCGCCGGAATGACGGCCTACGCGGTGCTCTGGATCGCCGGTGGCAACGACATCATCGCCACCCGACTGCACCTCGACATCTTCGTGATCACGTGGACGTTGCGATTCGGGCTGTTCATCCTGCCGGTCATCGCCTACCACGTGACAAAACGGATCTGCATCGGTCTGCAACGTCAGGATGCCAACAAGATCCTGCACGGTTACGAGACCGGTGTCATTGAACGTTCGCCTGATGGCGGGTTCTCGGAACGTCACGCGCCGCTCGATCCGACCCGCCAGTACGCGCTCACGACCCATGATCGGCTTCCGGAGCTCACAGCCCCCGCCGAGACGGACAAGAATGGTGTTGCGGCGCCCCACAGCCTCAAGGCCAAGGCCCAAGCCTGGGTACGCAAGCGTTACTACCATGGCGTCCTGGACAAGCCAACGGTCGAGGACGTGCACCACGCCAACGAACACATGGCGGAGCTCGACGGGCATCCCGTCGAGCTCGGCGACGAGTTCGTGGGTGTGTCGGAGACCGGCGTACCCCGCGTCCACTGATCGACCAGTGTCAGGACGGGCCGCACCTCATGCGGTGCGGCCCTTCCTGTCTCTACAGTTGCCGCAGTGATCGAATACGCACGTCCGCCTGTCATCATCGGGGACTTCTGCGATGACCATGGCAGCGTCATCGCCTACGGCACCAGGTGGGCGCACCTGGACTGGGACGGCCCTGACGAGACGTACAGCGTCACCCGCCACCCCGAGCGGTTCCAGCCCTTCACCGACGTGGCGCGTGCCATCGTCGAGCACCTCGTGACCACCTACGACGTACGCCGGGAGGACTCGGCCTATCCCAGCGGCATCACCCGCACTCGCCTGATCCCTGTGAATCCCATCGCTGCACCCATGACCTTCGTGTTCGACCCCTCGCCAAGGGTCACCGTCACGGCGGGTCAGTCGGCGTCGGTGGCTTGGTTCTGCCCGTGCGACCACTGTGACGAGGACGTCATGGTGGCCATCGAGACACTTGAGCGCGAGGTCTCGGCGGTGGTGGATGGTGGGCTCCGCGAGTGGCTCAATGACCCCGGTCAGGGCTACTCCGGCGATGGGTTGTTCCTTGCGAGCTCGCTCCGGTCCATTGACGGCGAGATCGATCAGTCGAGCTCATCAGCGGTCGACGATCCCGCGCGCCGCCGCGAGCTGCGGGCACAATATGTCAATGTGCCACCCACGTGGTCTGCCTGGAGGCTCAGGCGCCGCTGAGCGCCGACCCCGCCTGCCACTTGTCCCACGCGACGTTCCAGTCGGTCCAGCCGTTGCGGTCCTCAAGGGCACGCGAGCTGTTGACGAACTTGACGACGTCGCCGCGACGGGACTGGCTGTAGAGCCATGCTGCATTGGCTGTGCTCATGCCGGTGCAGCCGTGACTCACGTTGGCGCGGCCCTGTGATCCGACTGACCACGGGGCGGCATGCAGGAACTCGCCGGAGTTGGTCACCCGCATTGCCCAGCGCACGTCCTTGATGTTGTAGTAGCCGGGATCCTCTGAGTCGACGCCGGTCGTCGCCGCGTCCATGTCGACGCTGGAGAACTTTTCCATGATCACCTTCGTGCCCTCGCGCGACTTGTGGCTCGCATCGCCGGTGGTCACCGGAATCGTGCGGACAATCTTCCCATCGACCGCGTAGGTCAACTGGTGCGAGGCCACGTCGACCGTGCTGACCGCCTTGCGGCCGATCTTGAAGTCGATGACCTGATCCTGCTGGCCGTAGATTCCATCAGCTGCCGGCAGGGAGTTGAGTCGCAGGGCGACCTTGACCTTGGCGCCGGCCGGCCAGAAGTTCTCGGGACGATAGTGAACTTCGCGATCGCTGAACCAGCGCCATGAGCCCTCGACAGCGGGGGTCGACTGCACACTCATGTTGTGCTCGAACAGCTCACGGTTCTTGACTGGTACGTCGAACGTCACGATGATCGGCATCCCGACGCCGACAGTCTCACCCTTCAAGGGTGCGACGGACGGGTAGGTCTGCTGCTGCAGGGTGAGCTTCTGGGTGGAGAAGGTACGGGTGAACGTCGAGTTCTTGCCGTCCTCGCCCTTTCCGGTGACGCTCAGGCGGTATGCCGTACCGGGCTCAAGTCGCTCGATGGCAATCCACCTGCCGGCAGCAACTTGGCCCTTGATCGTGGCCTTGCCGTCGCTCGATGTGAGCGTGCCGGTCGTGATCGAGCCGTGCTCGGCTGATGCGCTGACTATCTTGTCGACGTGCACGTCTGCGGCCTTCTCGGACACGTTTGCCTGGATCGCGATCGGGTCCTTGGGCGCAACAACGTCCTTGACGCCTCCCGGCGAACAGGCGGACAGAACGAATGCGGCGACACAGCCTACCGAGATGATTCGACGTATTTCCCTCACCTGCACAGTCTAGGCAGACGCCGCGCGCCAGCGTGGATCAGTGGGCGTGGACGCCGCGGTAGTACTCGAAGATCCAGCCACAAACCATGACCGCGCCGAAGCCCACACCGATGATGAACAGCCACCAACCGAAGACAATTCCGAGGGCACACACGGCGAGCGCCATCGCTGCGAACAAGGGCCACCAGCTGTAAGGCGGGAAGAAGCCCTGCTCTCCAGCACCATCGGCAATCTCGCCGTCGCTTCGGTCCTCCGGGCGATCCGGAATCTGCTTGGCCACGACGCCGAGGTAGAACCCCAGGAGTGCGCAGAGCAAGAAGGTCATGGTGAGCGCAGTAGTTCCCGTCGGATCCTTGCTCAGCACCCAGTAGATGGGGGCAGTCAGTGCAAAGAAGATTCCGACGCCGAGGATGGTCCACGTTTCAGTCTTCATGGATCAGCGGTCCTTCTTCTTGCCGTCAGAGATCGCTTCGGATTTGCCGTTCACGTCTGGCGCGTCAGCGAATGCACTGTTCTCGCCAGGATTGTGGGCGAGCTCCAGCTCGGCGATCTCAGGGTGGTGAAGATCGAATGCTGGGCTGTCAGAGCGGATCCGCGGGAGGGAGACGAAGTTGTGGCGCGGCGGTGGAGACGAGGTTGCCCACTCAAGCGATCGACCCCAGCCCCACGGATCGTCGAGGTTGACCTTGGGTCCAGTGCGGGACTTCCAGACGTTGAACAGGAACGGCAGCGTTGACGCGCCGAGCAGGAACGCGCCGATCGAGGAGATCTCGTTGAGCGTGGTGAATCCGTCGGTCGGCGAGTAGTCG
>CAZWZC010000003.1:20147-59297 GCA_964638755.1 uncultured Aeromicrobium sp. | reverse complement strand
TGAACTGGTCCCCGGAAGTTGGACTGACTTAGTCAGAGCCTAAGCGGCGAGGGTCTGGGTCCGGTATTGCACCGGGCTCAGGCCCTCGAGCGTTTCGGAGGTGCGGTGGTTGTTGTACCAGTCGATGTACTCGTGCAGCGCCAAGGTGAGCGCATCGATGGTGAGATAGCTGACGTGGTGGAAGCACTCTTCCTTGAGGTGGCCGAAGAAGTTCTCGATCACGGCGTTGTCGAAGCAGTTGCCCTTGCGAGACATCGACTGGGTCGCGCCCGCTTCGTGGAGCAGGCGCCGCCATGACGTGTGTTGATATTGGAACCCTTGGTCTGAATGCACCAACGGGCGCTGCCCGTCGTCGAGGGTTGCGAGCGCATCTCGCAGCGAGCTGTTCGTCATCTTCAGATTTGGTGAGCGGCTAATCGAGTAGGCGATGATCTGCCGATCGAACAAGTCCATCACCGGCGATAGGTAGATCTTGTTGTCACCGACACGGAACTCGGTCACGTCGGTGACCCATTTCTGATTCGGCTCGTCCGCGGTGAAGTCGCGGTCCAGGACGTTCGGGGCGACCTGACCGGTCTGGCCTTGGTAGGACATGTATTTGCGTTTGCGGCGCACGTGGCAGGCCAGGCCGAGCTGACGCATCAGCTTCAGCACGGTCTTCTTCGCGACCTGCCAACCGATCTTGACCAGCTCGCGATGAACACGACGATGCCCGTATCGGCCGTGGTTCTTCGTGAATACCTCGGCTATCGCGGTCTTCAGATCCGCGTGCGGGTCTGGGTCATCCAGTCGAGCCTGGTGATAGAAGAACGTCGATCGGGCCAACCCGGCGACCTGCAACAGCACGTCCAAGCGGTGCTCAGCCTTGAGAGAGACGACAGCGTGGACTTTCACCGTCGTTCTTGCGCCCTCAAGGCCCGCAATTTTCCCAAGTAGGCGACCTCAGCTCTCAGCCGCTCGTTCTCGCGCCGCAACTGCTCCAACTCGCCAATGTCACCGGGCACAACCGCAGACCCCCGAGGACGTCCCCGCCGCTTCGGCCGCAATCCGTCCTCGCCCTCATTGCGATACTTCCGCGCCCACGTGTCGATCAACTTCGGCGAGGACAAATTGAACTCTCGGGCCAGATCCATCTTGGTCTCGCCCGCCAAGAAACGACCCACCACATCTCGCTTGAACTCAAATGAGAACGAACGCTTCGTCGGCTTGGTCACCAACGCTGCACCTCCCCGCACCCGCCATCGGTCATAGATCGCCTTGACGGCCCACTGGCTCACACCCAGACGAGTCGCGACGGAACTCGCACCCCAATCGGCCTCGAACAACGCTAACGCTTGCTCACGCTGCGCCAGCGACAACGAACTACTCGCACGCATAAAACTGCTCCCCGGAAGTCGGAACTGAATTTCTCAGTCCAACTTCCGGGGAGCAGTTCAGTCCGGGCGGCCCTTCTTGCTTGGTCAGGTGATCTTTGCGACCGTGCCACTGGTCGAGAAGGTCACGGTGCGGGTAACCGTCTTGCCAGCGCTTGACTTGGCGCAGTACGTGAACTTGGCACCGAGACGCGAGTGCGGCTGACCCGCTTTGAGCAAAACATTCTTGACTGTCGTGCCCTTGCCGATTGACTTGATCACCGAGTCAGGCTTGAGCGCCAACGGATCGCGACAGGCGTCGTTGCTGACTCCTTCGGCCCGCTCCCACATCTCGAGGTATGCCTCTGAGCCACGAGCCATGTCATCGGCGATCGCCGCACCACCCTGTTTGCGGAGGTCCTCGATCCAGTCCGGGTAGAGGCCATAGTGCGAGACGCCGTCAACGTTGATGTCATAGACGCGCTGGCCGCTGACCTGCTTGTCGATCTTCACCCCGCCGAGGCCCGTGAACGGGTAGGTGACCTTGTTGGGTGCATTGGCACCGCGTGGGTTGCCCTGCGCGCCGAGCCCGTTGATGTCAGCGCCGTAGCCGATGCCGAAGTAGAAGCGCGGGTCAGCCCACGTCAGGTGCTTCTTCCATTTCGTGACAAATCCCGCGCTGTCGCCGGCGTACGGGGTGATGATTCCGCCGGCCTTGTAGATGCGCGGGTACGCATCGGGCGTCGACCAGGAGTGACTCGAGATCACCCCGGGGTAGTCAAGGCGTTCAGTCACATCGAGCGATGCCTTGCGAGCTTCGACGCTCATGTGGTCAGGGTCGAACAACATGTGTCGTTTGGCCAAGCCCTCGATCGTGTGGTCACCCAACGACGTGAGGCCGCGCGCGTTGCACTGCGGACCGGCCGGATAGAGCGGCAGCTTGATCGGCAGCGCCAAACTTGCCACTGCACCGAACAGGGCGTCCTGCTCAGGAGTGATCGTCGGCGCCGCGAGCTGCTCGTTGTCGGCCACTTCCGGGTCAGGATTGGTGCACTTGCGCATGTCCCAGAAGGACCCGGTCTCAAGGAAGTTGGCGGCGTTCACGAGCGGTCCGATCGTGCCTGAGTCACCAGCGACACCTGAGAGTGCATTGTCGAACTTGTTGACGAGCTCCATCTGGCGTACGCCCATCGTATGGACGTCGTCGAGCTGCTTGTCGATCTGTGCCGCACTGCACTGTGGCTGGCCGAGCTTGGTCGAACAGCCGAACGGCACGCTTGTCTCCATGCCCATGATCACGGCAAGCTTTCCCTGGTTGATCACCTGGCGAGCCTCGAACGGGTCGCCGACGATGCGATACCAACCCTTGCCCGGACCGCCGTTCTGTGCGTCGATGTATCGCTCGAGCTTGCGCATGTCAGAAGCCTGGAGCCGCATCGATGTCATGTCGTCGCACGAGTTGCGCTTGAGCGGATAGATCGTGCACAGCTGGTTGTTCTCGACCAGCAGGTTGACCAGGATGCGCTGGCCTCCGCGCCATGAACGCTCTAGCCATTTGTAGTAGGTGCCCTCGTGGGTCAGAGAGTTGGGTGCGGGCCAGTCCTTGAACGTCGGCCAGCCGACGGTGTCATGCGGGGCAACCGGCACGCCACCCTTGAGGAAGTTCTCGACGACAGCGCCGCTGCCGCCCGTGAGGGTGTGGTCCGGGCAGTCCGTGAGGGCGGTCTTGACACCGTACGGAGACCACGGACGACCACAGTGCAGCTGACCGCCGAGGAACTCAAATGCCATGCCGTGGGTGTGTCCGTCGAGGTACCCGCGTACCTCCTGAAATGACGTCTTCCCACCGAACGGGTTGCCCGTGACGTTGACGCTGACTTCGGGCCACTCCGCGCAACCCGTCGTGACCTTAAGTGCGAAGGGCGTGGCCGAGCCGCTGCGCAGTGTCGCGTTTGCGCCGACCCCGAGTGCCGTCTTCTTCGACGGCAACGTGAATGTGAACGTCGAACCAACTCGCTCGACGGTCCAGTCACCGCTTGCCGACGGGGTGCTCGAAGCACTGACTGCTCCGAGAAGTCCCACCGAGACAAACTTTTCCGGATTGACGTACAGCAGATAGGTGCCCAGGTCTGTTGCCTGGAAATGGATCGGCTCAGCTGAGGTGATGGTCGCGGCCGACGCCGAGTAGCCCAAGCCAGCCTTGGTGACCCACTTGCCGTTGCTCGTCGACTGCAGCGCGTAGCAACCGCCCGCCATCGCGTAGCGGTCCTTCGGGACGGCCGCACGCGCGGCCGGAGATGGAGTCTTGATCAGGGTTGGGTCGGCCTCGAGACGTTGCGCCTCGACAGCCGTCATTCCGGCGAATGACTCCAGCGCTGTCGTCGGGTCCGACGTGCCTGAGGCAAGTGCCGCACGAGAGATGGAGTTCTTGGTCGCAGGATCGTTGTGGGAGTGCGGTTTGGACTCATCGACAACAGTCGACGTGGCCGTTGGGGTCGTGCCGCCATGGAACTGCTGCGTCCAGGCCGCATACGCGGGAAATGTCCCGACCGTGAGCGCGACCGTGACGACTGCGATCGAGATGGGCCAGAAATGGCGGTGGCGCAAGATTCGTGACATGTGTTCCCTCTCCCGGATACCCAGCAGTCACAACGAGAGGCGCCGCACAAAAGTCACGCGGAGTTACATCGGGTCCACACGGTCAGGAGATGGCAGACCTGTCGCGCATCTCAGTCCCCTTCGAACCCGCGGTGCCTCGCTCGGTGGACGGAAATGTGCCGAGCCGCTCGACGATGAACCCGCCAGGATAGGACTTCACTCGTTTGAGCTCGTT
The DNA here is from genome assembly GCA_964638755.1 of uncultured Aeromicrobium sp. Lineage (GTDB taxonomy): Bacteria > Actinomycetota > Actinomycetes > Propionibacteriales > Nocardioidaceae > Aeromicrobium. Next base: position 55,112 of record CAZWZC010000003.1, on the reverse strand, counting down.
CGCGTGCAGCGGCGTGCGCCGGGCCGGCATGAACCGCACGACGCGGCCACGCATACGAAGGCTCGCACGCGCAATCCAGACCACCGGCCGTGACGGCACCTTGTAGCCGAAGGCATTGAGCAGATGGGCGTCCATCAAGGCCCGGCTGAACAGATTGGTGCCCTTGGCGAAGATCCGCGGATAGAACGACACCAGCAGCTTGAGGGTCGCATCGGCGACTGCCCGCGCCTTGTCGTCGTAGCCGAAGTGCTCGACTTCGTAAGCGTTGAGCAGCTCTTCGAATTCCTCGAAGTCGGCGGGGATGTCGGTGATGCCCATCAGCTGGCCCATGCGCTGGTAGTAGCGCACCGACGCGAGCTTCTCGATCTCGGTTCCCCGTCGCCAGCCGTAGTCACGAATCCAGCGCTGCGGGATCACGACGAATGTCGCGAGCACATATCGCATGTCGTTGTTCGAGATGTCGTAGCTGCCATGCATCTGGTTCATGCGACGCACGGCAGAACGACCCTTGGGTGACTCCATGCCCTCATCCAGCACCGACTCGAGCACCAACGCCGTGTCATCGTGTCGTCGCTGGGTGTTGGTCGTGAATTCACCGGTGTCGTACAGCAGCTGTCCAATTGACGGCACCGCGTAGGTCCGAAAGAGCGCGAAGCTCAAAGACTGCTGAATGTCCCACGGGAACTCGTGATAGGACACGAGCCGTGAGATTTCCTCGAAGTCGGTCTCCGGGTCAAGTTGAGCGATCTGACGTTGCCAGTGATCACGTTTGATGCGCTCGCTCATGCTTGTGGACTCTAACGTGACAGCGACACTGTCACAATGCTTGGCGGAGGAAGTCCACAATGTCGTCAAGCGCCCGCTTGGCGACCGGTACGACGCCCGGCAGGCTCATGAATCCGTGTATTGCTCCTTGGTACTCCGCATAGCGAACGGGCACGCCGTCAGCTACGAGTGCGTCACGATAGTGGGCACCGTTGTCCAGCAGCGGGTCATGTTCGGCGGTGAGGATGAAGGCCTTTGGCAGGTCGGCATGCGACTCCGCGCGGATCGGGGAAGCGCGGAAGTCTTCGGTTCCGTACGCGTCACCGAGGTAAAGGTGGGCGAAAGCCCGCATGTTGCGCGAAGTCAGCACCGGCGCATCGGCGTTCCGGATCTCCGACGGCCACTTGTCGTACATCTCGACGCCCGGGTAGATGAGCACCTGCGCACGAATGGAAGGGCCTCCGGCATTGCGAGCCAGGAGTGCGACCACGGCGGCAAGGTTCGCACCAGCGCTGTCGCCCATCAGCGCAATGCGCTCACTGCTGATGCCGAGATCGTCAGCGTTCTTGACGACCCATCCAACCGCCTCCTGACAATCCTCGGGGCCAGCAGGAAACACGTCCTCAGGTGCCAACCGATAGTCCGGCGATATGACGACAACGTTGTTGCGCGCGGCGACCCGGCTTGCAAGCCATCCAGATTGCTCGGGGTTGCCCTGTACCCAACCGCCACCGTGGAAGTTGATGACGCACGGCAGTGGGGCGATCGAGCCCTTGGGACGGTAGACGATGGCGCGGCGAGTCCCTCCCCACTCAACGATCTCGACCTCGACACCCTTGTCGACAGAGCCGAAGACCCAGCGCCCTATCGGCGAGCTCTGCAGCTTTCGACGGTCAGCCCTCAGCTGTGCGAAATCCTTGGCTTCCTCCACCGGCGTCGAGATGCGGGTGAGGAGAGCCCCGAAAATTCTGGTACGGAGAGCCATCGAGCTCAACAGCGTGCCTTTCCAGTTTGTCGCCCTTGTAGCGAAAGGTGTCGGCGACCTTGCGGCGACCGTCGAATCAGTGTTGCGGTGTCGCCGGAGTTGTTCCACACATCGTCGGCTGCACGTACTGGATCGATTGCCCGCCGCGTCGACCCGGCTGGTTCCCTTTGACGACAGGCTTGTGAGCGTACCTCCGCCGGGGATCACCGGCTTTGGCATCCGGTACTGGCCATGGCCTGCCTCGTCGGTCACGCCAAGCCGTCATAGGCCTGACGATCCTCGGGCACGACCTTCAACAGGCTCGAAGCCTTGTGGAAGGACGTCACGGCGACTCCGGTCGCTGGCTGGCCGGCGGGGCGGACGACGGAGTTGGAACGGCAGTCGGAGCGGCGCTGGAAGCTACGCGTCCGGCTTCACCGTGATGTCTAGCCGGAGGCCTTGAGCGCCCAGGAGCGCAGCGCATCGATGCGCTCCTGCAGTTCGACCGCTGATGCGGCTGTGGCCGCAGGACCTCCACACGCTTGGCGAAGGCGGCTGTGGGTCACCCCATGAGGGGTACCTGTCCGGTGATGCCACGCGCCGACCAAGGCGTGCAGCTCCTTGCGAAGCGATGCACGCCGCTCGAACGCAACATCGGCCGCTGGAGCACCCTTCGGGCCGACCTTGGCTCGCTTGTTCCGCGACTTGCGAAGCAGCTCGGCGACCTGGTCGTGGTCGAGCAGTCCCGGAATGCCGAGGAAGTCGAGCTCGCCATCATCATCGGCGAACACGTCATAGCCGAACTCACCACCTTCATAGACGAGCCGGTCGAACGATGCGTCGCTGCCGAGGGCCCGATATTCGCCGAGCTGGTCCGACGCTCGTTCGTCCTGCTGTGCGCGCGCCATGAGCTCGGCCTCGGCAGCAAACAGATCCGCCTCATCGGCCACGGGTCGCCCGATGACATGATCGCGCTGCGCCTCAAGGTCAGCCGCGAGCGCCAGCAGCACCGGGACGCTCGGGACGAAGATCGATGCCGTCTCTCCGCGCCGACGCGTACGTACGAATCGGCCGACGGCCTGGGCAAAGTAGAGCGGAGTTGCGGTCGTCGTCGCGTAGACGCCCACGGAGAGGCGCGGGATGTCGACCCCCTCGCTGACCATGCGAACGGCGACCATCCACGGAGTCATGCCGGCGGAGAAGTCCGCAATGCGGTCACTGGAGCCGGGCTCGTCCGACAGCACGATTGTCGGATCGGTGCCGGTGATCTGGGTCAGCACCTCGGCGTACTGGCGGGCAGCTTCCTGGTCGCTGGCAATCACGAGGCCACCCGCATCAGGCACGTCGCGGCGCACCTCCATCAACCGCGTGTGCGCCGCCCGAAGGACGGCTGGGATCCAAGAGCCGTGAGGGTCGAGAGCAGTTCGCAGCGCCTGTGCAGTCGCAGCTCGGTCAAGTGGTTCCCCCAACCGTGCCGCGACCTCATCGCCCGCCCGAGTGCGCCAGTGCATCTGACCCGAGTACGCCATGAAGAGCACTGGGCGCACGACTCCGTCGCGCAGAGCGCGACCGTAGCCGTAGGAGAAGTCGGCGACGCTGGAGACCGAGCCGTCATCTCCCGGCGCGTAGGACACGAACGGAATCGGGTTGTCGTCGGAACGGAACGGCGTACCGGTGAGTGACAGTCTTCGGATGGCGGGTTCACAGGCCTCCTGCACGGCCTCGCCCCAGCTCAGCGCATCGGCGGCATGGTGCACCTCGTCGAGGATGACCATGGTCGGCCTGTTGACGATGCGGGTACGGAAGCTGTTGGCGTTGACAGCGAGACCCGCGTACGTGACCGCGAACCCATCGAAATCGGCACCGAGGCGACCCTGACTCGTGAGCGAGGGGTCAATGGTGATGCCGATGCCTGTGGCCGCGAGCGCCCATTGGGTCTTGAGGTGATCGGTCGGCGTGACGATGACGACTCGCTCGACAACGCCACGGGACATCAGGTCTGCGGCGATGGTCAGCGCGAATGTCGTCTTGCCCGCACCAGGCGTCGCAACCGTGAGGAAGTCACGGGGTTGCGTGCGCTGATAGAGCTCGAACGCGTCTCGCTGCCAGACCCGGAGGTGCTGGCTACGCGTCACCCGACGGGTCCCCCTCGTCGCCGTCGAGGCTCTCCCAGATGTCCTTGCACTCGGGACAAACGGGGAAACGCTCAGGATCGCGGCTCGGCACCCACACCTTGCCGCACAGGGCCACGACGGGGTGGCCCATGATCATGGCTTCAGTCAGCTCATCCTTGGGCACGTAGTGGGAGAACTTCTCATGATCCCCTTCCTCCGTGCGCGTGTCAGTGCGCTCGTCCACCACCGACTGCGTACCGCGTCCGAAGAAAGCCACGTACGCATCCTAACGACCAAGAGCTAGTTGGCCGAGGGGTCATCCGGGAATGTCGTGAGGAACCTCGCGTCATCCTCCTGGCGCCGAAGGACCTCGCGCCACAAGGTTTCGGGCTGCGGCGAGACCAAGTCGTCGTCGCGCGCGTCGATCACCAGCCAGGAACCCTCCTCGACCTCGTCCTCGAGCTGGCCGGGCGCCCAGCCGGCATAGCCGGCGAACACCCGCAGGCCTGCGAACTCACCGCGGCTCGGCACCGGCCCTTCAAGATCGACCAGACCGACTCGTCCTGCCATCTGGCGCCAACCCTGCGACGGTGCGACATCGGCGATGACGCCAAGCGCCAGCGCAGAGTCCATGGCGACAGGTCCTCCATCGAACAGGCACACGGGCGCATTGACGAGTTCTGCCCAGTCAGGCAGGACCTCATCGACCTCAGAGTCGAGCGGATGGTTGACGATCACACCCAGTGCTCCGTCGGAGTCATGGTCGAGGAGGAACACGACACTGCGTAAGAATGGGCCCGATTCGATCGCGGGAGTCGCGACCAGCAGTCGTCCTCGCATGGTCTCCATGCCTCTATGATGCAGCCATGCCCAGAGAAGCGTCGGCGGTCGAAGAATTCACCGTTGATGATTTGGCTGCTCGGGCGCAGATGACGGTCCGCAACGTGCGCGCGTACGCCGGTCGAGGCCTGATCGCAGCCCCACGACTCGAGGGACGTACGGGCTATTACACCCTCGAGCACCTGCAGCGACTGCAGCTGATCCGTCAGCTCATTGATCGCGGCTACACTCTGGCCGCCGTCGAGAAGGCAATCGCAGGTGCCCCAAGCGCTGCCGCGGGTCACGCCCTCGACCTGATCAACATTCTCGACCTGCCCAATGACTCCGACGGCGCGGAGATTCTGTCCCGCGACGGGTTGACCGCTCTGGCTGGGGTGGCCCGCAATGACAAACTGATCGACTCGATGGAGGAGTTCGGACTCGTCGAGTGGGTTGACGGCGATCCCGATGTCATACGGCTGCTCGAACCGATCGTTGTACGCACCGGCGCCGCCGCGGTTGCGATCGGTCTGGAGCCGGAGACTGTCATCGGGTTGTTCCCCGTGCTGCAGTCACACCTCAGAGAGATCGCCGACACCTTCGTGCGCGAGGTGTCAGCCGAGATCATCCGACCGTTCGTTGACGCCGGACTACCGGAGGATCAATGGCCGCACATCCTGCGAACCATCGAAAACCTGGTCCCGATCGCGAGCCAGGTGACGCTGGGCATCTTCCGCAGCCAGTTCCGCGAGGCGATCGATGCCGAGATCGGCGAGCAGCTGACTGCTCTGAGCGAGCGTCAACGCGCCCAAAAGCGATAACCCCGCCCGGCACCAGGGAGTTGGTGCCGGGCGGGGTGAGCGTTGACGGGTTCAGGCAGCGCGGCTGCGCAACCTGCTGAGGAGCGAACCGCTGCGCGGAGCCTCGTCAGCGACGTCGTCAACCGTGACGACCGAGTCATTCGCGGCGTCGCGCAGTCGCTTGCCGTGACCGTTGACGTCCGGGTGGTTCAGGGGAACTCCGGCCGATGTGGCGAGAAGCGTGAGCTCCTTCGCGAACGCCTTTCGAAGTGCCGGGTTGTTGACCTCGGCGTCAAGCAGGGCACGCGCACCAGGCATTTCGCTGGCGGCGTTGACCCAGGCTGTGACGGCCATGATCTCCGGCGTGTCTTCACTCTCGATGAGCAGGCGATCCAGCTGGCCACTGAGGCGCTGGAACCAGTTCATCTGCATGTCGAACAGGAGCTCGGTCTCGTTTGAGAAGACCTCGCGGCCTCCGTCGACCGTGTCGAGCAGATCGGTGAGCGTGATGTCGTTGCGGCGCTGGTCAGCGATGGCAAGCATCTCGCGAAGTACTTCCTTGCGACGGTTGTAAGCATTCCAGGTCATGGGGTGCTCCTTTCGTTTACCGTCGAATCGAGGATTCCATACCCTCGGTACGTACTCTGAGTATGTTCCATACCGTCGGACAACGCAAACCGGCAGTATGTGAATCAAGGCACATCACCGACAGGGTCATAGACTGGGCGAATGCCGCACTCGACCAAGGTCAACCCGAAGCGCGTCCTGCGCGCTGCTCGCAAGACCACGCGACGCCAGGACTACTCATCCAGCACCAAGCGTGCGCTGCTCGACAATGCGACCACCCTGTTCACCGATCACGGCTACGCCGGCACGTCTCTCGACGAAGTCGTTGCGGCGGCGCGTGTGACCAAGGGCGCGTTCTACCACCACTTCCCGAGCAAGCTTGCGCTGTTCGAGGCAGTCTTCGACCGGGTTCAGGGAAGCACGACAGCGCAGGTCGAGAAGGCCATCGAAGCCTCCAAGGACCCTTGGGAGCGCGCCCAGATCGGCCTTGAGAAATTTCTCGAAGTCTGCCGCGAACCGCGCTTCCGCCGCATCTGCATCCAGGAAGGTCCCGTCGCGTTGGGCCATGAGCGTTGGCGTGAGGCCGAGAAGGCCTCGACGCTCGGCATCGTCCAACGCACCGTCGACGCCCTGCTCGCCGATCTCGGCGGCGGTGAGAATCTCAACGAAGCCTTCGGCATCGTTTTCTACGGGTCAATCAAGTCGGCCTCGGAGTATGTCGCCGATGCCGAGGACCCGAATGCAGCCAGCGAGGAAGTGCAGGCAGCGATCGGTGCGATCCTGGCCGGAATGCGGCTGCTGCCGACCATCGACGCGCCAAACGAAGAGTCTGTCAGCGAAGCTTGACGGTTCCGTTGCCCTGGGGCGCGAGCTCCAAGAACACGTGTCCGGGGTCAATCGTGATCGGTTGACCATCGGCGCCGGCGAACGAGATCGTCGACTGGGTGTCCGCCTTGGTCCACGTTGCCTCAGTGACGGTGTTCCCGTTGAAGATCATTGCTCGTCCACTGCCTCTGATCACGGTCTCTGGAACAGGGTTCTTGGCGACATCGGTGTAGCCCGCGTCGACGATCTTGCAGAACATCACGATCATCGTGTCGGCGGCAAAGTCGCCACCCGCAGTGGCGTGGGTGTTGGTGCGCTTCCACTTGTCACCCTTGAGCGCCCAGTCCGTATAGGTGCCGGGTGAGAACCGCACCGTCGCACCGGTCGACGTCTTGGGTGCCGGAGGCGGAGTGGCCGAGTCGGTCGGTGCCGGCTCGGACTTTTTTTTGGCCGCGTCGGCAGGGGTCCAAGTGAAGTAGGGGCCGGCAATCGGCGTTGCCTTGGCCTTGCTGGCCACGGTCTTGAGGTTGATCAGGCGGTTGTAGGGGCGTGACTTGCTCGGGTCACTGCTGAAGCCCGGAGCGCCGTGGTCTTCGGAGAAGACGGTCGTACCGGCCCTCTTGATCGCGTTGTATGCCCTGCTTGCACCGCCGGAGGCGATGATCTGCCCGCCGACCGGCGCGGCGATGCCGATGTCAGTCGTACGCATCGAGCGTACGTGGCCGACCTTCGTCGGCAGGTCGCTGTAGAAGAACGCCGCGAGTCGGGTCAATCCGCCCTCTACAAGCTCTTCGAGGACGAGGTCAGCCTTGTCGAGACCGATCTGGGGCTCCCCACCGAAGGTGTTCTCGATCTTGACCACGAACACCGGATTGGCGGGACGGCCACCAGGCATTGCAGCACCAGTCAGGGGGGAGGTCTCGATGAGCTTCTCGGCTGAGGCCTTCTCAGCGTCGGGTTTGGAGGCGGATTCGCTGCCACCAGAACAGCCGGCAAGTGCCAGTGCTGCGGCGGTGAGAAGGACGGCACCATTCAGCTTCAGACGGCGCGCGGATGTCTTGGGAACAGGCATTGAGCCAGCATGCCTCATGGGGAGCGCAAAACCGCGCACCGGCCCCCGCGTTGCGAGGTACGCGACCTGCGGTTCTGTCTACGAATCAGGCGTTGCGGGGCTTTCGGAAACCAGCTGCCACGGCGGCGCCTTCTGTCTTGAACCATGTCTCGGCGATCGTCTGGGAGTACGAAGGGCTCTCCGGCGTGTGATAGATCATCGAGTCCTCGTTGCCCTTGATCGTGAAGTCAGCAGACGGCGCTCGCCCACCCGACAGCGGCTTGGCCGATCCGGCGAAGCGGCCCGGCGTAACGGCCTTCTTCGCTGGAGCCTTCTTCGCTGCAGCCTTCTTCGCTGCGGCCTCTTTGGCGGTCGACTTCCTTGCTGCGGTCTTCGCTGGCGCTTTGTTCACTGCTTTCTTGGCTGTTGCTTTCTTGGCTGTTGCTTTCTTGGCTGTTGCTTTCTTGGCTGCGGCCTTCGCTGGAGCCTTCTTGGCGGTCGACTTCTTGGCTGCTCCACCACCTCCACCCGGCAGCGAGAATCCCGCAGCGCGCGCGTCCGCCTCACTCTTGAACCACACCTCGGCGATTGTCTGACCGTATGAACGACTGTCAGGCGTGTGGTAGTACATCGAGTCGACGTTGCCCTTGATCGTGTACTCGCCCGATGGGGCTTTGCCACCCGCAAGCGGCATGGCTGACTTGGCAAATCCAGCGGGCTCAACCTTGCTCGCGCCGCTCAGTGCGGCTGCGTTGGAGGAAACAGTGGTCGTGGTGGAAGAAGCGGCGGCACCCTCGTGGGCACCGTGGTCGCGCTTGCACTTGGACGTACGAATCAGCCAGCCCAAGATGATGCCCAGGATGGCGGCGAGGAGCAGCCAGACGATGATCTCTCCAATGGTGTAACCCGACATACTCAGTTCCCCTTCACGATGAAGTCGACGCGGCGGTTTTGCCGTACGCCCACCCTGGCGCCCTTGTCGGCCCCATAGTTCTTTCGTTGGATCTGATCGGGACTGACGCCCTTGCCGATCAGGTACTTGCGCACAGCGTCAATACGTGACTGAGCCAGCTTGCGGACAAAGGCTTCGACGCCGGGGCCTGAATGGCCCCCGGCAATCACCGTCACATCGGGGTGTTGCTTCAAGATGGTCGCGAGGGCGTCGAGCTTTTTGGCGTCCGCGGCGACGAAGCGAGCCACGTCGTCATTGAAATAGACCGTCGATGCCTTGATGGTGCCCTGCTCGTCGGCGGTGATGGCTCCCGACTCATCACCGGCAGCCTCAGACGCGCTCGTTTCGGCGGTTGGCTGATCGGTCGAGGTCTGCAGGGTGTTGTCGATGCTCATGTCACCGACTGCCGGACCAACAAGCGCGGACAAGACGTCGATGCTCTCCTGGCTGCTCATTGATCCACCGATTGCCACCGAGTCACCGTCAATACTGAGGGCCAGATCCTGGACCGCGCCAGCGTTGGGGATCAACGTGGGGACTGCGCTGAGCCAGTCTGCGGCGCCGACATTCGGATCGACCCGCAGATCGCCGGTGACAGTCCCGAAGGTGGCTTCGGCGGCAGCCCTGATCTGCTTGGCGACCTCAGCGTTGGGCACAACTCCCGAGACGTTGACTCCGTCGGCGCTGGTCGTGATCGACAGCGTCGGCGGCTTGGGCAGCGAGGTGCTTTGGTCAGTGTCGATGTTGGCCAAGCGGACGCCCTTGACACCTTCGACGATCTTCTCGGCCCGCGCAAGCTCCTCGGGTGACCCATTGCTGAGGGTGGCTTCGCGGCCGTCGAAGTCCACCTTGATGTTGCTGAGTCCTTCGCTGACCAGGGCCTTGTACGCCTTGGGCGTCAGGTCGTCGGCGGTGGAGTTTGACCCGACGACAGAGCCGACGCCAATCACGCCCACAAGCGCGATACCGGTCAGTGCAGCGAGCTTCTTTGTGGTACCTGGTGTGGTCACGTCACCATCCCCTGGCTTGTGCCCGGCGGCGCCGAACGCGTGACCACAGTAGCGACGCACGTGAGTCAGCGCCACGACAAACCACATGTCAGATGCACCTGAAAGAATGGGGGAATGTCTGGCTCTCCAGCGACATTTGCGCCCGCAACGCGCGAATGGTTCGACAACTCCTTCACCGCGCCGACCCCTGCGCAGGTCGGTGCGTGGAAGGGCATTGCCAGCGACGACCACGTCCTCGTCGTCGCGCCGACCGGCTCAGGGAAGACCTTGGCCGCATTCCTGACAGCCATAGACAAGCTCATGCGGCCGGGTGACTCCGCAGGCACGCGCGTTCTCTACATCTCTCCGCTCAAGGCATTGGCCGTCGACGTCGAACGCAACCTCCGATCACCCCTGATCGGCATCACCCACGCAGCGGCGCGGCGTGATGACGAGTTCCGTGAGGTCACCGTGGGGCTCCGCTCCGGCGACACCACGGCGAAAGACCGTCGGGCACTTGTCTCTCACCCGCCCGACATCCTGATCACGACACCTGAGTCGCTCTTCCTGATGCTGACCTCAGCGGCACGAGAAACACTGCGGGGGGTCGATACCGTCATCATCGACGAAATCCACGCGGTTGCCGGCACCAAGCGCGGGACGCACCTTGCGGTCTCGCTCGAGCGCCTCGACGATCTGCTCAACAAGCCAGCACAGCGCATCGGCCTCAGTGCCACAGTGCGCCCCCATGAGGAGGTGGCACGGTTCCTTGGTGGCACCGCTGCCGTACTCATCGTCGCTCCCCCATCCACCAAGACCCTCGCGCTCGAGGTCACCGTTCCGGTCGACGACATGACCCAGCTGCCAGCATCGCCGTCGGCCGGCGATGATCCTGATGCTCCACGCGGCAGCATCTGGCCGCACGTCGAGCACTCGATCGTCGAGCGGGTGCTCCAGCATCGATCAACCATCGTGTTCGTCAACTCGCGCGGTCTCGCAGAGCGGCTCACAGCACGTCTCAACGAGACCTACACGGAGCTGCTCGAGACCACCGCCGCAAGTCAAACCACACGGCCACCGGCACAGCTGATGGGTGGCAGCGCCCAGACGTCTGGCGCGGAAGCAGTGCTCGCCCGCGCACACCATGGCTCGGTGAGCAAGGAGCAGCGAGCGCTGATCGAGGATGATCTCAAGGGCGGTCGGCTGCGCTGCGTGGTGGCAACGTCGAGCCTTGAGCTCGGGATCGACATGGGTGCGGTCGACCTGGTCATCCAGGTGTCGACGCCGCCGTCAGTCGCAAGCGGGCTCCAGCGGGTCGGTCGTGCCGGGCACCAGGTGGGCGAGATCTCACGGGGCATCCTCTACCCCACCTCGCGGCACGACCTGCTCGCTTCTGCAGTCACGACGGCGCGCATGCAGGACGGTCTGATCGAGCGGCTCGACATACCCTCAAACCCGCTCGACATCCTGGCCCAGCAGACCGTGGCGGCGACGGCACTCGACACCCTCGATGTGGAGGAGTGGTTCGACACCGTGCGTCGCAGCGCGCCGTTCGCCACACTTCCCCGTACCGCTTACGACGCGACGCTCGACCTGTTGTCAGGGCGCTATCCCACCGATGAGTTCGCCGAGCTCCGTCCGCGACTCGTGTGGGATCGCGAAGCAGGCACGATCACAGGTCGGCCTGGCGCCCAGCGTCTGGCGGTCACCAGCGGAGGGACGATCCCTGATCGCGGCATGTTCTCGGTGACCCTCGCAGCGGGCACGGAGGAGACCGGCAGCCGAAAGGTCGGCGAACTCGATGAAGAGATGGTCTACGAGTCGCGCATCAACGACGTGTTCGCGCTGGGTGCGACAAGCTGGCGCATCCAGGAAATCACCCATGACCGCGTCATCGTCACACCCGCATTCGGACAGCCCGCACGATTGCCGTTCTGGAAGGGCGACAGCGTGGGGCGGCCTTATGAGCTCGGGGAGGCGATTGGTGGGTTCGTACGAGAGGTCTCGACCCTGACACCCAAACAGGTCGCCGACCGCTCCACCGAAGTCGGCCTCGGCAAGCAGGCGAGCGACAACCTCGTTTCCTATCTCAAGGACCAGCATCAGGCCACCGGCCAGATCCCGTCTGATCGCACCTTGGTCGTCGAACGGTTTCGTGACGAGCTGGGCGACTGGCGGGTTGTCCTCCACTCACCCTACGGACGTCGCGTGCATGCTCCATGGGCCCTCGCGGTCGCGGCGCGCATCGTCGAGCGCCACGGCATCGACGGGTCGGTCGTCGCCAGTGATGACGGCATCGTCGCCCGCATTCCCGACACTGAGGTCGAGCCACCCGGCGCCGAGCTGTTCGTGTTCGAGGCCGATGAGCTCGACAAGATCGTCACCGAGGAGGTGGGCGGCTCTGCTCTGTTCGCCTCGCGCTTTCGCGAGTGCGCTGCGCGGGCGCTGCTGCTACCCCGCCGCAATCCCGGATCGCGCGCACCGTTGTGGCAACAGCGTCAGCGTTCGGCGCAGCTGCTCGAAGTTGCACGCAACTATCCCGAGTTTCCGATCCTGCTCGAGACCGCCCGCGAGTGCCTCCAAGACGTCTATGACCTGCCCGCGCTGACAACACTCGTACGTCGCATCGCTTCGCGGGACATCTCGATCATCGAGGTCACCACCGACAAGGCATCACCGTTCGCCCAGACCTTGCTGTTCGGTTATGTCGCGGCATTTCTCTACGAAGGCGACACGCCCCTCGCCGAACGGCGCGCGTCGGCACTGACCCTCGATCCCACCCTGCTCGCCGAGCTGCTGGGCCGTGCCGAGCTCCGGGAGCTGCTCGATCCCGACGTGATCGAGCGCACCGAGCGTGAGCTTCAACGAGTCGCTGATGATCGCCTCGCCAAGGACATGGAGGGTGTCGCCGACCTTCTTCGGATGCTCGGACCGCTATCGGTGGACGAAGTTGCCGATCGGCTCCAACCTGAGGTCGTCGCGCAGGCAGAGGCATGGCTCGTCGAGCTCCGCGAGGCCCGTCGGGCCGTCACAGTCGTCATCGCTGGCGACCAGCGATGGACCGCGGTCGAGGATGCCGGTCGGCTCCGTGACGGGCTCGGCGTTTCGCTGCCCTTGGGCATCGCCGATGCGCTCCTGCAGGGCGTCACCGATCCGCTCAGCGACCTGATCTCCCGCTATGCGCGCACCCACGGTCCGTTCACCACCGACGAGGTCGCAGCACGGTTCGGTCTGGGCAGCGCCGTGGCACTGCAGGTGCTCCGTCGCCTGGCTCGCGACGGACGAATCACTGAAGGCGAGTTCAGACCGCAGGCCACCGGCACCGAGTGGATCGAGCCTGGCGTGCTGCGCCGTATACGGTCTCGATCACTTGCTGCCGCGCGACAGCAGGTCGAGCCGGTTGATCCGGCGGCCTTTGCGCGCTTCCTGCCCACATGGCAGGGGGTGGGTTCAACGCTGCGTGGCGCCGAAGGCCTCCTGTCGGCCATCAACCAGCTCGCCGGTCTCCCGCTGCCCGCGTCAGCCTGGGAGTCGCTGGTGCTGCCGGCCCGCGTGCCCGACTATTCCCCCGCGATGCTCGACGAGCTGACCTCAGCCGGCGAGGTGGTGTGGTCAGGTGCCGGGTCGCTGCCGGGCAACGACGGCTGGGTGCAGATCTCGCCGGGTGATCTCGTGCTGCCGCCGACCGCGGCACCACTTGAACCGACACCGCTTCACGCAGCAATCCTCGCAGCGCTCGGAGGTGGAGGCGCGTTCTTGTTCCGCCAGCTCATCGATCAGCTTGACGCCCCGTCCGAGTTCGAGTTCCCGCAGGGTGACGACCGCGCCACTGCCGAGGCGTTGTGGGACCTCGTATGGGCGGGACGAGTCAGCAACGACACCTTCGCGCCGATGCGCACACTCGTCGGTCGCGGCGGTGCCCATCGCACCGCACGGCCGGCACCACGCGGACGCATCCACGGTCGCCGGGTGCAGCCACGCGTTTCACTACAAGGGCCACCCACCGTCAGCGGGCGCTGGTTCGCACTTGGTGACGGGCCGACGGATTCAACCACGCTGCAGCTGGCCCGTACCGAGTCGCTGCTCGGTCGCTATGGCGTTGTCACCCGCGGCTCGGTGATGGCCGAGGGCACCCCCGGTGGATTCGCGGGGGTCTACCGCGTGCTCCGCGAGCTCGAACAAACCGGTGCCTGCCTTCGCGGCTACTACATCGACACGCTCGGAGCCGCCCAGTTCGCCGCGCCGTCGACGGTCGACCGCATGCGTACATTCGTCAACGACGACGGCGCGGTCACCGAGACTGAAGCTGTGACCCTTGCCGCGACCGATCCGGCCAATCCGTTCGGTGCTGCGCTGCCGTGGCCCACGCGCACGACAGACTCAAGGCACCGCCCGGCACGCAAGGCAGGCTCGCTCGTCGTCATCCACGATGGCCGCTTGGTGCTCTACCTCGAGCGGGGAGGCAAGAAGGCTCTCGTGTTCGACGGCGAGCCAGCCCGCCTCGCCGCAGCAGCTGAGTCATTGGCGTCGACCGTACGAGCACGGCGAGTGCAGCGCGTGAGCGTCGAGACTGTCGACGGTGAGCCGATCACCGACAGCGCACTCGGCGAGGCGCTCCGCGAGGTCGGATTCGAGCGCACTCCCAGAGGTGTGAGGCTCGATGCCTGAGGGCGACACCGTCTGGCGTTCCGCCCACCACCTCCACCAAGCGCTGGCCGGGGACGTGCTGACCCTCAGCGACTTCCGGGTACCCGAGTTCGCCACTGTGGACCTTTCAGGACAAACCGTCGATGAAGCCGTGAGCCGCGGCAAGCACATTCTCATCAGGGTGGGTCGGCACTCGATCCACACCCATCTCAAGATGGAAGGCGCGTGGCACATCCACCCACTGGGCTCGCGATGGAGACAACCCGCCCACAGCGCCCGGGTCGTGCTGGAGACCGCCAGCACCCAGGCCGTCGGCTTCTGGCTGGGCATCACCGAGGTTCTCGACCGTCAAGCAGAGTCTCAGGCGCTATCGCACCTTGGCCCAGATCTGCTCGGGGCGGACTGGGACCTCGATGAAGCTGTCCGGCGGGTGAGCTCTGATCCAGCGATTCCGGTGTTCCTCGCGCTCCACGACCAGCGCAATCTCGCCGGTTTCGGCAACGAGTACGTCAACGAGCTGTGCTTCCTCTTCGGAGTGCTGCCCACGCGCGCCGTGGCCGATGTCCCGGACCCACGCCGCATGATCACGCGCGGTCAGACCATCATTGGCGCCAACCGCGAGCGCACGATCCGCACCTTCACCGGCGTCGCCCGCAGTGGGCAGAACGAATGGGTCTACGGTCGAGGTGGTCACCCATGCAGACGTTGTGGCACGACGATCAAGCGCGGTGAGCTCGGTCACGCGCCGACCCGGATGCGCAACACCTTCTGGTGCCCGTGCTGCCAGACCTAGCCTGCGTGTGAGGCAACAGCCACCTTGGCCTTGCCGAACATCATGTCCTGCTCGAGGTCGGTGCGCCGCATGTCACGCGAGTCGAGCAGCCAGTTCTGTCGGATCGTCCACGGCGACCTCGTCCCCTGCTGCGGGAGCTCGTTGACGACGCGCTGCACATAGCCCGACGTGAGATCGAGAATCGGACGCGCGTCCTCTCCGGCGCCCTCGGGGTCGGGCATGCCGTAGTCGACACCCAGCTTGTCGAGCAGGCTGATGAGCCTGCAGACGTACTGCGACGACAGGTCGGCACGCAGCGTCCACGAGGCATTGGTGTATCCGACGCACCAGGCGAAGTTGGGCAACCCGCTGAACATCAATCCCTTGTAGACATACACCTGGTGTGGGTCGATGGCTTTGCCGTCGACCGAGAGCTTGAGCTGTCCGAATGCCACGACCTGCAGACCCGTCGCGGTGATCACGATGTCGGCGTCGAGGCGATGGCCCGTCTCCAGCTCGATGCCCGTGGCGTCGAACGTCTTGATGTGGTCGGTGACGATCGAGGCCTTGCCGCGACGGATCGCACGGAACAGATCGCCGTTCGGCACGATGCACAACCGCTGGTTCCACGGGTCGTACGCCGGAGTGAAGTGTGGGTCGAGGTCATAGTCCTTGGGCAACCGCTTGGCGGCCATCTTGAGCAACAGCTTGCGGGACGCCTTGGGGAAGCGTTGGCAGTACAGGTACATGCCGATCGAGAACATCGCATTCTTGCGACGGATTGCGCGATGCGCGAAGCCGTCCGGCAAGAACTTGCGCATGATGTCTGCGAGCTTGTCGTCCTCAGGTAGAGCCATCACGTACGACGGTGAGCGCTGCAGCATCGTGATGTGCTTGACCCTGTCGGCCATCGACGGCACCAGTGTGACGGCGGTGGCGCCGCTGCCGATGACCACCACCTCCTTGTCGGCGTAGTCGAAGTCTTCTGGCCAGAACTGCGGGTGGATGACCTGGCCATCGAACGATTCGATGCCGGGGAGCTCGGGCGTGTATCCCTTGTCGTAGCTGTAGTAGCCACTGCAGAGATAGACGAACGATGCGGTCTGGGTCACCGTCTTGCTGTTGACTGTCGACGTCACGGTCCACTGGGCTTCCTCGGTCGACCAGGCAGCTGACGTGACGCGGGTGCCGAACTGGATGAACTTCACGATTCCGAAGTCGTCGGCCGCCTCCCGGATATAGGTGCGAATGTCGTCGCCATCCGCGATCGCCTTGGCGTTCTTCCAAGGGCGGAACGGCCAGCTCAGCGTGTACATGTCCGAGTCGGAGCGGATGCCCGGGTAGCGGAACAGGTCCCATGTCCCGCCGATGGCGTTTCGCTCTTCGAGGATTGTGTACGTCTTGCCGGGGCACTCGGTCTGCAGACGATAGGCCGCGCCGATGCCCGACAGGCCGGCTCCCACGATGATGACGTCGCTGTGGGCATTCATTTGGTGTTCCGTCACCATGATTCCTCATTTCGCATACCGCCGGTATGCGAAATCCTAACGCAGATCTTCCCATCGGTCACGAGTCTGGCTCCACCAGCCTTGTCGAGTCACCCTAGGATTCCCGTATGACCGAGCAGATCGCGGACACGGAGACCCTCGTCGAGCCGACCTACCCACCGCGCTGGACCCTGCTCTTCCTCGGTGCGATCGGACTTGGGGCATCGATCATTCTCACGATCGACAAGGCTCGGCTCTCCGACGATCCCAGCAAGACGTTCAACTGCGACATCAACGCGTTCGTGAGCTGTGCCGGAGTGATGGCTTCAGAAGAGGCGTCGGCATTCGGCTTCCCCAACTCCTATCTCGGAATCCTCGGCTTCGCCGGTGTCGTGCTCACCGGACTGGCTCTCATACTGGGGGTCGCTTTGCCGGCGTTCGTGAAGGCCGGCCTGTGGTTCGGCGCGGTGTTCGGCGTCAGCATGGTCACCTGGCTTCAGGTCCAGAGCATCTACGAGATCGGCAAGCTCTGCCCCTACTGCATGGTCGTCTGGGCCGTGATGATCCCACTCTTCGTGGTGGTGACAGCTTGGGTGCTCCGCGAATTCCACCCTGCGAGCCGGTTCACCCGATTCTTCACCGACTGGACCGTGCTCATCATCGGCCTCTGGTACGTCGCCGTCACCGCAGCCATCTGGTTCAAGTTTGGCGAGAACCTCTGGGCTTAGACGCCAGACAGTCCAGACTGGTCCCATGAAACTTGCAGTCCTCGGTGCGGCAACCATCGCCGCCGGCCTCGTCCTGTCTGAAAACGGACTCATCGCCATCGGAGCTCTATGGGTGCTCCTCGGCCCGATCATGCGCCAGTACGGTCGCAAGCTCGAAGAGCGGAAAGACACACACGGGAAACCGCCTACGGACGGACGAACCTTCGCAATCGGAACCCTCCTATGGCTCGCCCTGGGGGCGCCATCACTGCTGGTCGGCATACTTCAGCTGGGCATCTCGCCCGAGCACACCAACTGGCGCTGGCTCCCACTCGTCATCGGCGGACTCGCAGTCGCCATCGGCGGGGTCGGCGGCGTGTTGTACGCCTTGGGCTCGTCGATCGAGGCGAGGGCCGGCTCCACAGCCAAGGCGACCGTGCCAGCCACGATCCGGATCAGGTCCACGAAAGAGACCGGCACATTCATCAACGAGCGCCCTCGCTTGGAGCTTGAGCTCACCGTCGAGCCGGAGCCGGGTTCCGGCGTGGTGTCGTACGAGGTCACCAAGCTCGCCACCGTCCCGTACACCGCCCTGGGCTCCCTCAAGGTCGGGGACGGCTTCGCCGCGTTGGTGGAAGGACCGGACGAGCCCACCTCGATGGTCATCCATTGGGACCAGCCGATCGCCGCACACGGCAGCTCTGAGCCATCGGGCGACGTGCCCGCCAGGCTCGAGGAGCTGGACCAATTGCACAAGGCCGGCAAGGTCTCCGACGAGGAGCTTGCCGCTCAGCGAAAACGCATCCTCGGATCGCTGTGACTACGTCGCGTCGGCGACCCGGTCGAGCACGACGGCAAGCTTGGCGTCCCGGTCGGTGACACCGCCGACATCATGGCTGCTGAGCCGGACCTCGACCTTGTTGTAGACGTTGGACCACTCCGGGTGGTGGTTTGCCTCCTCGATCGGGCCCGCCGCACGGTTCATGAAGTCCAGCGCAGCCCTGAAGTCCGCGAACTCGTAAGTCTTTGCAATCGCGTCGCCATCGGCTGACCATCCCGGCAGCCCTTCAAGCGCAGTGGCGATCTCGTCGGCAGTGAAGGGACTCATGCTGTCGACGGTACGCCAGGGCGCAAGAGCCGAATACCCACAATGTGTGCGATTCGGCCCGACGATCGGCCGCACGCAGTACGGACTCGCAGACTTCCACGACGAAGGACCTCCGCCCGTTGGGCGGAGGTCCAGTCTTCGTCGTGGAGCTGCCGGGATCCCTCGTGCGGCAACGTCGGGAGTGGCGCTTCGCGCGTATGCGACGTTGCGGTGGTGGGGCCCGACTCGATTCACTCGCTTGTTTCACGAATGACAGAGCCCCGCTCGCCCAAAACCGGGGCGAGCGGGGCTCTGTCATTCGTGGAGCTGCCGGGAATCGAACCCGGGTCCTATGGCGCTGAGCCAGGCCTTCTACGGGTGTAGTTCATCTGGCGCTTTTCTCAGCCCCGGAGCTTGGACAAACGCATCTCCGACAGGCTCAGCCGCATAAAAGTCCCGATCACACCCTGCGACGTGGTGTGAGCAGCAAGTCCCCTAGATGACGTTGGTGATCTGGGACGGGAACTCTCCCAGGCCAACGCTTCACCTATCGCTTAAGCAGCGAGGGCGAAGTCAGTGCGATTGGAATCGGCACTTGTTGGTTTCCAGAGATCGTTTAAGAGATAACCCTGGATCCTCTACCCGCTTCTCCTGAATCGAACGACCTTAGTCGAAACCGATCAGCCCCTCTTGAGTTTTCAAATGCCGCCGCGGCGACAAACCCATCCTACTCCTGCAAGCCGACAGACCCCACTCGTCAGGAGTCTGTGTGCAACGCCGTCGGGCTCACCTTGCGACCATGGATCAGCGTTGCAGCCAGAATGCCTGCCACGGCCAGCATTCCGGCGCAGATCCACATGCCGGTGCGATAGCCGGGCGAGAAGATGGCGGGATCAGCAAAGTTCGCGCCGGCGATCCCGGCGATCGGCGGGATCGCCGCGACGGCGAGCAGAGATGCCGTACGGGCTACGGCGTTGTTGATGCCCGAGGCAATACCGGTCTGCTCCGTCGGAGCCGCAGCCAGCACAGCCGTCGTGAGCGGCGCAACCAGCAAGGTGATGCCGGCACCAAAGACGACCGCGCCGGGCAGCACCTCTAGCCAGAAGCTCGCGTCCTCGCCAACTCTCAACAAGAGCACAAGGCCCGCGGCTGACACCAGCGGCCCGAACGTCATCGGCCATCGTGGCCCGATCCTTGCGCCGAGCTCACCTGCCTTCGATGAGAACAGCAGCATCAAGATCGTGATCGGGATGGTCGCCAGACCAGCCTCAAGAGGGCTGTAGCCGCTGACGTACTGCAGCTGCAGCACCAGCAGGAACATCGAGCCACTGAGCGCACCATAGATCGCGAAGGTGCAGATGTTGGCCGCGGTGAAGATGCGATCCGCGAACAGACCGAGCGGTACCAGTGCATGCGGCGTGATCTTCTGGTGCACGACAAACACGACCATCAGGGTGATCCCACCGAGCGACCATGGCCATGACTTCTCGACCAGCCCGTAGGTCAGCAGCGCCAGGCCGCCGGCGGCAAACGCAGCACCCGTGATGTCGAGCTTGCCCTGTTCCCCCGTGGTCTCGGGCACATGTTTAACCGACAGCCAGATCACCGCAACGGCGAGCGGCACGTTCAACCAAAAGATCGATCGCCAACCGATGGCGTCGACCATGTATCCGCCAAGCAGCGGTCCGACTGCGGTGGTGACACCCGCGAGACCGGACCACACACCGATCGCCTTGCCGCGATCTTCCTCGACGAACGACGCAGAGATGAGGGCCAGACTGCCAGGGGTGAGAAGGGCAGCGCCGATACCCTGCAGTCCGCGCGCGGCGACCAGCACCTCAATCGTTGGCGCAGCGGCGCACATCACCGAGGCGATGGCGAACCACGCGACGCCGACGACGTACACCTTGCGTCGACCAAGCCGGTCACCCAGTGACCCGCCGACGAGGATCAGCGCTGCAAGGGTCAGCGTGTATGCGTTCACGGTCCACTGCAGCCCGGCCACGCCGGCGTCGAGGTCGCGGTCAACCGCTGGCAGCGCCAGGCCGACGATTGAGCCGTCGAGGAACGCCATCCCCGAACCGAGGATCATCGCGGCGAGCAACCACTTGCCCTGCGTGCTCGCCAGCCTCATGATTCACCGAAGAGTTGAGCGCTGTTGTTCCAGAGCACGTCAGCCATCCACTCGTCTCCGAGGTCGAGGCGTTGGAGCACCTCGACCTGGTGTGCGTACGCATACGGGATGTTGGGGAAGTCGGTCCCGAACAGGATCCGATCCTGAAGGTCAACGAGCCGTGGAGTGATATCCCCGGGTGTCGGCCCCTCCCAGAAATCGACGAAGGCCATTGTCGTATCGAGTCGCACGTTGGCGTAACGGTCGGCGAGGTCAAGGAATTCCGCGTACTCCGGCATTCCCATGTGCGCGATGACCACCTTGAGAGACCGATGACGGCTGAGTACATCACCAATGCCAGCAGATCCGGTGTGAGTCCCTGGCGCAGGTCCCGACCCGGCATGGAGCACGATCGGCGTGCCGCTTTCGGCGAGCACGCCCCACACCGGCTCCAGCAGCGGATCGTTGGCCGCGAAGTCGCCCACCTGAAGGTGAGCCTTGAACAGCTCGGCGCCGTCGGCGATCAGTTCAGGCACGTACGTTGCCGCATCGGTTTCCGGATAGAACGTTGCCGACCACACCGTGTCGGGCGTGCGCTCAGCGAATCCGCGGGTCCAGTCGTTCATGTACGTTGCGACGCCTGGCTTGTGGGCGTAGGACATCGACGAGAACTTCTTCACGCCCATCGATCGCAGCTGCTCGACACGTTCCTCATCGGTGCCGCGATAGGTGATCGGCCAGGTCCGCCCGAGCAACGGGCCGGCTGAGTCGAAGTAGGCCCAGACCTTGGCCAGGATCGCCGGCGGCATGAAGTGCGCGTGCACGTCGAAGAGACCAGGAATTCCGAGCGCAGCCGACAGCGCCGGCAGCTCGTCGTCGGCCAGTGGCACTAGTGCATTCCCTTGAGACGGCGCCCGAGGTCACGCTCCGCCTCACGGGTGGCGGTGCGCTCGGCAATGGCGTGGCGTTTGTCGTAGGTCTTCTTGCCTCGTGCCAGCGCGATCTCCACTTTGGCCCGACCGTCCTTGAAGTAGATCGACAGGGGGACGATTGTCAGCCCCTTCTCGGTCGTACGGCGCTCGATACGCTCGATTTCCGTCCGATGCAGCAACATCTTGCGGCGGCGGCGCGTCTCGTGGTTGGTCCAGGTACCCTGCGTGTATTCGGGGATGTGGACGTGCAACAGCCACGCTTCGCCGCGCTCGACCTCGCCGAACCCGTCGACGATGGATGCGCGACCAGCGCGCAACGACTTCACCTCGGTGCCAGTGAGGACCAGACCGGCCTCAAACGTGTCTTCGATGTGATAGTCGTGGCGCGCCTTCTTGTTCTGCGCAACGAGCTTGCGCCCAACTTCTTTGGCCACCAGATGATTCTCTCATCTCGGACGTGAGGCTCGGTCAGAGCCAGTTCATCGGCTGGGTCGTCGAGCCATTGAGCAACACCATGAAGTGCAGGTGGCACCCGGTCGAGTAGCCGGTCGTGCCGGAGTAGGCAATGACGTCGCCGCGGTTGACGTGCTGGCCAACACTCTTGGTGAATCGGCTGAGGTGGTTGTAAATCGTCACGACGCTCTTGCCGCGCATGATGCCGTTGTTGAGGAGGACACGGTTGCCGTACGCGCCGTTGTAGTACTGGCTGATGATCGTTCCGCTCGCTGCGGCATGTACGGGGGTGCCGCATGGGACACCGAAGTCAGTGCCGTCGTGCAACTTGTAGACGTGAGTGATGGGATGCACGCGCATCCCGTACGGCGACGTGATCGGGCCGTTGACCGGGCGTGACAGGGTGCCGCCGCCGTCACCTCCAGCGTCGGAGCCACCACCGGAACCTCCGGCAAGCTCCTTCTCGGCCAGCGCACGCAGTTGTGCCGCAACTCGATTGCGCTCGGCAACCTCTTCGCGATATCGCCTTTCGTCTTCTTTCTTCGACGCTGCTGCTGAGTTGCGCGCTGTCTGGCGGGCGTCGACGAGTCCGGAAATCGTGTTGCGTTGCGACTCTGCCCTCACCTCCAGCGCAGTCTTGCGCTCCAGGTTTGCCGCGGCTTCGGCGCGCTGCTTCTTGACTTGGTCGCGCAGCTTTTGCACGTCGTCACGTTTGACCTCGAGTAGCACTCTCGTTGCTGCCAGGTTCTGCATCGTGGCGAGCTGCGCGTCACCGACCGAGTCGTTGAGATTCATCTGGTCGGTGAATGCCGTCGGGTCCTCGCCACGCAGCAGGTCTCCGAACGCGCGCATGCCGCGATTGCCCTGCTGAAGATTCTGGACCGTGAACTGCTCAACCCTTGCCTCGGACGCCTTGAGCTCGGTCTCGCCCTGCTCGAGCTTGGCTACGGCTGTGTCGAGGTTGGCCTGGCTGACGACAAGCTTGGCCTGCATCTGAGTGTCGAGCTCCTTGGCGACGGCGAGCAGCCCTCGAGTCTTCCCAAGCTGGTTCTCGGCGGTATCGAGCTTGCCCTGAGCAGCCCGCAGCGCAAGCACGGCTGCCGTGTATTCCTTGGTCGAGCCGTCGAGAGCCTTCTTGGCATCCTTTGCCGCGGAGCTGGCGTCCTTCTGCCTCTTCTCCAAGTCACTCTTGGAGTCGGCAACGGACGGGCTGGGGACTGCCGCCAGCATCACCACGGCAAGCAGGACTGCCGTCAGGGACGTGCGTCTTGACCTGATCATGACCTCGACCTTGGGGGAAGGATCTCGCGTACGAGACTGTCGATGCGTGATGCTCTTGTGACCACTGTGAAAGCAGTGACAACGAAGACTCTAGTTCATCTGGCTCACACGTCGAGGTATTTGCGAGTCATCACGAGTGTCGGGACCAGCGCCAAGAGCAACGCGAGCACTGTCGTGTAGCCCATCACCACGACCGCTTCCTGCCACCTGACCCAGGTTGTGATCTCTCCGAGGGTGTCTCGGAGATAGCCGTAGACGACGAAGTACATGAACGCCGCGAGCCCTGCGGCGGCCAGCGCGGCGGAGATGAGTGCGGCCAACATTGACTCGAGGATGAACGGCAGCTGGATGTGCCAGCTCGATGCTCCCACAAGTCGCATGATCCCGATCTCGCGTCGTCGGGCGTACGCCGTCATCCGGATCGTGTTGGACACCTGCAGGATCGCCGCAATGATCAGCAGCAACGAGGTCGCCAGCGCCGCCCAGCGCATCTTGGACAGGATCTCAAACAGTGGCCCAAGCAGCTTACGCAAAGAGTTGACGTTGCCGACGCCGTCCATACCGGACACCTGACTGACCACGCCGTCAAACTTCTGCGGATTCTTCAGGGTCACGAAGTAGGACTCGGGGAATGCATCAGGTCCCAGCGTCTCCAGCTGGGCACGGCCTGTGTCGGTCTGTCCGAGAAGCTCGCGCGCCTGACTGTAGTTTTCGGCCGGAGTGCGAATGTTGAACGTCTTGACCTCGGAGTTGTCCTTCAGCGCTGCTTGCACGGCTTGCTTCTGATCGTCTGTGGCAACGCCGCCAAGGCAGTTGGAGCTCGGTGAGTTCTTGGTGCACAGATTGATCTGCAGCTGGAGACGATCACCGAAGTATTTCTCCGTACGGTCGGCCTGGCCCTGGATCAGCAGACCCAGTGCCGCCAGCAGGAGTGACACCGTCATCGTGACGACCAGCGAGATCGTCATGGACTTGTTGCGCGACAGGCTCGCGCCCAGCTCGCTCAGAGTCGCTCTCATGCCGGAACCTCCTAGTTCTGGTAGCCGTAGATGCCGCGTGCCTCGTCGCGCACGATCAGCCCGCCATCGAGCTCGATGACGCGCTTGCGCATCTGGTCGACGATCGTGGAGTCGTGGGTCGCCATGACAACGGTGGTGTCGGTGCGATTGATGCGGTCAAGCAGCTTCATGATGCCGACGCTGGTGGCCGGATCGAGGTTGCCGGTCGGCTCGTCGGCAATCAGGATCATCGGTCGATTGACGAACGCTCGGGCGACAGCGACCCGCTGTTGCTCACCGCCCGAGAGCTCGTCAGGCATGCGATGACCCTTGCCCTCGAGGCCGACCATCTCCAGCGTCTCGGGAACGACCTTGGCGATCTCGCTGCGCGACTTGCCGATGACCTGAAGCGCGAACGCCACGTTCTCCGAGACAGTCTTGTTCGGCAGAAGGCGGAAATCCTGGAACACCGTTCCGACCTGGCGGCGCAGCTTGGGCACCTTCCAGCTCGATAGCTTGTTGATCTCCTTGCCGGCGACGTACACCCGGCCAGTCGTCGGCGTGGTCTCACGCAGGATAAGTCGCAGGAAGGTCGACTTGCCAGAACCGGAGGCGCCGACCAGGAAGACAAATTCGCCCTTCTCGATTTCGAGGTCGAGGGCGTCGAGAGCCGGGCGCTTCTGGCCGGGATAGGTCTTCGTGACCTTGTCGAATCGAATCACTCGATCGAGTGTAGGCAGGTCGGACCACGACACCGCGAAGGCTCGCCTGTAGGTCGCGGGAGGCCGCACTGAGGTCAGGATCACAAGCCGACGACGTAGCCGCGGAAGTTAACCCCGAGTAACATCGCGGAGACCCCGAAATCGAAGGAAACCCCGTGCAGAACATCCTTGACGCGATCCTCGCCGGTGACACCGCCCCCGAGGAATTCGCCAACATCGCGCTCCCCCAGTCATATCAGGGCATCACGGTCCACAAGGACGAAGTGGGCATGTTCGAAGGTATGGCGAGCCGCGACAAGGATCCGCGCAAGAGCCTGCACCTCGACGACGTACCGATCCCCGAGCTTGCACCGGGCGAGGCCCTCGTCGCCGTGATGGCCAGTGCGATCAACTACAACACCGTGTGGACCTCGATCTTTGAACCGGTGTCGACCTTCAGCTTCCTTGAGCGCTACGGCCGTCTGTCGGAGTACACCAAGCGCCACGACCTGCCGTACCACGTGGTTGGCTCCGACCTCGCCGGCGTCGTCCTGCGTACGGGGCCCGGCGTCAATCTTTGGAAGCCGGGCCGCGAGGTGGTCGCCCACTGCCTGTCGGTCGAGCTTGAGGCTCCCGACGGGCACAACGACACGATGATGGACCCCGAGCAGCGCATCTGGGGCTTTGAGACCAACTTCGGCGGACTCGCACAGCTGGCGATCGTCAAGGCCAACCAGTTGATGCCCAAGCCAGCACACCTCACGTGGGAAGAGGCCGCATCGCCCGGGCTGGTCAACTCGACGGCATACCGTCAGCTCGTCTCACGCAACGGTGCCGGTATGAAGCAGGGCGACACAGTGCTGATCTGGGGCGCCTCAGGTGGCCTCGGCTCGTACGCGACGCAGTTCGCGCTCAACGGCGGCGCCACGCCGGTGTGTGTGGTTTCGTCACCCGAGAAGGCAGCGATCGTGCGTTCGATGGGTGCCGAGCACATCATCGATCGCTCCGCGGAGGACTACAAGTTCTGGAAGGACGAGAACACCCAGGACCCCAAGGAGTGGCAGCGCTTCGGCAAGAAGATCCGCGAGCTCACCGGCGGCGACGACCCCGACATCGTGTTCGAGCACCCGGGTCGCGAGACGTTCGGCGCCAGCGTCTACGTCGCGCGCAAGGGCGGCACGATCGTCACCTGTGCCTCGACGTCCGGCTTCATGCACCAGTACGACAACCGCTACCTCTGGATGAACCTCAAGCGCATCATCAGTTCGCACTTCGCCAACTATCGCGAGTCATGGGAAGCCAACAAGCTCATCGACAAAGGTTTGATCCACCCAACGGTGTCCCGCGTGTACGCACTGCAAGACACTGGTCAGGCGGCGCTCGACGTCCATCACAACCTGCATCAGGGCAAGGTGGGCGTGCTGTGTCTGGCGCCGGAAGAAGGGCTCGGAGTCAAGGACGAGGACAAGCGCGCCAAGCACATCGACGCAATCAATAGGTTCAGGGGGATCTAGGGCGCGACCTGGTCCGCTGGACAAGTTGGCCCCCAAGATCGGGCTGTTTTGCTGCCCTACACGGGAGGTATGGTGTAAGGGAACAACACCTAGCCACCATTTTTACGAGGGAATCGCATGTCCCAAGACACCGGATTGTCCATCTTCGATGCCGCGCAGAAGGCGGCCGACGCCTCCTTCCCCCTGGCACGCCGAGGTGGATATGACAGCGACGCCGTCGACGCCTGGGTCCGCACCCAGTCCGCGGAGTTCAAGAGCGCTGCCGAAAGCGTCAAGTCGCTCAACGATGAGAACGAGAACCTCCGCGACCTGATCGAGAAGCTCAAGGATCGCGTCGAGGCAGTCGAGAAGCCGAGCTACACGGGCCTCGGCAACCACGCCGCACAGCTGCTGGGTCTGGCCGAGCAGGAGGCCGAGGACGTACGTAGCCGCGCCGTGCGCGAGGCAGACGAACTCATCAAGAAGGCTGAGGAAGAGGCCGCCATGGTCCGCGCGGCCGCCAACCATGAGGCCGAAGGGATGCGAACGAAGTCCGTGACCGAGCTGGAGGAGAAGCGTAAGCAGCTCCTCGAGGATGCAGAGGCCATGCACGCCGAGGCTCAGGCGCACACCGAAGACCTCCGCTCGCACGCCGAGCGCGAGGCGGCGCAGCTCAAGATCGCCGCCGAGCAGGAAGCGCAGAACCTGCGTCTCGGCGCCACCCGCGAGGTCGAGCAGGCCCGAGCAGCTGCCGACCGCGAGGTCACCGAGGCTCGCCGCGTGCTGGCCGTCGAGAAGGAACGCCTCGCCCGCGAGGCGTCAGAAAACCATGAATCCGCCAGCTCGCAGACCGCCAAGCTCGTGGCCGACGCAGAGTCTCGTGCTGGCTCCGCCGACGAACGGGCACGCGAGATCATGGCAAAGGCTTCCAAGGCACGTGACGTTGCAGCAGCCGAGGCAGCGCGCGTACTCGAGGGCGCCAAAGCCGAGGCTTCAGCGATCATGTCGAGTGCCAGTTCGGAAGCTCAACAGATACGCGTCAGCGCGACGACTGAGGTCGAGCGCCAGACCCGCACGCTTCGGGCCGAAGTTGAGGATCTCCAACGCAAGCGCGACGGGATCATGGCGCAAATGGGCCAGCTCCGCGACATCGTCTCGACCTTCGCGCCCAGCGTGGTCGGCAAGGATGCGGCCGCCAAGTCCGACTCCAAGGCCAAGGTCGTTGAGAAGGAAGAGTCGAAGGTCGAAGCGAAGTCAGGCCCGAAGGCAGAGACGAAGCCCGAAGCCAAGGAAGAGCCTCAGGACGACGGGCCCGAGACCGAGGCCATGGAAGCCGTCAAGGACAGCGACAAGAACTGAGTCACGGATTGGTCACTGCTCTCGCGTGACAGGGGCCTCGAACGCGGCAACAGT
The DNA here is from genome assembly GCA_964638755.1 of uncultured Aeromicrobium sp. Lineage (GTDB taxonomy): Bacteria > Actinomycetota > Actinomycetes > Propionibacteriales > Nocardioidaceae > Aeromicrobium. The sequence continues at coordinate 27,182 of CAZWZC010000003.1, read as the reverse complement.
ACGGTCTCGGTACGCCGACGGGTCGGCACGTTCCATTGGGCCGTCCCAGGTGTTTGGCAATGGAACCGCGACGCTTGGCGCAAGCCTCTTCGTGATCTCATTGAGTACCAGCTCAGAGTCGCCAACCCACAAGTGCTTGGCACCCTCGACTGCAATGACCTCTGCCTGCGGGATCACAGCAAAGCGTTCCCGCGCCTCCGGCGGTCGCAGATAGTCATCCAGCGAAGGGATCAGAGCCGTCACGTGCTTGCCTGAGTCAGCCCACGCCTTGAGTTGCTCCGGCGTTGCCGAACGCATCGGCGGTGACAGCAACACGATGCCCTCGACCGAAGGCTCCAGCCCGTACATCAGGGCAAGATCTGTGCCGAACGACCAGCCGACAATCCAGATGTGGGGCAAGTCGGCAAACTCGGCGAGCTCGACGGCGGCAGCGACGTCGTACTGCTCCCCCACAGCATTGTCGAACGTGCCGTCGCTGGTGCCCTGCAGGCTCGTCGTCCCGCGGGTGTTGAACCTCAGTACGGCAATGCCCGCGAGCGCCGGGAGGCGATAGGACGCCTTGCGGAACAAGTGGCTGTCCATCATCCCACCGTGCGTCGGTAGCGGGTGCAGGCAGATCATGGTCGCCACGGGCGATCGGTCGACCGGCAGGGCAAGCTCGCCGACCAGCTTGAGTCCGTCGGCCGTCTCGAGGGTTATGGCTTTCCGGTTGGCTGGCAGCACGGAGTTGCCCCGTATTTGCTCGCTTCGCTGGTCCATGTCAATGCTTCCTCGTCCAGCAGGCGGAGTGCCAGTGCCGTCGCTCGTCGATCGCAGCCTCGCTGAGCAGGGCCTTCTCAACGGGCCAGACGACGACGTGTGGAGTCGCCACGGCAATCAGCTGGCCGCACCCGGGGCAGCGATACTGCTTGGACGAACCCCGCAATGCACGGTAGTTCCAGTCGCCGTCAGCCTTGGTCTCAACGCGCTGGGAGCTCGGCCGTGCAGCTGGCCTCTGGCGCGATGCTGGGCGGCGACGGGGCATTCCTCAAGTCTACGGTCGACCAAAGTGTGCGGTCACAGGCAGTAGCGACGGATCCGGCCTTCACGTGCACTTGAAGCCGAGATGGCCTGCTCGAAGGTCAACACCTGGACTTCAGTCCGCTCAAGGTCCTGGAACAAGACAGTGTCGGTCAGCGCCGGCTCTTCACGACAGCTCAAACCGCGTGATGCCTGCTCGCTGATCGCAGCGGCGAGCTCGGGGTTCTTGGGCGGGTCTGCAACGACAGCGCGAGTGGTTGGCAGCTCGGCGTAGTGCGTCGAGAATGCCTGCACGGCTACGTAGGCGACGAACATCGTCGCGGCGAACGTCAAGGCCGCGACTCGGACCATTCGCGCCACAGCTGTGACAAGGGACGTGCCGATCATTCGTGCCGCTCCTTGTCACATGTCCCCCGCACAGAGCAACGAGACCGGCAACGTGCAAGTTACCGGTCTCGCAGAAGATAGATGCCACAGCGACAGGGCATAACTTTTCGGCCTCTAGTACGTGTGGAAACCCGCGCCGGTCTTGCGCCCGAGCTTGCCCTCCGCCACGACAGCCTCCAGCATCGGAGCCGGCAGCCACCCGGAATGGCCGAACGTCTCGACCAACGACTTCTGGATCGCCAGCGACACATCGTTGCCGACGACATCGAGCAGTTGGAAGGGTCCCAGCGGCAGCTGGGTGGACGTCATCGCCTCGTCAATCGACTCCAGGCTGTCGCCGTCGACCTCGTGCAGCTTGATGGCATCGTTGAGGTAGGGAAAGAGCAACGCGTTGACGATGAAGCCTGCGCGATCGGCGCACGACACAGGATGCTTGCCGGTTGCAAGGCACACCGCACGCACGGTCTCGGCGACGTCGGCCGAGGTAGCGTCCCCCGACACGACCTCGACAAGCTTCATGACCGGGGCCGGGTTGAAGAAGTGCATACCGATGACGTCGGCCGGCCGCGACGTCGCGTCTGCGCAGTCGTTGATCGACAGAGAGGACGTTGTGGTGGCCAGGATCGCGCCGGGCTTGCAGATGCGATCGAGGTCGCGAAAGAGCTCAAGCTTGATGTCGAGGTCCTCGGCTATCGCCTCGACGACGATGTCGACATCTGCGAGAGCATCGCGCTCGGTCGAGCCGGTGAGACGGTTGAGCACAGTCGACTTGCCTCCCTCGTCCAGCTTGCCACGCGAGATCGCCTTGTCGAGACTTTTGGTGATCGACGTGAGCACCCCGGCAACCTTCTCCTCGCCGCGGCCGACGTAGACGACGTCATAGCCGGACTTGGCGAAGACCTCGACGATGCCAGAGGCCATCGTGCCGGTGCCGACGACGCCCACGGTCTTGACGTCGTGGTGAAGGTCCGGCGGAGCAACACTGTCGCCGTCCGAAGCGAGGGCGAACGTCGAGTCGTCGCTGGCCATCGAGGTGATGACCTTCGCGGTCCGATGGACCTCCTCGCCAGTCTCGGCGTACAGCGCATCCAGTCCGGTCGCGACGGTCTTGGCGCCGATTGCGTCGATCAATGCGAGGGGCCCAATCGGGTAGCCGCAACCCAGTCGCATTGCCGCATCGATGTCGTCGCTGGTGGCATAGCCACTCTCATACATCGAGGCAGCATGGTTGAGGTACGGGAGTAGCAGCGTGCGCGCAATCTCAGCGCCCCGGTCGCTTCCGCCCAGTTGGTCGACGATCTCCTGCATGGCTACTCCTGAGTAATATCGGGGTCGTGACAGACTAACGTGACTTACAGGGGAGATCGATGAATCGACGTATGACACTGGCCACAGGTGTGGTTGCCGTAGCACTGCTGGTGACGTCGGGGTGCACCCTCGGAAGTGACGGGGCCAAGCCTGGCGTCTCTCCCAGCGTCAGCGAGTCCGCGACACCTACAGCGCCCAAAACGCTCGGCAAGGCTGACCTCCCGGGCGACTGGAAAGACGATCAAGCACAGTGGGTCGTTCACTTCAACGAGGACGGCACGTTCATCGAGGACTTCCACGGAATCGTGAACTTTCGGGTCGGCACGTACGAGGTCAACGGCGAGACTGTGACGCTCAACGGAGGCGATGGCAACACGAGCACCGGGACCATTACCGGTGTCACGTTGGTGTTCAGGCTTGGCACGCTGACAAGGAGCTGACGTGCGCCTCGTCATCGCCCGGTGCCAGGTCGACTATGCCGGCCGGCTCGCGGCCCACCTCCCGCTCGCCACCCGTCTGATCATGGTCAAGAACGACGGATCGGTGCTCATCCATTCCGACGGCGGCTCCTACAAGCCGCTCAACTGGATGAGCCCGCCCTGCATACTTCGCGAAGGTGTCGCCGACGATGGAGTCGCCGAGTGGACCATCACCGCCGGCAAGACTGATGACACCTTGCGCATCCGCATCGAAGAGGTACTCCACGACTCCGCCCACGAGCTCGGCATCGACCCCGGACTGCAGAAGGACGGCGTCGAAAAGCACCTTCAGGAGCTCCTCGCCGATCACACCGTCGCGCTGGGCGAAGGGATGAGCCTCGTACGCCGAGAGTTCATGACCGCGATCGGCCCGGTCGACCTACTCTGCAAGGACGGTGGTGGCGCATCAGTGGCAGTCGAGATCAAGCGACGCGGCGACATTGACGGTGTTGAGCAGCTCACCCGCTACCTCGAGCTGCTGAACCGCGATCCTTCCCTTCGCCCGGTGCGGGGGATCTTTGCGGCGCAGGAGATCAAGCCGCAGGCCCGTACGCTCGCGACCTACCGTGGCATCGAGTGCGTCGTCGTCGACTACGACGCACTCAGGGGCATCGACGACCCCTCGCTGCGCCTCTTCTAGTTCCGCCACGCTCATTGCAGCGGCAGGTCGAAGACTGTCGTGCCGAGCTTTTCCCAGCGATCGATCTCGCAGCCGTTGCTGCGGTTGAAACTCGCGTTGATCGGTGCACCTTTGTAGGAGCCCTCGACTGTGGCCCGCTGGGGACCACCGAAGATCATCGTGCAGGCCTGGTCCGGAGGAACCGGCTCGAAGACATTGAGCCCTGCGGCCTTGATCCTCTTGCAGGCCTCAGCCGGCTCCGGGTGATTGCCACCGGGCGGATCGCACTCCAGCTTCATCACGACCGGCGTCGCACCTTCGTCTGTGGTCACCGTGATCGTCAGATCCGTCGACGTACCCGGCTGATTGTCGTCGTAGTTGCACCCTGCGAGCGCGATCAGAATCGTCGCCGCAGCGAGTGCCCTAAGCACCAGCGACCGCAGGGGCGGTTGGGTCATTGCCGACACCCTTGTCCTCGCGCGCTATCCAGTCCTCGATGCGCTCATAGTCATCCTTGGAGCGGATGACCACGGCGAGCAGATCACTCATCTTGGAGACTTCCTCGACCTGTTCCTTGATGAACCACTGCATGAATTGGTCGGAGGCAAAGTCGTTGGCATCGCGGGCAATACGCGTCAACTCATTGATCTGGTCGGTGACGCGCTTCTCCTGTTCGAGGGCGGCCGCGACCGGCTCGATGACATCCTTGAAGTCAGAGCGCGGAGCCTCAAGCGCGGGGATCGTCACCTTCTCGTCCGCGTCGAGGAGATAGCGCACCATCATCATCGCGTGGTCACGCTCCTCAAGGGCCTGCTGGTAGAACAGCGCCGCCATCTGCGGCATCGTCAGCGCGTCGAAGTACGTCGCAATGGCGACGTACTGCTGGTGCGCGCCAAACTCATTGCCGAGTTGCTCGTTGAGCTGTTTGACGAACGCTGGTGCTGCCATGAGTGATGATCTCCCTGTTCTGAACAACCCTATTGAGTAAGGCGAGCCTCACCTCAGGTTGTACGATAGCAATGTGCCTCCGAAGCCCAAGAACAAGTGCTGCAGCAGCAAGCCTGCCTGCAAGCGCTGCCCCATCCTCATGATGAAGAAGGGCAGGCTTCCCGAGGGCTACACCGTCAAGAAGCGAAAGCTCGTCAAGGTCAAGAAGAAGGACCGGGTCAAGATCGCCGCCTAGCGGACGGCTTGAGCCTAGGGCACCTCGCGCCCCGGTCTCCACGAAGGACTGGCTAGCCTTCACAGCATGAACAACGTTGCCGAACGGGCCCAGAATTTTCTCGCACTCCACTCCGATCCCAAGCTGCTCAAGGTCGTCAATGTCTGGGACGCGATCAGCACCCGCGTCGTGGCAGGCGTGGAGGGAATCCTCGGCGTTGCCACCGCGAGCCACTCGATCGCAGCGGCATACGGATACGAGGACGGCGAGAACATACCCGTCGACCTGATGATCGATGCCGTCGCCCGGATTGTCGCGGCCACCCATCTGCCAGTCACGGCTGACCTCGAAGCCGGGTATGGCAACGCTGGCGAGACCATTCGCAGGGCGATTGGCGTCGGAGTCGTCGGCGCCAACATCGAAGACCAGATGAAGCCGCTTCCCGAGGCCGTCGGCGTGGTGGAAGCTGTCGTCGCCGCCGGTCAGGCCGAGGGCGTCGAATTCGTCCTCAACGCCCGTACGGACGCATTCATCAAGGCCGGTGATCGCCCGCACGCTGAAGTGCTCGCAGATGCCATCGAGCGAGGGTCCGCCTACCTTGCCGCCGGAGCACCTGTCGTGTTCGTGCCTGGTGGCGTCTCGGAGGACGACATCGTGGCCATCGTCGACTCCTGGGGCCCGCAGAAGCTCACCTTGATCGGTGCTCCCGGGTCGGTGCCGTTGGCCCGAATGGAGGAGCTCGGTGTCGCCAGGGTGTCGTACGGTCCGTTCAGCCAGTCTGTCGCCCTGATGGCTCTGCAGGACCTCACGAAGGAGGTCGTCGCCGGAGGTGGGCTGCCGAGCGGATACCGCAGCCTCAACTAGGTTTCAAGATTCCCAGCTGGGAATCAGGCGGAGAGCCCGTTGGCCTTGCGGATCTCCTCGACGATGCGATCCATGATGGTCGTCATGCCAAAGTCCTTCGGTGTGAAAACCGCAGCGACGCCAGTCATCTCCATCTTGCGAGCATCGGACTCGGGGATGATGCCGCCGACGATCAGTGGCACGTCGCCGATTCCAGCCTCAGCCATGGCCTTCTGGACCTCCGGCACGAGCTCCATGTGTGACCCCGACAGGATTGACAAGCCGACGCAGTGCACGTCCTCTGCAATTGCCGCGGCGACGATCTGCGCCGGCGTCAGACGGATGCCCTGGTAGATGACCTCGAAACCAGCGTCACGGGCTCGTACAGCGATCTGCTCGGCACCGTTGGAATGACCGTCAAGGCCGGGCTTACCGACGAGGAAGCGCAGTCGCGTGCCGAGCTCATCACCGGTCTTCTTGACCTTCTCGCGTACGGCGGTGAGCTCCTTGCCGGATTCGGCCACTCCGACAACTCCGCTGACACCCGTCGGCGCGCGGTACTCACCGAACACCTCCCGCAGCGCCCCGGCCCACTCACCAACGGTGGCGCCAGCGCGTACGGCGGCCAGCGTCGCTTCCATGAGGTTGGTGTCGGTCGTGGCCTCGGCACGCAGACGATCGAGCGACTCGTCGACGGCGCCCTGGTCGCGCTGCTCGCGCCACGCGACGACATCGGCGACGGCATTTGCCTCGGCCTCGGGATCGGACGCCATGATCGCCGCGTCGAGGTCCTCGGTCAGCGGCGATGGCTCGGTCTCGGTATAGACGTTTACACCGACGACCTTCATCTCACCGGACTCGATGCGGGCACGACGCTCAGCATGGGAGCCGACGAGTGCCTGCTTCATGTAGCCAGACTCAACGGCGGCAACCGCCCCTCCCATTGCCTGAACTCGATCGATCTCATCCTTGGCGCCGGCAACAAGGTCGGCGACCTTGGCCTCGATCACGACTGAACCTTCGAAGATGTCGTCGTACTCCAGCAGGTCGGACTCGAAGGCAAGCACCTGCTGAAGGCGCAGCGACCACTGCTGGTCCCACGGACGAGGAAGGCCGAGCGCCTCGTTCCATGCCGGGAGCTGTACGGCGCGCGCGCGGGCGTCCTTGCTCAGCGTGACGCCGAGCATCTCCAGCACGATGCGCTGCACGTTGTTCTC
>CAZWZC010000003.1:879-20137 GCA_964638755.1 uncultured Aeromicrobium sp. | reverse complement strand
GTTCTCGGGCTGGGCCTCGGTGAGGCCGAGCGAGTTGACCTGCACGCCATACCTCATGCGACGCATCTTTGGATCGGTCACGCCGTAGCGTTCGCGGGTGATCTCCTCCCAGAGCCGGCCGAAGGCCCGCATCTTGCACATTTCCTCGATGAACCGCACGCCGGCGTTGACGAAGAACGAGATGCGACCGACAACGGCCTCGAACTCATTGGGAGGCACCTGCCCGGAGTCACGTACGGCATCCAGCACCGCGATCGCAGTCGTAAGCGCGTATGCCAGCTCCTGCGTGGGAGTCGCCCCGGCCTCCTGCAAGTGATAGCTGCAGATGTTGAGTGGGTTCCACTTCGGGATCGTGCTGACCGTATAGGCGATCATGTCGGTCGTGAGGCGCAGCGACGGCGCGGGGCCGAAGACGTACGTGCCGCGCGACAGGTATTCCTTGATGATGTCGTTCTGTGTCGTACCTGAAAGCTTCGATGGGTCAACGCCCTGCTCCTCGGCGGCGACTTCATACATCGCCAACAGCCACATGGCAGTGGCGTTGATCGTCATCGACGTGTTCATGGTGTCGAGCGGAATGTCCTTGAACAGCTGACGCATCGCACCGAGGTGAGGAATGGGCACTCCGACCTTGCCGACTTCCCCACGACTGAGCTCGTGATCGGGGTCATAACCGGTCTGCGTCGGCAAGTCGAACGCGACCGAGAGACCTGTTTGTCCTTTTGAAAGATTGCGTTGGTACAACGCATTTGATTCCGAGGCCGAGCTATGACCAGCATACGTTCGCATCACCCAGGGCTTGTCAGGCATAACTGTCAGGTTACCGCGCAGCATCAGCGCTGGTCACGGGCTCGACAGGGCGTTCTGCCTCACACTCCCCTGCGGCCTAGACTCAGGCACATGGTCAATCTGACACGGATATACACCCGAACGGGCGACGGCGGGACGACCAATCTCGGTGACATGAGCAAGACCTCCAAGCTTGATCTGAGGCTCGCCGCATACGCCGACGTTGACGAGGCCAACAGCCAGATCGGCCTGGCCATCGCGCTTGGCGGGCTCGAGGTCGACGTGGTCAAGGTGCTGACCCACGTACAGAACGACATGTTCGACGTGGGAGCCGACTTGTCTTGCCCTGTCGTGGAGAACCCAGAGTTCCCGGCGCTGCGAGTCGAGCCCGACTACGTCGACCGGCTGGAGGGATGGTGCGACCACTACAACGAGAAGCTGCCGAAGCTGCGTTCGTTCATCCTGCGCGGTGGTACGCCGTCAGGCGCTGCAGTGCACGTTGCCTGCACTGTGACGCGACGTGCGGAGCGCTCAGCATGGGCAGCGTTGGAGGTGCATGGCGACACCATGAACGTGCTGACGGCGAAATACCTCAACCGACTCAGCGATCTGCTGTTCATCCTCGGCAGGTACGCCAACCGCGAGCAGGGCGATGTCCTCTGGGTTCCGGGCGGTGAGCGCTGAGGCCGCTTGCGGCCGAACGCGCGAACCGGGCTAAGGAGCGAAGCGACCGTGAGGGGAACACGCCGTAGGCGTCACGCTCCGAAGCGACGTGACGTGACTCAGGAACGCAAGCACAGAGAGTCACCCCGCCTCGCTACGCTCACAGTCGGCCGCAGGCGGCCTCCTTGGCGGACGAGTTGGCGCTTCAGCCGCGGACGGCCTGAACGATCTGGGGCTCAGTCCCAATCGATCGCGCGATTGACGCCGACACTCGGAGCTGACGGACTCGGAGCATCCCAGTCAATGGCCTTGACCACCTTGTGGTGGTGAGGCCGTGGCGTGGCAGACGCGGCGGGTGCGACACCGACCAGCACGGCAATCGAGACACATGCCGCGGCAAAAGAACGCTTGAACAACGTGAACACCAACTTTTTCTCAGGGGGAATTTTGCGCTTGCTTGATTCTCACGTGAGTAGGCCAGACCGTCAACAGATCAGACGACGTTGTTGACCCGTTGACCTGGTGGGGCCGACTCGAGCCACGACAACAGACCTGTCAGCGCATTGGCACTCATGGCAAACTGGCGCACACCCGAGGCGTTCTCGGTGCCGACGATCAGATGACCGTCATGGAGAGCGTGCACCTCGTTGCTGTCGGGCTCGCGCCGTCCTTCAATCTGTACGTCCCCGCGCGAGAATCGGTAGCGCGGGCGGAGCGAGAGCGAGAACGTACGAAACCATTCAAGGTCGTTGTCCCGATAGACAGCGAGCCCAAGAGTCCAGCCTTTGGAGACGCCAACCTGGTTGCGGTTGATGCTCATGTCGAACGTGCCACCCGAACGCGCCAACACCCGGCGACGCACCAGCAGCCCGACCAGGGGAACGAGCAGTATCGCGATGATGAGCGCGAGGGAGTCAACGAGCCACCACCAAAATGGCATCACGTGCTCCCTCCTGACGTCAGGACGCCTTGTCGACCAAGCTCAACTTGGCTTCGGCTCGCAGAATAGCGGGTGCATCCTCGTCGGCCTCGGCCGCTTCGAGCTCCGCCCGGGCGGCCGCGACGTCGATCTCGTCGGCGAGGAACGCGTCCTCGCTCAGGATCGATACGCGGTTGTTGGCGACCGAGATGAATCCCTCAGCGACAGCAGCCTTGATCTCGCTCTCACCCTCAAGCGGCGTGATGACCACAACACCCGGCACAAGCAACGAGAGCAGCGGAGCGTGGTCCGCCAGCACGCCGAGGTCTCCCTCGACGGTGCGGGCGAGCACTTCGGTCGCCTGGCCGGACCACACGACGCGGTCGGCCGAGACCAGTTCGATCTGCAACGGATCTGCCATCAGAGGCTCTTCTGGATTTCTTCCCACTTCTTGTCGACGTCTTCGAGACCGCCGCACATGAAGAAGGCCTGCTCTGCCACGTGGTCGTAGTCGCCGTCGCAGATCTTGGTGAAGCCGTCGATCGTCTCGTCGATGGAAACGGTCGAGCCTTCCAGACCGGTGAACTGCTTGGCAACGTAAGTGTTCTGCGACAGGAAGCGCTGGATACGACGGGCGCGACCCACGAGGGTCTTGTCCTCTTCGCTCAGCTCGTCGACACCGAGGATCGCGATGATGTCCTGGAGCTCCTTGTTGCGCTGCAAGATGCTCTTGACCCGGTTGGCAGTGTTGTAGTGGTCCTCGCTGATGTAGCGCGGGTCGAGGATTCGTGACGTCGACGTCAGCGGGTTCACGGCCGGGTAGATGCCCATTGAGGCAATCTCTCGGTCGAGCTCCGTGGTCGCGTCGAGGTGCGCGAACGTCGTGGCCGGAGCCGGGTCGGTGTAGTCATCAGCAGGCACATAAATGGCTTGGAGTGACGTAATTGAATGCCCTCGAGTGGAGGTGATTCGCTCTTGCAAGACTCCCATCTCATCGGCGAGCGTCGGCTGGTAACCCACGGCTGACGGCATGCGGCCGAGCAGCGTGGACACCTCCGAACCTGCCTGGGTGAAACGGAAGATGTTGTCAATGAACAGCAGCACATCCTGGTTCTGGACATCGCGGAAGTACTCCGCCATGGTCAGCGCTGACAGGGCGACACGAAGACGCGCTCCCGGCGGCTCGTCCATCTGGCCGAAGACAAGGGCAGTCTGTCCGAGGACACCGGCCTCTTCCATTTCGACGATCAGGTCGTTGCCCTCACGGGTGCGCTCGCCGACACCGGCGAACACCGACACACCACCGTGGTCGCGAGCGACTCGGGCGATCATTTCCTGGATCAGAACGGTCTTTCCGACACCGGCACCACCGAACAAGCCGATCTTGCCGCCGAGCACGTAGGGCGTCAGCAGGTCGATCACCTTGATGCCGGTCTGGAACATCTCGGTCTTGGACTCGAGCTGGTCGAACGCAGGAGCCTTGCCGTGGATGCCACGACGTTCCTTGACCTCCCACTTCTCGCCTTCTTTGAGGTTCATGACGTCGCCGGTGGTGTTGAACACCTTGCCGAGCGTTTGGTCACCGACGGGGACAGTGATGGGCCCGCCCGTGTTGGTGACCGTCGCGCCGCGGACGATGCCGTCGGTCGGGCGCAGGCTGATTGCACGCACCATGCCGTCACCGATGTGGAGGGCGACCTCGAGGGTCAGGGTCTCCTTGATGCCGGCGACCTCGGTGTCGACCTTGAGCATGTTGTACATCTCGGGGATGGCATCGCTGGGGAACTCGATGTCGAGCACCGGACCGATGACGCGAGCCACCCGGCCGGTGGCGAAGTCCTTCGAGGAGCCTGTGCCCTTTGGCACGGTGGTCGACTTCTTTGATGACGTCTTTTTGGGCGCGGTCTTCTTGGCGGTTGGCATATCTCTCACTCACTCCCAGCGGTGGCGTCAGCAAGCGCGTTGGCGCCGCCCACGATCTCGCTGATCTCCTGGGTAATCCCGGCCTGTCGGGCCTGGTTGGCGATTCGGGTGTACTTCTGGATCAGGTCGTCTGCGTTGTCGGTTGCGGACTTCATCGCCTTCTGGCGGGCAGCCAGCTCCGACGCTGCAGCCTGCAGCAGGCAATAGTAGATGCGACTCTGAACGTATTTGGGCAGCAGCGCGTCGAGCACCTCGCTGGCGGACGGCTCGAACTCATAGAGGGGCAGGACTTCACCTTCCGGCGGAGCCTCAGTGCCCTCCACGACCTCGAGCGGAAGCAGCCGAATGACGTCGGGCTCCTGCAAGAGCATTGACTTGAATCGGGTGAAGACGATGTGCAGCTCGTCGACGACTCGGTCAGGTTCGACCTTGTCCTCGTCGTCCTCGTCAACGTGGAACGCGCGAACCAGGGTCGCCCCGATCTCGCGGGCGTTGTCGTACTCCGGCTTGTCGGAGAATCCGGTCCAAGACTGGATGAATTCACGCTGGCGGAAGTTGTAGTAGGCCTCGGCCTTGCGACCAGCTAGGTAGAGGTCAGCGTCCTTGCCCTCTTCGCGCAGCTTCTCGACGAGTCGCTCAGCTTCCTTCAGAACCGAGGACGAGTAGGCACCCGCAAGTCCACGATCGCTGGAGATGACCAGCACCGCGGCCTTCGTCGGGTTCTCCTTCTCGGTCGTCAACGGATGGTCAACGTTGGAGAACGTGGCGACCGCCGAGACGGCACGCGTCAGCTCGCGGGCGTACGGGGCTGCCGCTGCCGCTTGCTGCTGCGCCTTGATGATTCGGGACGCAGCAATGAGCTCCATGGCGCGCGTGATCTTCTTCATCGACGTCGTCGACTTGATCTTCGCGCGCAGTTCGCGCACTGATGCTGCCATGCGTCAGCCCCGCTTCTGCTTGACGATCTGCTCCTGCTCGACATCTTCATCGGCAAGGGCTTCGTACTCTTCGTGACCAGCCTTGATGGAGCGCCCGTCGCTGGTCTCGAACTGGTCGAGGAAGGATTCGTACGCCTTCTCCAGCGCCTGCTCGCTCTCCTCCTCGAACTTGCCCGACTCACGGATCGCGCCGAGCACCTCGCCGTGTGAGCGTGAGAGATAGTCGAGGAACTCCGACTCGAAGCGGCCAACATCTGAGACCGGTACATTGTCGATCTTGCCGGTGGTGGCCGCCCAGATCGAGACGACCTGGTTCTCGACGGGGAACGGTGCGTACTGGCCCTGCTTGAAGAGTTCCATGATGCGTTGCCCACGGGCCAGCTGCTGCTTGGACGCGGCGTCGAGGTCCGAGGCGAACATCGCGAACGCCTCCATCGCGCGGTACTGGGCGAGCTCGACCTTGAGCGAACCGGTGACGGCCTTCATCGACTTGGTCATCGCGGCACCACCGACCCGTGACACCGAGATGCCGACGTCGACGGCCGGGCGCTGGTTGGCGTTGAAGAGGTCGGACTGCAGGAAGATCTGTCCGTCGGTGATCGAGATGACGTTGGTCGGGATGTAGGCCGACACGTCGTTGGCCTTGGTCTCGACGATCGGCAGACCCGTCATCGACCCAGCACCGAGCTCATCGCTGAGCTTGGCGCAACGCTCGAGCAACCGCGAGTGCAGATAGAACACGTCGCCGGGGTATGCCTCACGACCCGGCGGGCGCCGCAGCAGCAGCGAGACGGCGCGGTATGCCTCGGCCTGCTTGGACAGGTCGTCAAAGATGATCAAGACGTGCTTGCCGGCGTACATCCACTCCTGGCCGATGGCCGAGCCGGTGTACGGGGCGAGGTATTTGAAGCCTGCGGAGTCAGATGCCGGAGCGGCGACGATCGTCGTGTACTCAAGCGCGCCAGCCTCTTCGAGCGAGCCACGTACGGCCGCGATCGTCGAGCCCTTCTGGCCAATCCCGACATAGATGCAGCGGACCTGCTTGTCGGGATCGCCCGACTCCCAGAAGTCCTTCTGGTTGATGATGGTGTCGATCGCGATCGCGGTCTTGCCGGTCTGACGGTCACCGATGATCAGCTGGCGCTGACCACGGCCGATCGGCGTGAGCGAATCGATCGCCTTCAGGCCCGTCATCATCGGCTCGTGCACGCTCTTGCGCTGCATGACGTTTGGGGCCTGCAGCTCGAGCGCACGGCGCTTGTCGGACTTGATCTCGCCGAGGCCGTCGATCGGGTTGCCCAGCGGGTCGCACACGCGACCGAGGTAGGCGTCGCCGACAGGAACCGAGAGGACTTCGCCCGTGCGACGTACCTTTTGGCCTTCTTCGATGCCGGAGAACTCACCGAGGATGACGACACCGATCTCACGGACGTCAAGGTTGAGCGCCAAGCCGAGCGTGCCGTCCTCGAACTCGAGGAGCTCGTTGGCCATGGCCGAAGGGAGACCTTCGACGCGTGCGATGCCGTCGCCGGCCTCGGACACGATGCCGATCTCGTCGGTCGCCGCAGCGCTCGGGGTGTAGTCGGCCACGAACTTCTGCAACGCGTCGCGGATCTCGTCCGGACGGATGGTGAGTTCCGCCATGTGGGTGCCTACCTTCTTGTGGAGTCTTGAGTGGAGTGTGTGGTCAGCCTGCGATGAGCCGTCGGGCGTCTTCGAGGCGGCTGGATACGGAGCCATCGATCACGTCACCGCCGACAGAGACACGGATGCCTCCGACGAGGTCGGGATCGATGACGGTGTTGAGGTGGAACTCGCGCTCATAACGCTTGGCGAGCGCGGCCGCAATGCGTTCGAGCTCGGCGTCGGTCAGCGGATATGTGGAGCGGACTTCGGCGAGCAGCCGATTGCGCCGAGCAGCGACCTCGTCGGCGAACGTTGCGAGGACCTTCTCGAACGAGGCAGCGCGTGCTGCGGCTGCCTGGCGTACGAGCGCGACCGTCGGCGCGGTGACCTTGCCTTCAAAGATCGAGTTGACGAGCGTGGCCTTGGCCGAGGCAGCGGTCGTTCGATCCGTCAGTGCTGCTCGAAGCTCGCCATCAGCGATGACGATGTTGCCGACGTCGAAAAGCTCGCTCTCCATGTCCTCGAGCTGGCCGTCCTTCTCAGCCGCAGCGACATGAGCCGCCACACCGGAGATCTCCAGGCCATCGGTCAGGTCGCGGCTGGAGGCCCAACGACCGCTGGCTGCAACCGTGAGAATCGCGAGAGTGCCCTTGCTGACCTTGTCGCCGAGCACCTGCTTGAGCAGGCCGACGCGGGCGTCGGGCTCGGTCGCGGGGTCGGTGAGGATCCGTCGAAGCGACGGGGTCGCGTCGAGCAACGCGGTGACGGCGAACAGCTCGTCACCGATCGCGGAGGTGCCGGAGCCTTCGACGGCTGCCAAGACCTCCTCGAGCGTTGCCGCAGATACGCCGCGCATCAGTTCGAAGACTCCTCAAGCTCGGCGATGAACCGCTCGACCGTGCGCTTCTGGCGTGCCTCGTCGTCGAGTGACTCACCGACGATGCGACCAGCAAGCTGCGTCGCGATGGAGCCGACCTCACCCTTGAGCTGGGCCAATGCCTGCGAACGCTCAGCCTCGATCTGCGCGTGGGCGTGAGTCGTGATCCGATCAGCCTCAGACTGGGCCTGCTGACGCATCTCAGCGATGATCTGCGCACCCTGCTCCTTGGCCTCCTCGCGGATGCGAGCGGCTTCCTGGCGGGCGTCACCGATCTGAGCGCGGTAGGACTCCTTCTCCGCCTCCGCCTCCGACTTCGCCTTTTCGGCGTCGGCGAACTGCTGGCGGATGTTCTCCTGGCGGTCAGTCAAACCCTTGTTGACAAAGGGGATGACGTACTTGGCGAGGATGAACATCACGATCGCGAAAACAACGATCTCAACGATGATCGTGGCGTTCGGGAGGAGGAAGTTGTCCGCCGCCATTGTTGTTTCGGGCATCAGTGTTCCCGTCTGCTCAGAGGGGTCGCACTCGTCACTTGCCGAGGACGAATACGAACAGCGCCATGAAGGCCAGGTTGATGAAGTACGCGGCTTCTGCCAGACCGACGGTCAGGAAGAAGATCGTCATGAGGCGGCTCTGGGCCTCCGGCTGACGAGCGACACCCTGGATCGTGGCGCTACCGGCCAGTCCGTCACCGATGGCTGCACCGATGGCGCCGCCGCCGAGGGCGAGTCCGCCTCCGACGAATGCTCCGGCAGTCTTGATTGCGCTGTCGAGGTTTTCCGTTGCCATGTCTCTCCTTGGCTCTCACAGGCGGTGGTCCCGCTCGTGATGTTCGTGGATGTTGCTAGGGATATTTAGGTATGAGGTGGTGCTCAGGCCGCCGGAGCGGCCACCTGCTCAGCCGAATCGTTGGCCGACTTCTTGGCCTTCTTTTTCTTCTTGTTCTCTTTTGGCTCGTCGTCGTGCTCGTCGTCTCCGTGTCCTGAGACGGCGAAGCCGAAGTAGAGGATCGTCAGCAGAGCGAAGATGAACGCCTGGATGCCGCCAATCGCCATGCCGAAGAGCTTCCAGACGACTGCAAACGGCGCTGTGTACACGGCCGCAAGCGCGAGCAGGCTCAAGATGATTCCGCCGGCAAAGATGTTGCCGAAGAGTCGCAGTGCGAGGCTGAACGGCTTGACGATCTCTTCGATCAGGTGCAGAGGCGAGATGAACGGCTTGAAGTACTTGCGCGGCCCCAGCTCTCGGAAGCCGAAGATGTGCACCGAGATGATGACGACGAGTGCGAGGCCGTAGGTCATGTTGACGTCAGCGGCGGGCGGAGGCAGCTTGTGGTCAGTCGGGATGACCTCGAACCAGTTGGTGATCAGGATGAACAGGAACAGCGCAACGCCGAGCGGCACGACGAACGGGTTGATCCGGCCGAGGCTGCTCAGCGTGAGGCCCTGGACCCACTCGACGAGCATCTCCCACAGCAGCTGGACCTTGCCGGGGACTCCGTCGGTGACCTGACTGCGAAGCAAGAAGCCGAAGATGATGACGATGACAGCTCCGACGACTGTCGAGGTGATCGTGTCGGAGTTGAAAGTCAACCCGAACAGAGTGAACGTCGGGTGGTGACCGGCTTCGATCTCGGTCTCAGCGGCGAGGCCGGCTGAAAGGAAGCTCATGCGGTCTCCTCAATCTGCTCGTTCAATTCCTTGCGCACCTCTCGGAGAAGCGGGATGCCCGTGAAGACCAAGGCAATCAGGTGGAAGATGGCCAGCCCGAACAGGACGGCCGCGCCGTCGGGCCAGAAGACGAGCGCGAGCACCACAGCCACGCCGGAGACGCCGAGCAGACGCACGAGCGAGGCCGATGCGTACTGCTTGCGCGTCGGCAGCTCACCGCCTTCTACGGAGCGAAGCAGGAAATGTTCTGTGAGCAGATGGTTGATTGCGCCGAGCACGATGCCGATCGCGAGGAACATACCGCCGCGCCACTCGCCGAGCGGGACGCTGATCCATACGGAGGCGACGACGAGGCAGCCTGCGGTGATGAGCGCGCGCTTCTGGTTGCTGATGGAGCGCTTGATGGACGGAGCTGTCGTCATCGGGTCCAGCTCCTCTCTGTCATCTGAGCCTCATGTGCTGAGGAACGGCTTGATCTGCTGCCAAGCACTTGCAAAGGCTGTGACGATCCCGAGGCTGATACCGGAAAGTACGAAGACTGGCGAGGTGTCCCAGTGCCTGTCTGCGAGCCATCCGAGGACGAGGCCAGCGACCACGTTGCCGACGAAAACCGCTCCCAGACCGACGAGCTTCCACATCCCCATTGAGGCCGCGTCGGGAGAACCGTCGAGTCCTTCATCGTTCATCGTTGGTCGTCATTTTCGGCGGCCATCCTCGGTGGTTCGGGGTCACGAGCGAGGCTCGCAATCTGTTCGTGAAATTTATCACGAGCGCAGAGTGGCCTCCAACTTGGGATACCTCTAGGACCACACCTTCTCGTCAAGTTTGGGAAGCACGAATACGGCGGCGGCCGTGAGCACTGCGAGTACGCCGAACCCGACGATCGACTGCCACCCGCTGAACAGACTGATGACAACGCTGCCGAATGCCACCAGGCCTGCCCCGGCATACATCAGCAGCACGGCACGACGGTGCGAGTGGCCGATCTCGAGGAGTCGGTGATGGATGTGCATCTTGTCGGGGCTGAACGGCGAGCGGCCAGCGCGGGTGCGCCTGATGACGGCGAGTCCGAGGTCGATGAACGGCACGAGCAGGATCGTGAACGGCAGCAGCAGTGGCAGCAGGGCCGGCAGGAAACTGGCCTCCGCGCCCCCGACGCCCTCGGTCAGGCTGGTGGCGGGAAACTGGCCGGTGAGGCTGATCGACGAGCACGCCAGGACGAAACCGATCAGCATCGAGCCTGAGTCGCCGATGAACATCCGCGCCGGGAAGAAGTTGTGCGGGAGGATGCCGATGCAGGCGCCCGCCAACGCGGCCGTCAACAGAGCTGCGGCGATCGCGCGGGTCTCACCGTTCTCGACTGCGAGCACGAAGGCATACGCGAAGAACGCCACGGCGCCGATCGCGACGATGCCGGCGGCCAGACCGTCCAACCCATCGACGAAGTTGACCGCATTGGCTGTACCGACGATCAGGATGACCGTGAAGATCACGGCCTGGATCTGGTCGAGCCCGAGGTAGTTGCCATAGAGCGGTAGGTAGAAGAACTGCACGCCCTGAGTCACCACGATGATCGCCGCCAGCACCTGCCCGGCGAATTTGCTCAGCGCGTCGAGCTCATACAGGTCGTCGATGATTCCGACCAGACAGATGACGGCTCCCCCGAGCAGCACCCCACGTACGGGCCCGAACACGGTCGAGTCCGACAGGGAGAGGAATGGCAGGTGTGTCGACACGATGTAAGCCGCCAGCAGCCCGCCGAACATGGCCGGACCGCCGAAGTACGGCGTGGGGATGGCGTGCACATCTCGGTCGCGGACTCGCGCCACGGCGCCGAAGCGCACGGCAAGCTGGCGCGCGATCGATGCGAGAAGGTAGGTCACACCCAACGAGATGCCAAAGACGACGAGATATTCGCGCATGCCGTCACCTCCCCCCAAAACCCACGATACGGAGGCGACGGCATGTACGAGCCTCTTGTTTCGCTCGCTGACGCTCGCTCAATCACCTGACCACGTCCGGGGGCACGATAGTGTTGTTGTATTCGTGTAGGGCCTCAAGGGTGACAACCCCGGCTCGCAGGATGCGAGGAGTCGTGCCTGTGGCATCGAGGATCGTTGACGGTACGCCCGTTGCCGACGGTCCACCGTCAAGGTAGACCGCGACTTTGGTGCCGAGCATCTCTTCGGCCTCTTCGATCGACTGCGCCGGAGGCTGGGCGGTGATGTTGGCGCTGCTGACTGCCAGCGGCCCGGTCTCCTTGAGTAGCGCGAGCGCACGCTGGTCGTCAGGCATACGAACGGCAACGGTGTTATGGGTGTCGCCGAGATCCCACGTGAGAGACGACTGCTGCGTGAGGATGACGGTGAGCGGCCCGGGCCAGAGCTCGTCGACCGCCGAGCGGAGCCAGGACGGCACCTCTGCTGCGAGGGCATCGAGCGTCGTGGTTGCGCCAACAAGCACGGGTGGCGGCATTCGGCGACTGCGTCCTTTGGCATCCAGCAGGTTCTGCACCGCATGCGGTGAGAACGCGTCGGCGGCGAGTCCGTAGACCGTGTCTGTCGGGAGGACCACCAGATTGCCCGAATCGAGTGCGATCTTGGCGGCCTTGAGCCCCTTGGCGAACTCCTCAGGCACCGCGCAGTCGAACTTCACGGAGTCAGCATAGGTGGCGTCAGAACCAGCTGAGCCCGTGGAGGACGAACGCTATTGCCAGGAACTGGATCAACCGACCGGCGAACACCATCGTCAAGAACAGCCATTGGGGCTGCTTGGACGCGCCGGCGATGATCGTCACGATCGCGAGCGGCGGAATGCCGAACAGCGACGAGGCGAATGCGGTGAGGGCGCCGGCGTACGGGCGATCCAGCAGCGCAAGCAGCCAATCGCTCAGGCGACGTACCTGCGCGAACAGCCTGTTGCGAGGGGGCTTGCGCTCGACGGTCGAGCGGATCTTTCGGCTCCCCGTTCGGGCGAGCTGGAAGACGAAAGCCTTGCCAATCGTCGTGGCAATCACGAGCGATACGATGGCCACAACCAGCGTCAACCGACTGTTGACCATCGCACCCAGGCTGCCAACGAAGATCTCCGCGTTGATGAAGATCGGGAGCAGTGCCGAGCCGATCCCTACCGCAAACGCCGCCCCGAAGAGTGCAAGGTCGCCGCCCATAGGGCGTCAGCCTATCGGGAGTCAGCTGGCTGGTCGGGTTGCCGTCACGAAGCGAGGTCGGCTTGCCAGATCGACGTTGTCGCGCACATTGACCCATCGCGGGGTAAATACCTCCGGGGCCGACTCGCCTTGGGCGTCGGCATGTTCAGCGCCCACGACGCCGCCGGGCCTGAGTAGCCGCCACGCGGTCTGCTCGAGCACGCGCATGGCGTCAAGGCCGTCGTCACCGGACCACAGCGCCAAGGAGGGGTCATGGTCGCGTACCTCCGGCGCCACACCCTCCCACGCGTCGAGCGGAATGTACGGAGGGTTTGCCACGACGATGTCGACTGTGCCATCGAGGTCGGCGAATGCATCGGCCATGTCGCCGAGCCGCAGATCGACGCCGGTGCCATCGAGATTGCGCCGAGCCCATTCGTATGCCGGATCGTCCAGCTCAACCGCATGCACGCTTGCACTCGGCACCTCGTGAACGAGGGACAGCGAGATCGCCCCGGACCCGGCGCACAGCTCGACGACAACCGGATCGGTCAGGGTCTTGGCGTGCTCAATGGCCCAGCCAGCGAGCAGCTCGGTCTCGGGCCGGGGTACGAACACGCCGGGTCCGACCTCGATGTCGACGTACCGGAACCCTGTCCTGCCGGTGAGGTGCTGCAGCGGGATGCGGGTGGCGCGCGCGTCGATCAGCTTGAGGAACGCATCGCGTTGGATACGATCGGGCTTCGCCATGGAGAGCAGCGCCATGCGTGGCACGCCGGTGATGTGGCTGAGCAGCGACTCAGCATCGTGCCTCGCCGACTCGACACCGGCTGCGTCGAGGGTCTCCGTCGCCTCGGCGAGCAACCGCTCGGCCTGAGTACGAAGTGTCACTCGCCCACGGCTTCGAGCCGCGTCGCGAGATCTGCCTCGACGAGTGACGTGATGACGTCGTCGAGTGCGCCGTCCATCACCTGGTCAAGGTTGTAGGCCTTGAAGCCGGTGCGGTGGTCCGACAGCCGGTTCTCGGGGAAGTTATAGGTGCGGATGCGCTCGGAGCGGTCGACGGTACGGATTTGCGACTTGCGGGCATCAGACGCCTCGGCATCGGCCGCGGCCTGGGCGGCCTCGAGCAGCCGGGCGCGCAATATGCGCATGGCCTGCTCGCGGTTCTGCAGCTGGCTCTTCTCGTTCTGGCAGCTTGCCACGATGCCCGTTGGCACGTGTGTGATGCGCACGGCCGAGTCGGTCGTGTTGACACTTTGACCTCCAGGTCCCGACGAGCGGTAGACGTCAATGCGCAGGTCGCTGTCGTGAATCTCGACGTCGATGTCCTCTGCCTCGGGCATGACGAGCACGCCGGCGGCCGACGTGTGAATACGGCCCTGCGACTCGGTCACGGGTACGCGTTGCACCCGGTGCACGCCACCCTCGAACTTGAGCTGCGCATAGGGTGCGGTGCCGGGTTCGGGGTTTCCGGTTGCTTTGACCGCCATCGTCACGGACTTGTAGCCGCCCAGTGCCGACTCGGTCGAGTCGAGGATCTCGGTCTTCCAGCCTCGCTGCTCGGCAAAGCGTGAATACATTCGCTGCAAATCGCCCGCGAACAGTGCCGACTCCTCGCCGCCTTCGCCGCCCTTGATCTCCATCAGGACGTCCTTGGAGTCGGCAGGATCGCGGGGCACGAGGAGTCGCTGCAGGCGTTCACCGAGCTCGGCAATGCGAGGTTCGAGCGCCTCGATCTCGGCGGCGAAGCTGGGGTCCTCGGCGGCGAACTCGCGTGCGGCTTCGAGGTCGCCGGTGGCCTGCTGGTAGTCGCGATAGGTCTTCACAATCGCGCTGACCTCGGCGTACCGCTGGCCAAGCTTCTTGGCCAATCCCTGGTCGGAGTGCACGGAAGGATCAGACATCTTGCGTTCGAGCTCGGCATGCTCAGTCACGAGCGTCTCAACGGCTTCGAACATCACGCACCTCCTTCTCGACCAGACAAAGCAACAGCGCCGACCCAAGCAAGCTGGGGTCGGCGCTGGAACGTTGCTACTTCTTGGCGTACCGCTTTTCGAAGCGGGCGACGCGTCCGCCGGTGTCGAGGATCTTCTGCTTGCCCGTGTAGAACGGGTGGCAGGCCGAGCAGACATCGGCGCGGAGGACACCCTCAGGCGCGGTGCTCTTGGTCGTGAACGAGTTGCCGCAGGTGCAGGTGACCTGGGTCTCGACGTATTCGGGGTGGATGCCTTGCTTCATGATGTCCTCTCGCGGCCGCTGGGTCGTATCGCTGAGTGCGATCCGTGAACCAGAACCAAGGGTCAATTGTGCCAGTTGGCTCATGCATAACGCCAATCGGTGCCGATCCATTCCGCCGTACGCGATTCCGTGATTCCCGAACCCGTGGAGTGGCAGACTGCTCGGGTGCCTGAGTCGTCCACCTTCGCCATCATCGGAGCGGGTCCATCAGGCCTCGCCGGGGCACGCAACCTCGACCGTCGCGGCATCCCATGGGTCGGCTTCGAGCTGGGTGACGATGTTGGCGGCCTGTGGAACATCGACGGGCCACGCAGCACGGTGTACGAGTCAGCTCACCTGATCTCGTCCCGTACGACGACGCAGTTCAGCGAGTTCCCCATGGCCGACGACGTCGCCGACTACCCAGATCACCGCGCACTGCTGGCCTACTTCCGCGACTTCGCCGACACGTTCGGGCTGCGCGACAAGTTCCGATTCGGCACCGAGGTGGTCACGGTCGAGCCCGGCGATGACGGCTGGAGCGTCACGTCGCGCGACTCGACCGGCGAACGTACGGAGAGTTTCGCTGGTGTCATCCTGGCGAACGGCACCTTGTCGGAGCCGAACATCCCGACGTTCAAAGGTGAATTCAGCGGCGAGACTTTGCACACCAGCGCCTACAAGTCTCCGGACATCTTCGAGGGCAAACGGGTCCTGATCATCGGCGCCGGGAACAGCGGCTGCGACATTGCCGTCGATGCCGTCCACCGCGCTGACTCGGTCGAGATGAGTGTGCGGCGCGGCTACTACTTCGTGCCGAAGTACCTCTTCGGCAAGCCTGCCGACACCCTCAACCAGGGGCGACCCCTTCCAGCCAGGATCAAGCAGGCAATCGACCGGCGCGTGCTTCGGATGTTCACCGGAGATCCTGCACGCTTGGGATTCCCCGAGCCGGACTACAAGATCTACGAGTCGCACCCCATCGTGAACTCGCTGATCCTGCACCACCTCGGCCACGGTGACGTCACGATGCGCAAGGATGTCGAGCGCTTCGACGGGGACACTGTCCATTTCGTTGATGGGTCGTCCGGCGACTACGACCTCATCGTGTTGGCAACCGGCTATCACCTGCACTACCCGTTCATCGGGCACGATCACCTTGGCTGGACCGGCATGGCGCCGGACCTCTACCTCAACATCTTTCCCTCGGCACACCGCAACCTCTTCGTACTCGGCATGATCGAGGCGTCCGGCATCGGCTGGCAGGGACGTTATGAGCAGGCCGAGCTGATCGCGGCGTACCTCTCGGCCACCGACGAGAAGCGCGCGGCCTTCGAGCGCAAGGCCGACGGCCCTCGGCCTGATCTGGCGGGTGGCTACCACTATCTCGGACTGGAACGCATGTCCTACTACGTCAACAAGGACGCCTATCGCCGCGCCGTCGGCAAGGCCATCAAGGAGCTCAACTCATGATCGAGCGCCAGCGAGGTCACAAGACAACACCCATCATGGCGAGACCTCCGTACTCTCGCCTTTCAACGAAGGTTTCGCAATGATCAGTGCAGATGTCGACTCGATCCAGATCGCGTTCAACGAAAGCTCGCTGACGCTGCTCAAGATCGTGATCGGCGCGATCCTGTTCGGAGTCGCGCTCGACACGAGACTCGAAGACTTCGTCGCCGCGGCGCGCAAGCCGAAGGCCATCGCGGTGGCGATCGCGGGTCAGTTCCTTTTGCTGCCTGCCATCACGTTCGTCCTCACGCTGCTCCTCGACGTACGGGGGTCCGTGGCGCTCGGCATGATCCTCGTGGCGTGCTGCCCACCGGGCAACGTGTCCAACATCCTGACTCACCGGGCCAAGGGTGACGTGGCGCTCTCGGTGTCGATGACCGCCGTCTCCAACGTGCTTGCAATCTTCCTGATGCCACTCAACTTCGCACTCTGGGGCGGGTGGCACCCGACAGGCAAGGCTTTCCTCGAAGACATCGATGTGAGCGCGTGGGACATGCTCAGCGAGGTGCTGCTCGTCATCGGAATCCCGTTCGCACTCGGACTGACGGTCGCGAAGCTGTGGCCGCGCATCGCCTCCGCAGCACACCCCGTGGTCAGCAGGATCGCGTTCCTCGGCCTGGCAGCGATCATCGTCATCGGTGTGGCCAAGAACTGGGACATCTTCACCGAATACATCGGCATCGTTCTGCTGGCGGTCTTCCTGCACGACGCGCTGGCGCTGGGTCTCGGCTATGCCATCGCGCGTGGTTCTGGACTCGCGGACTACAGCCGCCGCGCGATGACATTCGAGGTCGGCATCCGCAACGCCGGCCTCGGCCTCCTGCTGGTGTTTGAGTTCTTCAATGGGCTCGGCGGCATGGCGCTCGTCGCGGCCTGGTGGGGCATCTGGGACATCATCGCCGGACTTGTCGTCGCCACCTGGTGGGGTCGCCGCCCAGCCGTACGTGACAAGGTCGACGCGTGACGGCTCGCCGCGTCCTCGTCACAGGTGGCAGCGGCTTTCTCGGCAGCTCTGTCGTCCCGGGCCTTGCTGCGTCGGAGGGCATCGAGCTCGTCGTCAGCGCCGACCTGCGTGAACCGATCGGACCGGTGGACGACGTCACGTATGAGACAGCAGACGTCGTCGATGGCGGGCGCGTCAATCAACTCATCAGCTCGCACCGAATCGACACCGTCGTGCACCTTGCCTCGATCGTCAATCCCGGCAAGGGCATTTCGGACGAGCTCGCCCACACCGTCGACGTCGACGGGACACGCAACGTGCTCGACGCCTGCGTTGCCCACGGGGTCCGACGCATCGTGGTCTCGTCGAGCGGCGCAGCATACGGTTACCACGCTGACTCTCCCGACTGGATCACTGAGAACGAGCCGGTGCGCGGCAACGACGCCTTCGCGTACAGCAAGCACAAACGCCTCGTCGAGGAGATGCTCGCGACCTACAGGACCGAGCACCCCGACCTCGAGCAGGTGGTGCTCCGCATCGGCACAATCCTTGGTCGGACGGTCGACAACCAGATCACCGACCTGTTCCGCAAGAGGCGGCTGCTCAAGATCGCCGGGGCCGCCTCGCCGTTCGTCTTCATCTGGGACGAGGACCTCGTCGCGATCGTGCTCCAGGCAGTCAGCGGCGACATCGCCGGGACCTTCAATGTCGCCGGTGACGGTGCGATGACGATCGACGAGATCGCGGCCGCCATGGGCAAGCGCACGATGCCCATTCCCGAGCGGGTGCTGCGTACGGTGCTTGCCGTCGCCAAGCCGCTTGGCCTCACCCAGTACGGACCCGAGCAGACCAAGTTCCTGCAGTACCGCCCAGTGCTGGACAACACTCGGCTCAAGGCGGTATTCCTCTTCACGCCCACCCACACCAGCAGGCAGGCGTTCGATGCCTGGAACGCTTCCAGCGGCGGCTAGGGCAGCAGCTTTTCGATATCGCCCTTGATCTTCTCGGGCGTTGTCGTTGAGCCATAGCGCTTGACGACATTGCCCTCGGTGTCGATCAGGAACTTGGTGAAGTTCCACTTGATCTTGCTCGGGCCAAGGCCACCCTTCTCTTCCTTCAACCACTTGTAGAGCGGGTGCGCGCCGTCGCCGTTGACCTCGATCTCGGAGAACAGCGGAAATGTCACGCCGAAGTTCTTCTCACAGAACGCACCTGTCTCGACGTCGTCGCCGGGGTTCTGTCCACCGAACTGATCGCAGGGGAAGCCAAGGACAACCAGGCCACGGTCGACATACTCCTGGTAGACCGCTTCGAGGCCCTTGAACTGGGGAGTGAAGCCGCACTCTGTGGCGGTGTTGACGACGAGAAGGACCTTGCCTCTGTAGTCGGCTAGGAGGCGGTCGGTGCCGTCGATGGCTGTGGCTGAGAAGTCGTACGCAGATGTCATGTGTCAAGCCTAGATGCGGCGTTCAATCTCGGCTCATCGAGACAGCACGGGGCCCGGCACCCTGTTGGGATGCCGGGCCTTGCGCATGATTCAGCTGCCGTCGTTTGCGCCCGGCATGGTCTTGTTGATCTCCATGAGGAACTCGACGTTGCTCTGCGTCTTCTTGAGCTTGCCCAGTATCAGCTCGAGGCCCTGCTGGCCTTCCAGGCCGGAGAGCAGCCGGCGCAGCTTCCACACAACAGCGAGCTCGTCCTTGGCCATCAGCAGCTCTTCACGACGGGTGCTCGACGCATCGACGTCGATGGCCGGGAAGATGCGCTTGTCTGCGAAGTCGCGTCGCAGGCGGAGCTCCCAGTTGCCGGTTCCCTTGAACTCTTCGAAGATGACCTCGTCCATGCGTGAACCGGTCTCGACCAGCGCGGTGGCGAGGATCGTCAGCGAACCGCCGTCCTCGATGTTGCGGGCAGCACCGAAGAACTTCTTGGGCGGATAGAGCGCCGACGAGTCGACACCACCGGACATGATGCGACCACTGGTCGGAGCCGCAAGATTGTATGCACGGCCGAGGCGGGTGATG
>CAZWZC010000003.1:0-869 GCA_964638755.1 uncultured Aeromicrobium sp. | reverse complement strand
CCAGCTCGACGAGGCGCTTGGCGCGCTCGATGGCAAGTTCGGCGACCATCGTGTGGTCCGTTGCCGGACGGTCGAACGTTGAGGAGATGACCTCGCCCTTGACGGTCCGCTGGAAGTCAGTGACTTCTTCGGGACGCTCGTCGACGAGGACGATCATCAGGTGGACCTCGGGGTTGTTCTCGGTGATCGCGTTGGCGACCTGCTGCATGATCATCGTCTTGCCCGCCTTGGGCGGAGAGACGATCAGCCCACGCTGGCCCTTGCCGATCGGTGCCACCAGGTCAACGACGCGACCGGTCAGGCCGCCTGCCTCACCCTCAAGGCGCAGGCGCTCTGACGGGTAGAGCGGGGTGAGCTTGGAGAACTCGATGCGCTTGTTGCTGTCGTCGAGGGTCATCCCGTTGACCGAGTCGATCTTGACCATCGGGTTGAACTTTTCCTTGCGCTCGCCCTCGCGGGGCTGACGCACCTGACCGATGACGGCGTCACCGCGGCGAAGACCCCACTTGCGGACCATCGTCAGCGACACGTAGACATCGTTCTCGCTCGGCAGGTAACCCGTCGTCCGGACAAAGGCGTAGTTGTCCAAGATGTCGAGAATGCCGGCTGCGGGCACCAGGATGTCGTCCTCGGTGAAGGTCGGTTCGGCTTCCATGCCACCGCGTCCGTTTCGGTTTCGTCCGCGACGGTTGCGACGACGACCTCCGCCGAACTCGTCATCGTCGTCTTCTGCGCCACCCTGGTTGCGGTTGGCGTTCTGGTTCTGCTGGTTGCCGCCGCCGCCTTGGTTGTTCTGGTTGCGGTTCTGCTGGTTGCCGCCGCCTTGGTTGTTCTGGTTGCGGTTCTGCTGGTTGCCGCCGCCTTGGTTG
>CAZWZC010000002.1:0-64568 GCA_964638755.1 uncultured Aeromicrobium sp. | reverse complement strand
CAAGTACGTCATGGTGTGCGAGCTCGACCGCGTCGATGCCGTTGCCGTACGCAAGGAGCTGGCGTCCTTCGCCGAGGCAATCCCATCCCTTGACTGGCTCAAGTTCCTCAACAGGCTCGTCGACCACATGGCCAAGATGTGGGTCGACGACCCGTCGCGGCGCGCCGTGTGGCTGGCTGTGCAGTCGACGCCCGCGACGCGCGCAACTGCTGCGGTGACTGAGCGCGAGCTCGCCGCCGAGGTGTCGCGCGCCCTCGCGCCGCTGACACCCGGTACACCGCGTGAACGCCGCACCATCATGGCCGAGGTGCTGGTGCACGTCGTCTACTCGATGCTCAACTTCTCGATCCGCGACGGGCAGGAGCACAGCGAGGCGATCATCGAGCTCAAGCGCCTCGTCACCGCATACCTTCTGAGCGCTGAGCACTCGGGCTAGCAGCGGTTTACCACGGGCCCTAAGCAAACGTCGTCCTCCCCAAGCAAGTTTCCCTGGGGCGGATGCGCTTTGCCTCGGGCAGAACTCCGCTCATCCACAGCTTGGCCCGCTGCACAGGGTCTCCACAGCACGCCATCTGCACACTCGATGCTGCTCTGCAGCGCTGCATCCTCAAGTGCATGGACGAGTTGGCACCCATCGCGGAACTCAACGGTGGTTACCTGATGCGCCACCAGCTGAACGACCTCGGCTACAGCGATGCCCTGATCCGCAGGGCCAGGCGCGACGGCCTGCTGACTCGATTAAGGCACGGCACATACGTTGTCTCCGCCGTGTGGCGAATGCTGTCGGCGACCCAACGGCATGCCGTGCTGGTCAGATCGGTGCTCGACAAGCTCGGTTCAAGCGTTGTAGCGAGTCACCAATCAGCGGCGGCACTTCACGGCCACGATCTGTATGGTGTCGAGCTGACCAATGTGCATGTCACTCGAACCGATGGGTATCGCGGTCGCAGGGAGGCCGGCGTGGTGTACCACGAAGGCGTGATTGAGAGCGACGAGGACATCAGTGAACTTGGAGGGCGACTCGTGACGGAACCTGTTCGAGCCGTCTTCGAGGCTTGCAGCGTGATCTCCACTGAGGCCGGCATCGTATTGGCCGGCTCAGCGATGCGTGCCGGGCACGTGACCAAAGTCCAGCTTGAGGATGACAGTCATCGTTTCGACCACTGGCCGGGCACCCGGCGAGCTCGACTCGCGATCCGCCTTGCCGACGGCCGTCTTGAAACGGTGGGCGAAGCACGGTCCCTTTACATGATGTGGCGACATGGCATCCCGCATCCGGAGTTGCAGTGGAGAGTCGTCACTTCCGCCGGCATCATCGTCGCTCGTACCGACTTCGCTTGGATCGAGGCTCGCCACACTGGCGAGTTTGACGGCCTCGTGAAATACGGACGTCTCAACCCCTATGCGACAGATCCGGGACGAATCATCGCCGACGAGAAGATTCGCGAGGACCTCGTACGTGACGAGTTGCTGGGTATGTCGCGCTGGGTGTGGTCCGAGCTGGAGCCGGCGGTGCAGGCCAAGACAGCGATCCGGATCAAGCGCGGCATCGAGGTGTCCCGGCGGCTCTATCGGCACAATGCGACGACGATCCCGCTTTCCTGAGAAGTCCTCCGAAGCAAGCATCGTCCTCCCGAGGCACGCATCGTCCGCCCCTGGCAAGTTTCCGTGGGGAGGACGACGTTTGCTTAGGGCCCGTGGTAAACCGTCAGCGCGCAGACAGGATCACGTACGCGGTGGCGTAGTCGCCGTCGTGGCTCAGCGACACCTCGAGGGTGTGGCCCGAGAGGCGCTTGGCAACCTCGCCGTGAAGTCGAATGCGGGGGCGACCCCACGCGTCAGGGACCACCTCGATCAGGTGGTGTACGCCTTCGTCCATCACCGGCGCCTCGCCATACATCGACGCCGACCATGCCTTGATCACTGCCTCCTTCGCAGCCCAGCGAGCGGCGAAGTGACGCGCGGGATTGGAGGGACCACTCCGCGCATCACTCCGCTCGCCAGGTGAGAATGCCTCGGCGAACCTCGTTCCGGGCTGGTCGAGCTGGTCCGCGAACGTCGTAACGTGTACCAGATCGACGCCGACCCCGAGGATCGTCATTGGCACGACACCGACTGGTACATGTCTCCCTCACCCAGTCGTGCTTGCGGATCCAGGAGCATCGCTGCCTCCCGAGCCCGCACTCCCTCGCTGCCAAGACGACGGCCGGGGCGTTCGTACAGCGAGGGGCCGCCGTACATTGCCCTGACGATTCGCATCCGACCCTCGATCGTCCGCGCCTGGGCGCGGGCGGCGTAGGAGTCACGCTCCTCACCCGACAAGGTTGCAAGGAAGGCTTGGGGGTTGACCAGCGCGATCAGGCCGGCGACGTGACCGAAGCCGAGGCTCGTCACGAGGCCTGCCTTGAGCTGGCCGGTGGCCAACGGCTGACGGAGCCACACGAGGTGCTCGTGCTCGGCGAGATCGTCCATCACACAGTCGAGGCTGCGGTTCGGGGGTATGACGCCGCCGGTGAGCACCTGGCTCAGGCCAATGAGCTGGAACGCTGCAGCGCCACCCTTCGCGTGACCGGTGAGGGTCTTCTGCGAGATGACGTAGAGCGGGTTGCCCGCACTGCGGCCGATAGCCGCCGCGAGACGTTCGTGCAACTCTGACTCGTTGCGCTCGTTGACTCCGGTCGACGTGTCGTGCTTGGACAGCACGCCGATGTCATCGGCGGTGAGGCCGACCTGCGCCAGCGCTTTTGCCAGTGCAGACTCGCGTCCACCACGGCCTGCAGCAAGGGCGCCGATGCCCGGCGCCGGGATCGAGGTGTGCACACCGTCTGCGAACGAGCCGGCGTATGCGACGACCGCGAGCACGGGCAGGCCCATACGAGCTGCGACGTCACCGCGTGCGAGCAGGATCGTGCCGCCACCCTGTGACTCCACGAACCCGCCGTAGCGGCGGTCGTTGCCGCGGCTGAAGTAGCGGTCCTCGATTCCCTTGGCGCTCATCGCAGCGGAGTCGGCGGTCGCTGACATGTCAGCGAAGCCGACGATGCCTTCGACACTCAGGTCGTCGAATCCGCCGGCGACGACGAACTCGGCCTTGCCAAGCTTGATCTTGTCGACGCCTTCCTCGACCGACACTGCGGTCGTGGCGCAGGCAGCGACGGGGTGAACCATCGCGCCGTAGCTGCCGACGTACGACTGCACGACATGCGCGGCGATCACGTTGGGCAACGCCTCCTGAAGGATGTCGTTGGCCTTGTTCTCACCGAGCAGGGTGTCGAGATAGAGCGACTGCATCGACTGCATGCCACCCATGCCGGTGCCCTGCGTGTTGGCCACCATGGCCGGGTGGACCCAGCGCATCAGCTCCGACGGTTCGAAGCCGCTGGAGAGAAATGCGTCGACGGTGCAGATGAGGTTCCAGAGCCCGACGCGGTCGATCGACTCGACCATTTCTGGCGGTATGCCCCACACGGTGGGGTCGAAGCCGGTCGGGATCTGGCCGCCCACCGTACGGGTCAGCTTCATCCGTCGCGGCACGCGGATCTCGGTGCCTGCCTTGCGGGTCACCGTCCAGTCGCCGTCAGCTGTCGAGGCGATGACCGTACGATCGGGGTCCGCATCGCGCAGTGCACGCGCCTCGGACTCGTTCGACACGGTGAACGAGAGGTCCTTGTCGAGGAACACCGAAGTCAGCAGCGGCGCTGAGTTGTCGACCATGTTGCCGTCGTCGACGTAGCGGCGCACACCGCAAGCCTCTCGGACTGCCTCTTCGTAGCGGTCGGCGATGTCCACCTCGTCGATGCTCTCCTGAGTCGCGGTGTCATACCACCCGCCGGCATTGGTGTCCCAGGCAACGAGCCCGGTCGTCCATGCAAGCTCGAGGATTCCGGCGGCCGAGAGCTCGTCGGACACCTCGACCTCAAAGCGTGTGCGCGAAGAGCCGTACGGACCGAGCTCTCCGGCACCAACCATGACGACGAGGTCTTCAGGGCGCGCCTGGAGCGGCGCCCAGTCCAACGCGTCGACGCGATCGAGCTGCGCCGGCGACGATGCGAGAGCGGCGATCATGCCGGTCTCATCGTCGACGTCAGCCGTGGGGCGCTCGACACCTTCGGCGAGTGCCCGCATGTCGAGGTCCACCCCGCCGAGGCCACCGGTGAGATCGACCGTGAGCGGCTCAGTCCACGCTGCGGTACGCGCCGCAGGCGTGCAGGTCTCAAGGAGTGCCTGCGCCATCTCGTAGGGAGTCCACGTGCGAACTCCGGCAGCCTCCACGGCGTCGACCAGCGGGTCGTTGCCTCCCATCAGGCCCGTCCCCTTGACCCAGCCGATGATGGCGTGGCTCAGCGTGACCCGGTCGGCCCAGGCAGGCTCGGCCTTCCAACGGGTGACGAGCGCGTCAAGCGCGGACTTCGCCTCGCCATACCCACCGTCGCCACCGAACATGCCGCGGTTGGGCGAGCCCGGGAGAACCACGTGCAGCGTCGCGTCGATGTCATGGTCCTGGTCATGCGCCGACAGCGAGGTGATGAGGCGTTCGACCGACCACAGCAGAATGCGCATGTCGATCTCGGTGCGGCTGCCCGCCTCGGTCATGTCACCTGCAACACGGCCTGCAGCAAACGGGAACAGCAACGTCGGCGTCATGGCTGGCTTGAGCACCGTGGTGGCGCCGGCGCGGGTCTGCGTCTGCTCAGCACCGATCCACGCAGCGAGCGCATCGACGTCAGCGAACGATGCCATGTTGGCCGGGACGACCCACAGCTCTGCGCCATGGACCGCGTGCGAGCGGTACAGCTCGCGATAGAACGCCAGACGCTTGAGGTCAAGACCCGACGTCGTGGCGATGACTGTTGCACCGCCGGCCAGCAGCTCACCGGTGACTGCTGCCGCGATCGAGCCTCGGCTCGCGCCAGTCACGACAGCGGTCTGAGCCGACCATTGCGCACCAGGCTCGACGAGCGCGTCGCGTGCGATCTGCTCGAAACGCTGCTTCAGACGTGGGTCCCCATTCGTTGCATGCCACTGCGCCTGGGCAGCGAGCGCCTGACCTGCACCGACGAAGCTGACGTCCAGATCGTCGCCGTGGACGATCCGGGCGAGGTCTTCGCGCGCACTGGCCCAACGGTCGTCGAGCTGCACCGCCTTGTTGGCGTCGAACGCAGGTGCGGTGAGCTTGGCCCAGTCGCTGCCGAGCTCGATCTCCACACGGGCGAGGATCGCAGCTTCGTCTCCATTCGGCTCGACGACAGCTGGATGCTCGCCGAGACCGAGCTGGTCGAGCACCAGCCGTGCCGACGACGCGAGCACGCCATCGGGGCCAGTGATCTGGGCCGTGAACTCACCCAGTGCCGCCGCGTCGATCGTTGTCTCGCCACCGCCGGCTGACGGTAGGTCGACGTTGACGCCGTGGCGGGCGGCAACCGCCGCAACACTTGCGTCGATGGCTGCCTCAACGTCGGCACCGGAGGCGAGGCCACTCAACGAGCCGAAATCTCCGCCGCGGACGCTGGCACCCTCGCGGGTCGACATCGCCAGTTCGGCAAGGACGTGGCTGGCCCAGCCGGGGCCGAGCTGCCACACATCGGTGACACGCTCGGCGACGGCTGACTGGCGCTTGCCGGTCGGACCGAGCACCTTCTTGAGGTGGTCGCCGAGTGCTTCGGTGAGGACCTGGCCGAATGCCTTGTAGCCGCGAGCGAGGCCTTTGACCTGACCTGACAGCGTCGGGAGATCGGCATCGGCGGCACCGTCAATGGCGCCGAGCCCAAGCTCCCCGCCGAGGTCGACGAGCAGCTGATTGCGTCGAGACGACGCACCGTCGCACAGTGACTCGATCGAGTCGGCAGCGCCAATCTGATCAATACGCATCTTGGTCCACCAGGCGATGAGCACCGTGGTGGCATCTGCAGCATCGAACGTGAGGTCGTCTGGGCGCGGCCCACCGCTCGAGACTGCCGCAGGTGCCGGAGCTGCAGGGGCAGTTGCGTCGACGGAGGGAGCTTCGATCTGCTCTTCGCCCTCCTCGATGATCTGCTCTTCGTCAGTGCTGAACACTGCAGCGCCGTCACGCTCGAAGTTGAGCACCTCGACCGGTCCACCGTGACGGCCCGGCAGCTTCAACGTCTGCGAGGCGAGGTTGGCAATCGTCGGGGCCTGGCCGACGCCGATCTCGACGAAGCGCTCGACACCGAGGCCTCCGTCTGCTTCTGGCAAGAACATCAGGTCCTGCGTCTCGATCCAGCGCACCGGACTGGCGAACTGCCAGGCGAGAAGCTCGATCAGCACGACACGACACAGCTCGCCGGGCTTCTTGGACCACGCACCGAAGTCGGCGAGGACGGCGTCGAGTGGCTCGGACGGGACGAGATCTGCAATCTCCTGGATGAACGCCCGGCCCAGTGAGAACGGCTTGGGCACGAGGTTGGGCACGTAGCGGCCTGACAGGATCGATGGGTCGATCGTCGGCGGCAGCAGCTCGTCGAGGCGTGCGCGGAAGTCAGGCACTCCGCCCCGGAGCACGGTCGAGTGGAATGGCACGTCGATGCCCGGCACGAGGATGAAGGCACCCTTGCCGCCGAACTCGTCGCGACGACGGTTGACCTCGACCTCGAGCACGTCCAGCCCGCGTACGGTGCCGGCGATGGCGTACTGCGAGTCACGCAGGTTGTAGTTGACGATCTGCAGGAACTCGCCCGAGCTCTCGGCAACACCGTCGACGAACGCCTTGACGTTGTCGTCGTCGAGGCCAATCTGGGCGGGTCGGATCGCGGCGAGACGGTAGTCGCTGCGGCCTGCAGGGTCACGGGGTACGAGTGTGTGCATGACCGAGCCGCGCTGGAACACGACCTCGACGACACCTTCAAGCGCGATGACACCCGAGACTGCGGCGAGCGCGTTGTACTCGCCGACCGAGTGACCCGCGAGGATCGAGCCCTCGACGAAGGCACCTGCCTCACGCAGCTCGGCCATCTGCGCGGCACCGAGCACGGCCATCGCAACTTGGGTGAACTGAGTCAAGAACAGCACGCCGTCCGGGTGCTTGTGGGTGGTGCCCTTGGCGACGAGCACCGTCGGGTTGTCGCGGACGACTGTCAGGATCGAGAAGCCGAGTGCCTCGCGGGTGTGGGCATCGGCGCGGTCCCAGATCTCACGTGCGGCCTTGGATCGCGCATACCCAGCCATGCCCATGCCTTCGTGCTGGATGCCCTGACCTGGGAAGGCGTATGCAGTGCGCGGCGCTTCGAGGCGAGCGCTGGCCGCCATGACGACCTCACCATCGACGCGGCAGCTGATGTCGAGCACCTCGGCGCCGGCGTCGAGGCCGACACGGTCGGCGCGGATGTCGACTTTTGCGCCGGGGCTCACGGGTGCCATGAATCGGGTGGTCCAGCCGGTGATGGGGCGACCGCTGACGCTGTGCCCACTAGCGACGTGCTGAGCGGCGGCCGAGACCCACATGCCGTGAACGATCGGATCGCCAAGTCCGGCGAGTCGAGCAGCTGCCACGCTGGTGTGGATCGGGTTGTGGTCGCCTGTGACTGCGGCGAAGGCGCGCAGGTCGGTGGGCGCGACGACTGAGGCAGTGCCGTGGGACTTTCGGGGGGTGTCGTGGACATCGTCTCCGAGGGCGCCGCCGGCGCGAGCCGGATCGGCGAGCTCGCCTGTGCCGGTGCGACCGCGGATCGCGAAGCGCTCACGCAGAGTGGCGAGGGGCTGCTTGGCTGCCGAAATGCTGACGTCGACGGTGACAACACGGCCATAGTCGGTGTCAGACACCGACTTGACTGTCGAAGCAATCGTCAGAGTTGCCTGATCGGTCGGCAGCGTGCCTTCGAGGGCGATGGCGTGATCGAGGTGGACCAGATCGAGCATGCCCTCGATGACCGGAGTCCCGTCGGCAGTCTTGACTTCGCCGAGAACGGCGAACACTGACGGCCAGGCCAGACCGACGAGGACGTCGGGCACGGGATGAACGGGAACATCGGCTCCGGTGACACCAGCGTGATCAGCGATCACGTCGGGATCCCATTCAACCGTCAAAGATGCGCGGCCGTCGGTGATGTGAGGGACTGATCCACCAGCGGCTCCAGCAACCAGCACACCCATCGCCTCGACGGCGACGTCAGTCGTCACGACCGGTGCAGCACCGGCAATGACGGCGTCGCCGAGGTCGATGCGCAGCGTCAGCGGACGCGCAAGCGGTACGTGCAGCTCTGCGGCGTGGTCGTCGATCGCGATGATCGATGCACCCGTCTCGGGGTGCTCGGCACGCTGGGGGTCGACGATGACCCAGTCAGTGCCCAGGCGATGCACGGGGTTGCGTACCGTACGTCCAGCCCAGACGAGGTCCGGGGCGGCAAGAACGAGCGACAACACGTCACCCGCGCCGTCGACGCGGCGGCGGCCGGCAACCCGCTGCGGAGCGCAACCCGAGGCAAGAAGGCCGTCGATGGCAGCGTCCTCGAACCGACGCAGCAGCTCGGCGACTGGCTCGTCAACGCGGTCGATTCCGCCGACTGAAACCGGACCGGGGATGATGCAGACCGCGTCGGCACCATAGCTGGCGTCGTGCGCCTGCCACAGCGAGTCAGAGCGCCACCAGCGGCGTACGTCCTGATCGAGCAGGGGGACGAAGTTGACGGGCTTTCCCGCGATCTTGCACTGATCGACGAAGAACAATACATCGCCCGGGTGAAGCATGACTTCTGCCGCAGACGGGTAGGCGGTCAACAGCGTCGACAGCGCAGCTGCGCCATCGGCCACAGCGTCGTCGGCTGCGAACAGGGTCGGGATCGGTCCGCGGTCCGCAGTGTGCAGACGGGCCTCGGCGCGCTGGAGCATTGCGGTGAATCGATTTTGCATCGTGATGTCCAGCCAGGCGGGCGTGCCGCTGAGCTCGACGAAGCGGCTCAGCCACTGCACGTAAGTCATGGTCGCCACATCACCGAAGTAGGGCTTGGCGGTGCGATTGAGAGCCTCGATGATTTCGTCACGCCGCTCGGCAACGGCCTCCGCGTCGCCGGCGACCTCGTCAAGCAGGTGACCCGTACGCGATGCCGTGTTGTCGATCTCGTGGATGTCGGCACCGAGCTGGCTGAGGCTGGAAGCCATGCCGCCCTTGGCCGTGCCGGCGCCGATCCAGGCGCCGGTGCCGCGGGTGTCGACGAGCAGCTGCTTGACGTCGGGGGCTGTGGTGGCCTCGAGGGTCGCCATGGCGGCAGTGCCGACGAGGATGCCGTCGAGCGGCATCAGCGGGAAGTCGTGGCGGCGTGCCCACTCGCCGGTGAGGTATGCAGCAGCAACCTCGGGCGTACCTATGCCGCCGCCGACACACAGGACGACGTTGTCGAGCGCGCGCAGGTCTCCGTAGGTCGCGATCAGCAGATCGTCGAGGTCCTCCCACGAGTGGTGACCTCCAGCCTTGCCGCCCTCGATCTGGACGATGATCGGCGTCGGAGCGACCTCCTTGGCGATCGCGACAACCTGGCGGATCTGCTTGACCGTGCCGGGCTTGAAGACGACATGCGTGATGTCGGCATCGCGCAACTCGGAAACGAGGGCGACGGCATCCTCAAGCTCGGGAATGCCGGCGGTGACGATGACGGCATCGATCGGGGCGCCGGCGGCGCGGGAGCGTTGCACGAGGCGCTTCTGTCCCAGCTGCAGCTTCCACAGGTAGGGGTCGAGAAAAAGGGAGTTGAACTGGTAGGTGCTACCAGGTGTCAGCAGCTCGTCGAGCTCTGCGACGCGATCAGCGAAGATCTGCTCGGTGACCTGGCCACCGCCCGCAAGCTCAGCCCAGAAGCCGGCATTGGCGGCAGCGGCGACGATCTTGGCGTCAACCGTCGTCGGCGTCATGCCTGCGAGCAGGATCGGCGACTTGCCGGTCAGCCGGGTGAAGCGGGTCTCGGCGTGGATGCTGCCGTCGGGCAGGGTCACGACGGTTGGTGCATACGCCGACCACGGTGTTGCCAGCCGCGGGGTGGCACCCGTGGTGACCAGTTCACGGTGTCCGCGCCGGGTGGTCGTCGCGATGATGCCGACGCCACGGGTGCGCAGCTCACGTGCCGAGAGCCGTGCGGCGATGTCGCCGGGCCCAAGATCGAGCAACCATTTCGCCCCGGAGCTCATGGCTGTCTCGAGCGACTCAACCCAGTCGACCGGGTCGACGACCGAGCGCATTGCGAGGTCGCGTGCCCGCTCCGCGTCCAGGCCGCAGGACGCGGCCCAGGTGGCGGCAAGGTCGGCTGCCTCGGCGAGATCGGGGTGATGGAAGGCAAGCTGGGATGTCAGGGGCTCGAAGATCGGTGCGAACGGCGTACCACCCGTGGTCTTGCGATCGCGCTCGGCCTTCTCGGCAGCGGCAACCTCTTCGAGGCGCGCCTGGACGACCGGCAGACTGCTGCCCGGACCGCTGATGACAACACTGCGGCGGCCATTGCGCATGCGAGCGACGACCCGCAGAGATGCCGGCAGGTCCGCGAGAATCCTGTCAATCTGTTCGGGCCTGACGTTCGAGATGCTCAGCATGGTGTCGCCGAGCAGACCGCGACGACGGCCCACGAGCTGCGCAGCAGCGCCGATCAGGCGCGCGATGGCGAGCAGCTCGACGTCGTCGACGCCGGACAGCGATTGGGCAGCAAGATGCCCCTGCGAGTGACCGATGACGGCCGACGGCGGGAGAACCTGCGTGTCGATGCCCTGACGGTGCAGCGCACGGATCCCGGCAAGCTGCGTCAGCAAGATGCCCGGCAGCGAGACACCCGGCGTGCCCAGCATGTCCGTGTCAGGCAGGGTAGGCGCGTCATCGTCCTCGGCGGACTCTCCTACCGCGAGGACGTCCACCCACGCCAGCGGCGTGAACGTGACACCAGCACGAGCGAGCTCGCCCACAACGGGAGCGAGCTTCGCCTCGGCCTGACTGACCAAAGATTCGAGGTCAGCTTCCAGCGCATAGTCGCGCACGAGGTCGGCCAACGGCTCCAGCCATGGCGTGCCCTGACCGCCGAAGCCCACTGCGTAAGGGGCTCCGTCAACAATGCGGTCCACGAGAGCGCCGCGGCGCTCGGTCGTGCGGATCGGGGCAAGCGGTGTGTCGATGGTCGTCACGTGTTTTCCTCGGGTACTGCCGTCTCAGGATCGACGGGCGGTACCACCAGTATCGCAAAACATGAGGGAAACCTCAACTTTAATGCGAGGTTATCCTCATGTTTTTCCAGAGATGTGGATCACGTGGTTCTGACAGTCAGACTCCGCCGGTCAGCGTGAGCCCGCCATCGATCGTCAGCGTCTGGCCGGTCACCCACGCAGAGTCGTCCGACAGCAGGAATGCCACGACCGACCCGATGTCGTCGGGCACACCGAGACGCTTCAGGGGGTAGGCCGCGGAGACCTCATCCTCCTTGCCCTCATACAGGGCAGCGGCGAACTTCGTCTTGACCACGGCAGGGGCGACGGCGTTGACCCGGATCCCCGGACCGAGCTCGACTGCCAGCTCCTCGGTCACGTGGATGACGCCGGACTTTGACGCACCGTAGACACCAATCCCCGGCGCAGGCTTGAGACCGGCAACGGATGCGACATTGACGATCGCGCCCCCGTGCTCGCCCATCCAGGCGTGATAGACCTTCTGGGCCCACGCGATCGCCGAAATCACATTGACCCTGAAGGTCTTCTCAGCAGCACCGAGGTCAACGTCGATCATCCGCCCATATGTCGGGTTGATGCCAGTGTTGTTGACAAGGAAGTCGATCCGGCCGAATGCTTCCAGCGTCGCCGCGACGGCGTCGGCTTGGTGCGCCTCGTCGTCAGCGGCGCCAGCCGAGAAGATCGCGTTCTCGTGACCTCCGAGAGCCTCGACCGCCTCAGCCAGCGCATCGGCCTTGCGCGCCGTGATGCACACGCGAGCGCCATCGGCCACAAGTCGCTCCGCGATTGCCAGGCCGATCCCCCGACTTGCGCCGGTGACGATCGCGACCTTGCCGTCGAAGCGGGCTGACATCCGGCTCTGCTCCCTCAAGACAGACGCTCGATGACCATCGCCATGCCCTGGCCACCGCCAACGCACATCGACTCGACACCGAACTGCTTGTCGTGGTGCTGCAACGAGTTGATCAGCGTGCTCGTGATGCGCGCGCCGGTCATGCCGAACGGGTGGCCAACCGCAATCGCACCGCCGTTGACGTTCAGCTTGTCCATCGGGATGCCGAGGATTTTCGCCGAACCCCACGACTGGACCGCGAACGCCTCGTTGATCTCATACAGGTCGATGTCGTCGAGGCCCATGCCGGCGTTGCGCAGCGCCGCAGGGATTGCCTCGACCGGGCCAAGGCCCATGATCTCGGGTGAGAGTGCCGTGACAGCGGTAGACACGATGCGAGCGAGCGGCGTGAGGCCGAGCTCCTTGGCCTTGGCGTCACTCATGATCACGACAGCCGCGGCTCCGTCGTTCAGCGCGCAACAGTTGCCAGCCGTGATGGTGCCGTCCGGGCGGAAGACCGGCTTGAGCTGCGACACCGCCTCGAGCGTGACGCCAGCGCGCGGGCCGTCGTCGAGGCTGACGGTCGAGCCGTCGGGCAGCGTCACCGGGGTGATGTCCTTGGCCCAGAACCCGTCGTTGAGCGCCTTCTCGGCG
Source organism: uncultured Aeromicrobium sp. (assembly GCA_964638755.1). Taxonomy (GTDB): domain Bacteria; phylum Actinomycetota; class Actinomycetes; order Propionibacteriales; family Nocardioidaceae; genus Aeromicrobium. The sequence goes on along the minus strand of CAZWZC010000002.1, from coordinate 51,934 downwards.
AGATTCTGGCTGCGTACGCCGAACTCGTCCTGCTCCTCACGGCTCATGCCGGTCTTTTGCTGAACGTTCTCGGCTGTTTGGCCCATCGCGATGTACACGTCAGGAAGGTCTCCACCATCGCGAGGGTCGGTCCAGGACTCGGTGCCACCTTCCTCACGCTTGGCGGTGCGGGCAACTGCCTCATCGAACAGCGGGTTTTTCGTGTCGGGCATCCCATCGGAGCTGCCCTTGCCGAACCGGCTCACGGTCTCGACACCCGCAGACAGGAACACGTCGCCCTCTCCGGCCTTGATCGCGTGGAAGGCCATGCGGGTCGTCTGCAGGCTCGATGAGCAGTAACGATTGACCGTCACACCGGGCAGGTGGTCGAAGCCGGACTGCACGGCGACGACGCGCCCCAGGTTGTAACCAGCCTCGCCAGCGGGCTGGCCGACGCCAAGGTGAAGGTCGACGATGTCAGTGGGGGCCAGGCTCGGAACCTTGGCCAACGCCGCATGGATCATCTGGACCGTGAGGTCATCGGGACGCATGTCCTTGAGCGAGCCCTTGAATGCGCGGCCGATCGGCGAGCGTGCGGTTGAGACGATTACTGCTTCGGTCATCAGTGGTGCCTTCCCTTGTTCAACGCAGCGTGGTGGACTCAGAAGCCGAGGTCTCGGCCGATGAGTTCTTTCATGATCTCGTTCGAACCTGCCCAGATCTTGCTGACCCGAGCGTCCCTCCAAGCGCGTGCCACACGGTACTCGTTCATGTAGCCGTAGCCGCCATGGAGTTGCACGCAGTGGTCAAGGACGTCGTTCTGGATCTCCGACGACCACCACTTGGCCTTGGCCGCGTCGGTTGCAGTCGCCTCGCCGCGGGTGTGTGCAAGCACAGCTGCGTCGACGAACGTCTCGGCGACCTCGATCTTGGTCACCAGCTCGGCCAGCAGGAACTTGTTGTGCTGCAGGCTGCCGATGGGCCGCTTGAACGCCTGGCGGTCGCGGGCGTACTGGATCGTCTCGCCGAGGATCTGCTTGGCGTGTGCCACGTTGGAGACCGAGCAGCTGATCCGCTCCTGCGGCAGGCGTTGCATCATGTAGATGAAGCCTTGGTCGACTTCGCCGATCAGCCGATCGTCACCGATGCGCACGTCTTCGAAGGAGAGTTCGGCCGTGTCAGCTTCGCTCTGCCCGACCTTGTCGAGCTTGCGGCCTCGGCCGAATCCTGGGTCTGTCGCCTCGACGCCGAACAGGCTGATGCCCTTGGCGCCCTTGTCAGGCGACGTACGAACCGCCGTGATCACCAGATCGGCGGAGAAGCCGTTCGTGATGAATGTCTTGGAGCCATTGATGACCCATTCGTCGCCGTCGCGTACGGCGGTGGTCTTGAGCGCGGCCAGGTCGGAGCCGCCGCCTGGCTCGGTCATGGCGATCGCAGTGAGGACCTCGCCAGTGACGCAACCGGGAAGCCAGCGCGCCTTCTGCTCGTCGGTGCACAGGTCCACGAGGTATGGCACGGCAATGTCGGAGTGGATGGCGACGCAAGATGCAAGTGCTGCATTGAGCTTGCTGAGCTCTTCGTCCCACACGGCGTTGAAGCGGAAGTCGCCTGCATCGGCGCCACCGAACTCCTCGGGGATCTCCAGACCGAGGTAGCCCTCTGCACCGGCTGCCAGCCAGAAGTCGCGCGGGAGCGCCTTGTCCTCCAGATACTTCTCAAGGTTCGGCTCAACGTGCTTGGCCAGAAATGCAGCGCAGGAGGCTCGGAATGACTCGTGGTCCTCGTCGTAGATCGTTCGCTGCACAACTCTGCCTTTGTGGTGAGACTCGGGGCGGGATCGCGCACTAAGCGCTTGCTTAGCATGCAATCCCTCCGGCATGCTGTCAACACAAAGGAGCCCGGCATGACCACGATCACAGCACGCGAACGCCTCATCAACGCTGCCGTCGAGGCGTTCGCCGAAAAGGGCTTCGCTGGCACCACGACCCGCGACATCGCCTCCCGCGCTGGCATGAGTCCCGCTGCGGTCTACGTACATCACGATTCCAAGGAAAGCTTGCTGTTCTCAGTCAGCCTGGATGGTCACCGGCGGGCGCTTGAGGTCATCACCTCGGCCGCCGATTCGAGCACTGAGCCGGTCGATCGGCTGCGCGCCATGGTCTACGACTTCAGCCTGTGGCATGCCGACAACAGCCGAGTCGGTCGCATCGTCCAGTATGAGTACCACGCGCTGACCGACGAGCATCGCGCCGAGGTTGCGACCTATCGCCGTGACATCGAAAGGGCCATGCAGGACGCCCTGGCCGACGGTGTCGACCAGGGCGTCATGGACGTCAATGACGTTCCCGGAACAGCATTTTCATTGCTCTCGCTGGGCGTCGATCTGGTGCGTTGGTTCGAACCTGGAGGCTCTCGCTCCGGTCACGAACTGGCCACCCTGCATGCCGATCTGGCCGTCAGGATGACGCTTCGGACTTCGACCTCACGGACTCCGTCCTAGCGCACCGCCCGCAATCCCGCTTAGGCTGCGTCACTCTCTAGCACTGCCTCGGCCACGATGTGGATCGAGATCTTGTCACCGATGACCACCCTGTCGCCCTCGAGGGGGATGTTGAAGTCGATACCGAACTCCTTGCGGCTGATCTCGGTGGTCGCCTCGACACCTACACGCGTACCACCCCAGGGGTCAGCACCTTCACCGAGGAAGTCGACAGCCAGCTCAACTGACTTGGAGACGTCCTTGATCGTCAGGTCGCCGGCAACGACGAACTCGGTCTCGCTCTTCTGGATCACACCAGTCGACACGAACGTCGCCTTGATGTGGTTGTCAGCGTCGAAGAAGTCGCTTGAGCGCAGGTGATCGTCGCGCTGCGCTGTCCCGGTATTGATCGATGACAGATCGAACGAGACTTCGACCGTCGAGGCGGTGATGTCGTCGGCCGTCACGAGAGTGCCTTCGAAGGTCTCGAACTTGCCGCGAACTTTGCTGATGATGTGGCGGACCGTGAAGCCGATCTCCGTGTGAGTCGGGTCGAGGGTCCAAGTGCCGGTGGTGATGGCGGTGTCAGTCGTGGTGCTCATAGCGTGCCTCCAAGTAGGGTGGTTGATCGTTCAACAATTCCCACGGTAGCGACAATTGAACTTTCAATCAAGTCTGTGGGCTTGTATGGTGGATCACATGGAGACCGCAATCGAAACCCCCTGGTTGACACCTGCACAGCAAAACGTCTGGCGTTCATTCCTGGGCGGAACGATCGTCCTCAATGACCGTCTGGACCGCGACCTTCGCAACGCCCACGGACTGTCGATGCCCGAGTACGAGATCCTCGTACGCCTCTCAGAAGCACCAGAACGCTCGATTCGCATGGCCGAGCTCGCGGCAGCGGTCTCGCACTCACGCAGCCGGGTCACGCACACGATTGCCCGCCTCGAGCGGGAAGGGCTGGTGTTTCGTGGTCAGTGCTCGGAGGACGGTCGCGGCGTCTCCGCCGTCATGACCGACAAGGGATTCAGCCTTCTGGAAAAGGCAGCCCACACCCACGTACGCGGCGTGCACTCCCATCTCGTTGAGAACGCCTCTCCCGAGGAATTTGAGGTTCTCGGACAGATCATGCAGCGCGTGATGACAACTCTCGGCGGAGAGTGCTGACAGGGTCTTCACAGGTTCAGCACACGTTCCTGCCATCTGATTCCTGCATCGTGAATCGCACACCGATTCAAGGAGCACGTCATGCAAAAGCGCACTGCGAGCATCATCCTCGCCAGCACACTGGCCGTCGGAGGCGGCGCTGTTGCCCTCACTCCTGCAACGGCGGCCGACTCTGACAATCCCGTCACGAGCCGCCTCGGCAACATCAAGAGCGCCCTCAGCGGCCTCGTCAAGGACGGCACCCTGACCCAGAAGCAGGCCGACGAGGTCGCCAAAACCCTCGACGAGAAGCTGCCAAAGGGCGGACCGCGGCGGGGCGGTCTGGGCGGTCCCGGGGGCGATCACCTCAAGGTTGCCGCCAAAGCGCTGGGCCTCACCGAGTCGGAGCTGCGCACCAAGCTGGAAGACGGCAAGACGAGTCTGGCCGACGTCGCCAAGGATCAAGGCGTCAAGACAGACGTCCTCGTCAAGGCCCTCGTTGCCGACGCTGAAGAACATCTGGATGCCGCAGTCAAGGACGGCAAGTTGACCAAGGCTCAGGCGGCCGAGCGCAAGAAGGATCTGGCCAAGCACATCACCGACCGCGTCAAGAACGTTCGGCCCGAGCGCCCCAAGGGCGATGCCGGCAGGCCGTTCGACGGTCCCCCGCCGCAGGGCGCGCCCTCGAGCGACAGCTAGTCGCGGGTGAGCTTGCGGTACGTCACGCTGTGCGGGCGTGCCGCTTCCTCACCCAGCCGCTCGACCTTGTTGACCTCGTAGTCGGCGAAGTTGCCCTCGAACCAGAACCAGCGGGCGGGGTGGTCGGCATCGCCTTCCCAGGCGAGGATATGCGTTGCCACACGATCGAGGAACCACCGGTCGTGCGAGACGACGACCGCACATCCGGGGAAATCGAGAAGTGCATCTTCAAGTGACTGGAGCGTCTCGACGTCGAGGTCGTTCGTGGGCTCATCGAGCAACAGCAGGTTGCCGCCCATCTTGAGCGTGAGCGCGAGGTTGAGACGGTTGCGCTCACCGCCGGACAAGACCTTCACCAACTTCTGCTGGTCCGGACCCTTGAAACCAAACGACGCAACATAGGCGCGGCTAGGCACCTCGAAGTTGGCGACCTTGATGAAGTCGAGCTCGCCGGAAACCAGCTGCCAGACGTTGAGCTTGTCGTCGATTCCACCGCGACCTTGATCGACATAGGAGATCTTGACGGTCTGGCCGACTTCAAGAGAGCCACTGTCGGGCTTCTCCTCCCCCACGATCATCCGAAACAGGGTCGACTTGCCAACACCATTGGGGCCGACCACACCGACAATGCCGGCCCGCGGCAGGTCGAATGTGAGTCCGTCGAACAGCTCACGGTCGCCAAAGCTCTTGTGGAGGTCCTTGGCGTTGAGCACGACGTCGCCGAGCCGTGGACCGGCCGGAATGTTGATCTCCTCGAAATCGAGCTTGCGCCCGCGCTCGGCCTCGGCCGCGAGCTCTTCGTAGCGGCCGAGACGTGCCTGGTTCTTGACCTGGCGTGCCTTGGCGTTGGAGCGCACCCACTCGAGCTCCTTGGCCAGGATCTTGGCGCGTTTGGCGTCCTTCTTGCCCTCGACCACGAGGCGAGCCTGCTTGGTCTCGAGATATGTCGAATAGTTGCCCTCGTAGGGGTGAGTCTTGCCGCGGTCGAGCTCGAGGATCCATTCAGCGACGTTGTCCAGGAAGTAGCGGTCGTGCGTGATCGCCAGCACGGCACCGGGGTAGCTCGCGAGGTGTTGCTCAAGCCACAGCACGCTCTCGGCGTCCAGGTGGTTGGTGGGCTCATCGAGCAGCAGCAGGTCGGGCTGCTCCAACAGGAGCTTGCACAGAGCGACCCGGCGTCGCTCGCCACCGGAGAGATGGTCAACCATCTCATCAGGCGGCGGGCAGCGCAGTGCGTCCATCGCCTGGGCGAGCCGGGAGTCGAGATCCCACGCGTTGGCGTGGTCCAGATCGGTCTGCAGCTCCCCCATCTCCGGGAGCAGGGTGTCGTAGTCGGCGTCGGGGTCCGCGAGCTCTTCGCTGATCTTGTTGAATCGATCGATCTTGCCCTTGATCTCGCTGACCGCTTCCTCGACGTTTTCAAGGACCGTCTTGCCTTCGGTCAGCGGGGGTTCCTGCAGCAGGATGCCGACCGAGGCATCGGGATCCTTGATCGCATCACCGTTGTTGGGCTGCTCAAGCCCAGCCATGATCTTGAACAGCGTCGACTTGCCGGTGCCGTTGGGTCCGACGACACCGATCTTGGCCCCGTGCAGGAATGACAGCGTGACGTCGTCAAGCACGACCTTTTCGCCAAGCTTCTTGCGAACATTGCGGAGTGTGAAGACGTAGTCAGCCATAGACGCCAAGCCTATAGAACCGACTCACCTCCGGCCCAATCGGTCAGGCCGCCGACTCACCTTCCAGCTCTTCAAGAGCGGCAACGGTGCCATCACTGGTGGCCGCGACAGCCGTCTGTCGTTCGACCTTGCGCAGCTTGGTCACACCCCACGTGAGATCGTGCCCGATCAGACTTGCCTCAAGGACCGTGCTCTCCCGCGCTTCACCGTCCTTGGTGGTCCACCGCTCGGTGCGCACCTTGCCAGTCGCCACGATCGGGTCACCAATCTCCAGTGATTCAGCGGCGTTCTGAGCGAGGCTGCGCCACGCCTTGACCGAGATCCACATCGTCTCGAGGTCGCGCCAGGTGCGGGTGGCCTGGTCGAAATAGCTCGGGGTCGATGCAACTCTGAACAGCACCCACGGGACGGCACCTTCGCGCAGGTCGACCTTGGTGCCGACTCGGCCGTGGAACGTCATGATGTTGTCGTTGGACATGTTGGGCTCCTCTGGTTTGGAGCCTCAGACTTGCTGCGCCGCGGCATTCCCCGCGACAGGATTCGCCACGCCTGTGGATCGCACGCTTTGCCTCCGCGCCTTGTGGAGGACTCAGCCGAGGGCGGCGAGAAGGCCCACGCGGTATGCACCGTATGCGTCAAGCTCCTCCTGCACAGGACTGATCACCCGCGAGACTGTCACCTCGTCTATGGCCGCACGCAACGCGCGGTCAGCCCGCCTGGCTTTGCGGCGACCGCTCAACCGGGACAGCAACCGAGACAGCAACCCGAGCACAATCCCGAGCACAGCAGCCCCGGCGGCGGCGACGGCGCCCACCGACAAGCCGGCGATCTCGCCCAGATCAGGCAGCGACAGGCCTTCATAAAGGTTGTCACGGACGGCCTCAGCGGCGAGCCAACCGAGCCCAGCGATGAGCGCCAGCAACGCCACCCACTGGACGACCTGCACACCGTGCCACCACCAGGCCGGTCGCGCGCGTACGTGGGTCGCCTCGATGGCCGCATCGAGGTCGTCGACGATCGTGTGGTCCGGCGGGTTCGCCGCACTGCGGATCGCGTCGCGCCACGGCTGCTCGAGACCCACCGATGCCTTTTCGGCGAGGTCGCGAATCGCGAGCTCGGCGTCGGCGCGCTGCACCGGACTGGCTGTGGGGATGGATGCCTTGGCCAGCGCCGTCGCCGACATCTCGGCGTCGAGCTCGAGCTGTTTCATCGGATTGCGCCTGAGCTTGCCGAGCCAACGGGTGATGGGCCAGCCCGTCCGAAGAATCGCCTGGCGACGCGTCGAGGCCGCAATGGCATCGACGACTTGCGGAACGCCCGCACAACTGACCAGCGCGTCGTCCAGTGCCTGACGGTCGGCCGGGCTGATTCCGGGCACCTGCGCGCTGCCGCCGACCTGCGCTATGACGTTGGCTGCTGCGGTGATGTCTGACGCCAGCCGGCCCTTCGCCGATACCTTGGCCCGAATGCGGGCCGCCAGTACACGCTTGAGGTCTTCGATTCCGTCACCGCGCGTGGCGGACACGCCGACGACCTCGACATCGGGCAGGCCTTCGGCCGCAAGGATGCGCTGGACATCTTCGAGCGTGCGGGCCCGGTGCTCATAGGGGATTCGGTCGATCTGGTTGAGCACCACCAGCGTGACGTCGCTGTAGGACGCCATCGGCTTGATGTAGCGCTCGTGAAGAGCAGCGTCGGCGTACTTCTGCGGATCAAGCACCCAGACGAGCAGATCGGCATACTTCACCAGCCGATCCATCTCGAGGTGGTGCGACACCTCGGTCGAGTCGTGGTCCGGCAGGTCGAGAAGAATCAGCCCGTCGAGCTTGGTGTCCTCTGACGATGTGTCAAGCATGCTGAGCCGCGACACTTGATGACGTGGCGGGATGCCCATCCACTCGAGGAGGGCCTGTGCGCCGTCGGGGCCCCAAGCACAGGCAAGCGCCCACGACGTCGTCGGGCGACGTACGCCTACTCCTGCCAGCTCGAGGTCTGTCAACGCATTGAACAGCGACGACTTGCCTGACCCGGTCGCGCCTGCAAGGGCAACGATCGTGTGATCTCCCGACAGCCGCAGACGCTCGCTCGCCCGCCCGGCGAGCATGTCTGCCGGCGCAAGGATCTCCTCATCGATACGTCCACGGCTTGCAGCGACTGCACGAGTCAAGCCGTCGAGCCGCTTGGCGACGTCACTGCGCTCGCCCACGAACGTCGGCAGGACGTCCTCCGCGATGCTCCCGCTCATGTTTGCATCCCCGTGCGGATGAAGTCGGCGTGACGTGCGTTCTCCGACAGACGCGCCGACTCACGGAGGTCAGCCTGCTTCGCCCTGAGGTCGTCTGGGCGCCCGACCAGCTCCACGAATCGCTGCATCTCACCCTCGAAAAGTCCCGCAACGCGCGACTCGAGGTCAGCGTGCGCCTTGTTGACCAGTGCCTTCACGACGTCGTCACCGAAGATCGCTGACAGCAGCCGGTGACCAAGCGCGACGGTGTTGTCCTCGTGCTCGACCGAGTCGGCGAACATCACGACCATCAGCGCGACACCGATGCCGTTCACACCAAAGGCCAAGAACTTGGCGGTCATCCGCTTGTCGCCACAATCGGTACGAATCAATTCGAGCACCGCCTGACGCCAGTCGCTCACCATGCGCTCAGCGTTGACACGGAGATCGCTTGAAACCCGGTCGAGATCTCGGGCGTCCGCAAGGAGCGTCTTGCCTGCCGGCACATCTGCCCAAGCCCTGGCAGAGTTGGCCGCAGCCGACTCTGCCTTCTTGACGATCAGGTTGTACACCCCGGTTTCGATCGCCGCGACAATTTCGTTCGAACGGGTGCGCTTGCCGGTGACTCCCATGACGAAACGGTCGCGGATGCGGCCGCCTTTGTCCTCGACAGATCGCAGCAGGTCTCCGGTGCCGACAAACTCCTGCCAGCGCGCCTGTATCTCACCGCGCATCAGGGTTCCGTCCGTGCTCTGCGTGTTGAACGACTCGAGGGCCTCGCGGTAGCTCGCGTCGATGTGTTGGTAGAGCCGCTCGGAAACTTCTATCTGAGCGTCCATCGCGTCCGCCACGTCGTGCGCTCGCAGCACGTTGTGTCGGATCGAACCGTCCAGTGTGTGTGAGATGACTTTGCGACGAGCATCGACATCACCCGCGAGGTCGTGCAGCCACCCCATAATCGGGGCGACCGACTCTGAGGGGAGTAGCCCGTCGGCGTCGACAGCGGACTCGGGAACCGTGAACAGCGGTGAATCCGACAGTCCGCGTGACGTCATCATTCGAGCCAGATGTCCGCGGACCTCGATCACGGCATCGTTGCTCGTGCGATCCAGCACCACAGCAACCGATGTGCTGCGCTCAGCAGCCAGCCGGAGGTAGTCCCACGGCACCTGGTCGGCGTATCGCGCGGCCGACGTCACAAAGAGCCAAAGGTCAGCGGCGGCCAGGAGCTGCGTTGCCAGCTCGCGGTTGCCTTTGTCGATCGAGTCGACATCGGGCGCGTCAAGGATCGCGAGTCCACGCGGGATCTTGGTCGACGTTGCAAGACGGAGCGCGTACGTGTCGTTGCTGGGGACGGACGTCCGTGGGAGGTCGGGCAGGATCCGGTCAGGCGCGAACCACTCGGCGTCCTCGGGATGGTGCACGAGGACGGGTGAGCGGGTCGTAGGTCGCAGCACACCCGACTCGGTGATGCGCTCTCCCAGCAGTGAGTTGACCAGAGTCGACTTGCCCGCGCCGGTCGATCCGCCGACGACTGTCAGCAGCGGGCCCTCAAGCTGGACGAGCCGCGGTAGAACATAGTCGGAGAGCTGCGTGATGATGTCGGTACGGATGCGCCGGGCGTCCACCACGTCAGGAACATCGAGGGATAGCGGCACGGCGTCGACGCTGCCGAGCAGCCCGCTCAGGGCACCGAGAAGCTCGGCCGAAGCATGTTCGCCGGGCACTTGGAGCTCCTCTCATCAACTGCTGCGTTCACCAAACGGGGTATGGGGACAGATTAGTGGACGAACGAGTACGCCGCGGCCATGGGCACACGGGGAGCGCGGGTCAGAAGTGACGAACGGTGTTTTGCAGAGCCGGCGGGAATCGCAGGTCCGGACGCAACGCATACATCTGGTCAAGAAGTGTGTAGGTCCGCTCGACACCATGAGGCTTGGATCGGCCGCTCATCATGGCGTGATGGAGGAACGCCATCTCCGTCGCGAGCTCCTGATAACGCTTCACCACCATGCGGGCTTCCCTGCCGTGATTGTCGGCAGCAAATCGGCGGGCGGCCTTGCGGTAGCCAAAGCGAGACAGATAGGGGATTTCCGCCGGATGGATCCAGCCGCGCTGAGCCACATACGACAACGACTGCTCGAGGATGCGGACCTGCTTGGAGCGCACGACGATCGCCAGGATCGCGACCAGGAGCAACACGACCCCCAGTGCCACGTAGACAAGGAAGAAGCCCGCTCCGCCACCGAAGCTCAGTGACGCATTCCACGTGGCATGCAGACCGGCACTCACCGCCAGCCCTGCCACCGCGATCGCGACCTTGGCCACCTTGGATTTGCGGGTCACCGCCAGACCGATCGCGATGCCGAATGCCGAGGTGAACAACGGGTGCGCGAATGGGCTGAACACGCCTCGCACGATGAACGTCGTCGTGACACCTTCAGCACCGGCGATCTTGATGTCGGGCGAGCCGAGATAGCTTGCGGCGTAGTAGCCGATGTTCTCGACGAACGCGAAGCCTATGCCGACCAACCCGGCAAAGATCAGGCCGTCGAGGAAGCCGTCGATGACGCGGCGGGCTCGCAAGAATGTCAACACAAGGAACAAGCACTTGGCCGGCTCCTCGGTCAGCGGCGCGACGACCGATGCCATGGTGTCGTCACTGAGATCGAACGTGTTCTGGATCCAGATCTGCAGGGTGAGTGCGATCGCCACGGCGACGACACCGCCCCAGACGAAAGCGGCGAACTTGTAGCGGCGCGGCTCGGGTTCGTACCGGTCGAGCCACCAGTATGCCAACCACAACAGCGGCAGAGGGATCAGGGCGAACACAAACGACAGGCCTGCTCCGGCCGGATCGCCGGCGCCGAATGCGATCGCACCTCCACCGAGAATTCCGAGGACGGCGATGACGATGAACGCGACGAACAATGCCGTGCGACCGCGCTGTCGGAACGGTTCGCGTCGCTCGACCGGTCCACCCGAGATCATCGAGTCGCTCGCAATTGTCACCTGCAAATCGTAGGCCATACGCAGGTTGTCGCAGCGCATCTCCACTCACGGATAGGCTTGCCCCGGGCTCAGGCCCACGAGCCCCCGTAGCTCAGACGGATAGAGCAAGAGCCTTCTAATCTCTAGGTCGCAGGTTCGATTCCTGCCGGGGGCACCACTTCGCCACGGATGGACCGTGGGCCCGAGCGGTCCGTGAGAGGTTGTGAGTCGTGCTGGGGTCACTGGTCGCGGGTGTCGGCTTCGGTCTTTCCCTCATCATCGCGATCGGTGCCCAGAACGCGTATGTCCTGCGCCAAGGTCTGCGCCGCGAGCACGTACTCGCCGTGGTCGGAGTGTGCGCGATCTCTGACGTGATCCTGATCTCCATCGGAGTAGGTGGCGTAGGGAGCCTGATCCAGTCCACGCCATGGCTGCTGGCCACGATGCGGATCGGTGGTGCGAGTTTCCTGATCGTGTACGGCGCCCTCGCCGCTCGACGTGCCTGGGAGCCCTCCACGATCGACGCAAACTCCGCCGGCAGGCCGACGACCCTGCGTACGACGATCTCCACGTGCCTCGCGCTGACCTGGCTCAACCCCCACGTGTATCTCGACACCGTGATCCTGCTCGGCGCGGTCGCCGGTACGCATGGGGACAACAGATGGTGGTTCGGTGCTGGCGCAGCGATCGGCAGCCTCGCCTGGTTCACGACTCTCGGCTACGGTGCCCGTGTGCTCCGACCCCTCTTCGCCAGGCCTTCGTCCTGGCGGATTCTCGACGGGTTCGTCGCGGTCGTGATGTTCGCCATCGCTGCAAACCTCCTGGCGGGTGTCACATGAGATCGGTCGTGCTGGTCATCCTGGGCGGCGCGGTAGGGACATTGAGCCGCTTCGGTGTCAACGAGGCTCTGACCGGCGACCGCCTGTTTCCACTCGCCACATTCACGGTCAACATGGTCGGCTCATTCGCGCTCGGACTCCTGCTCGCTGCCGTCCTGAACCACCGCGATGCGTCACTTCGTCTGCTGCTTGGGACGGGCTTCCTCGGCGGGTTGACGACCTACAGCTCGTTGGCGGTGGAGACCGACGCCCTGATCCGCGGCGATCACGTCGCTCTCGGTCTCACGTATGCGATCGGCACCGTGCTTGTGGGCCTTGTGGCCGCACTCGCTGGCGTTGCCGTCGGCACGAAGGATCGCCGATGACCGCCTTGTGGGTTGCCATGGTCGGAGGACTCGGTGCGGGCACGCGCTTTCTCGTCGATTCCTGGGTGCGCCCGCGGGTGCCGGCCTCCCTGCCCTGGTCAACGCACCTAATCAACGCTTCCGGGTCATTGCTCCTCGGGTTGATCATCGGCGCGGGTGTCACCGACTCGTGGCACGCCATCGCCGGAACGGGATTCCTTGGCGGTTACACGACGTTCAGCACCGCCAGCGTCGAGACCGCACATCTCGCACTTGATCGTCGCTATGGCTCGGCCTTCGTCAACGCTGCCGCGATGGTGGTCGTCAGCGTTGCCGCAGCATCTCTCGGTTATGCCGTCGGTCGCACGCTTTGACGATCACTCGACAGCGCCGACGACCCCGCCGTACTGACCGATGGCTCTTGGCTTGCCACTGCCACCGGGTAGGTGCAGCAGCACCTGGTGCTTGTACTTCAGCGTTCCGGAGCTGGAGATCCCTGACGAGAGGAACGCCTGCTGGGGTGTGCCGTCAGGCCAGCTCACGGTGAGCCCCTTCTGCACCTTGTAGATGTCGTCGCGAAGCAGAGTGACGAAGACAAGCGCGCCGCCGTCGGACGTGCGCACGGCGAATCGAACCTTCTCGGCGCTCCACGTCTGTGAGAACGTCACGCCGGTGAGTCCGCCATTTGTCGATGCGGCCGAGCGCATCTGACGGATGAAGGAGTCCTTCACCACCGAATCGGCCTCCGGCGACAGGGGATCATCGAGCGTCTTCGCGTACGCCTGGGCAGCATCCTGCGGTGACATGCTCATGCCTGCACCGTTGGCTGGTTTGACCGTGACGACCTGCGAACCCTTGGTTCGAAGCTCCGGAATGTTCGTGTCAGCCACCGTCTCGGGGGTGGCCACCAGTAGCCACGGATCAACTGCCTCGGCGCGCTCGAAAATCTGGACGCGGTTGATGTTGAGCGCACTGTCGCGTACCACGGCCAGGAACCACAGCGGGTACTTCGAGAACCGCGGGGTAAGCACCTTGGTGACGTCGATCGCCGTGGTGTCCTGCTTCTGCTTCTGCGCCAGCCGCTGTGACACGTCAAACGAGCCTGAGTCGATGTCGAAAACCGCTTCGCTCTCAACCGTCGACAGGGGCTTGGGGTCGAGCAGTGCGATCGCCGCGTTGCGGGTCTGTCGATAGCGCTCGAATACCTTGTCGACCTCGGAGGTACGCGCTGCGTCCTTGCCCAGCGTCACATCAGACCGCTCGTGGGGCACGGCGCACGCCGAGACCACGAGAAGGGCGCAGACCCCGGCCACACCTCGTTTCATGGCTTGCCCTCCCCGCCCTCGATGTCGCTGTCCTCGATGACCTCGAAGTCGGCGAGCTCTTCCTCGCTGACCTCGTGTTCCACGCCGTCCTCGTCGACGTACACGTACATCACACGCTCGGGCGCAGGCGCGGTTACCGGCTGTGGTTCCGGCTCCGGTTCCGGTTCCGGCTCTGGATCTGGCTGTGGTTCCGGCTCCGGCTCGGCATCACCGTCGACCTCGACCGTCACCTCGTCGACGAACTCGTACGCTTCTGCTTCCTCGGCGGTGATCTCGTGCTCGACTCCGTCTTCATCGACGTAGATGTAGACGACCTCCTCGTCGTCCTCTGCTTTGGTCTCGGTGACAGGCGCTCCCGGGGGCGCAGACGCGGCGACTTGCTCAGGTTCACGGTCGGCATCCTCAACTTCCCCAGCCTCGTCGGCATCAACGATCTCGTACTCCGCGGCCTCCTCGGCTGAGAGCTCATGCTCGACGCCATCCTCGTCCACGTAGACGTAGATGACATCCTCGTCATCGTCTTGTTCCTCGACCCAAAGACTGTCGTCACCGCGACGCATCAGCCGACTCAGCAAGATGGCCCCCGCCCCCAAGAGCAGCAGGCCAATACCCTTGGCGAAGCCACCCTTGATCCCATAGGCGATGCTCACCTTGAGCCCTGACAGGGTGCTGTCGCCCACCGAAAGGATCGCCAGCGACACGGTCTCGTCGGGGAGAGTGGTCGTGATGCTGGCACCGCCACGACCAGCCGACTTCGCCAGCCACCAGTCGAGTGCGGTTGGTGCTCCTGGCAGTCCCGGCTTGCCCTCGATCTGGCGAGTCTTGATCTCCCACGGTGTGTGGAAGTCGGTGACTTCGAGTCGGGCGGTGGCGCTGACATAATTCTGCACGTCAACTGAATTGCCAAGGCCTACGAACACCGGCTTTTGGACCGGGACTTCGGCGAGCACGTCAATCCGCACGTCGGCCCAAGTGATGACCTTGGGTGCCGTGACCACCGCAATGCCGTCGGACACGACTTCGTGGGGGCCAGTGGAGAAGCGGCTGTCAGGTCCAAGTATGACCATCAGCGCGAGGCCCGCGACGGCACTGAGCGCGCCAAGTGCGGTGAGCACCCAACTCAATCTCGTACGCATCGCCACGCTCCCTGTGGCGATCTCCGAGCGGACGCCGGGTTTGACCCTATCCGGAAAGGCGGTGCAGGTCAGAACAATGCGGACGCAAGCGTCCTGCGCGCGGCGGCCACTCTGGGGTCCGCGGTGCCGACGACAGTGAACAACTCAAGCAGCCGCTCGCGTACTGAGTCACGATCGTCGCCAGCAGTCCTCTTGACCAGCTCTATCAGACGGTTGAAGGCGTCATCAACATGTCCACCGCTGACATCAAGATCGGCGACCAGCATCTGTGCCTCGAGATCTTCCGGCGCATCGGCCGCAGCCTTGCGCGCGGTGGGCAGGTCGACATTTTGGGTACGTGCGAGCAACTTGACACCAGCCAGCCGCTCGGCGACCTCCACGTCAGCAGGGTACTGAGCGAGGATCGTCTCGTACTCCTCAGCAGCGGCCGCGAAGTCACCTGTTCCGAAGGCTGCGTCAGCCGCGGCGAAACGTGGGTCCGCGGGCTCCTCGGCTTCATCTTGGTCTGCAGTCGCCGCCGTGACCCCAGCTGCCTGGGCTCGGCCCGTCACACCGTTCTGGGCTGCCACCGTGACGAGCTCGGAGAAGAACCGCATGACCTCTGCCTCGTCGACCGTCCCCTGGAAGAGGGGAACCGGCTGGCCCTTGACGAGTCCGACGACGAGCGGCACGGCTTTGGCGTCGAGTGCCTGCGCGATTGCGGCGTTGGAGTCGACGTCAACCTGTGCCAGCACGATCTGTCCGTCGAAGGAGTTGGCGACCTTGGCGAGCAAGACATTGAAGTCGGCGCTCTGCGGTGACCGTGGTGACCAGAGACTGAGAACCACAACGTGCTGCATCGACGCCTCGAGTGCAGCCGACTGGAACGTCTGCTCGGTGATGTCGACGACGTACGAGCCACCACCCGGTGCTGCCGGGCGTGCAGCCGGCTGCTTGAGAGCAGACAGGTCGATGGCGCCGGGGCGTGAGAAGTTCATGGTGCCAGTGTACGAACGGCTCAGCGGCCGTCGAGCAGCTGCTGCTCGATCGTGCGACCTCGCAGCCCGGATCGCTGAACGACCCGCTGGATCGTCAGGTCACGCTCGTCCGGGTCACCGATGTAGCGGATGTTGCGGAGCCCCTGCGCCTGCGCGGCCGATTCGAAGGTGAAGTGGCCGTAGCCGAGCACTCGTCCGAGCAGCGGCTTCTCGACCGTGATGTCGAGGATGCGGGTGATCGGCATCGTCGCGATACGGACGGTGAACACTCCGCTCGCGCGAAACACCCTCATGTTGGTCACGACAAACACATCACGTCGTTCGCGCAGCGTCAGGTAGAGCGCGTGCACCGCGACCCCGAACCCGACAATCAGGAAGAACCAGCCGAGCTGGATGGGTCCGATCAAGGCAAACGTCCAAAGGACGACCGTGCCAACGACCTCGGCAATAGGTCGCCAGAAGACGATGGGATGGTGATAGACGAGGTCAATGACGACTTCACCCTCATCGACGAGGAGGTGGCTGTCGACCTCCTGATCGGGCAGCCGGTCGAGCAGCGCCCGAATCATCGTCTTAGGCGACGAGCTCGTTGACGAACACGCCGACCTGGCTGAAGGCGTCCATGACTGCGCCAAACGCGTTGCTGACGGCATCGGCCGCGCCAGCAGGCGCGGTCAGCAGGTAGTAAACCGCAAAACCGACGACGAGCAGCGTGATGACCTTCTTCAGCACAACACCATTCTTGTCGATGAATGGTCCAGGGACGGGGCGGCGCGCCGTGACATCAGAGTTTCTCGAGGAGGCTGTCTGCGGCCGCGAACGCATCCGTGGCGCCGCTGACCACGTTTGCTGCCAGCGTGTCGAGACGCGCATCGCCGGACACATCGCCGAAACGCTGCCGTACGGCGTCGAGGGCAAGTGCCTCGATCTCGCGACGAGTGCGTGCCAGTCGACGACGGTCGAGCTCTCCAGATGAGATCAGGTGCTCGTGGTGAAGTGCGATCTGCTCGGCGACCTCTTCAACGCCTTCGCCCGTGGTTGCGACGGTGAGAAGGATCGGCGGCTTCCACGCACCGTCAGCGCGGTCGGTCATCGCAACGACCGAGCGCAGCTCACGACGGGTCGCCGCCGCACCGTCGCGATCGGCCTTGTTGACGACAAAAATGTCACCGACCTCGAGGATTCCGGCCTTAGCGGCCTGGATGCCGTCACCCATACCGGGCGCCAGCAACACCAGGGTCGTGTCGGCAAGCCCGGAGATCTCGACCTCGGACTGGCCCACGCCGACAGTCTCGACCAGAACGACATCACAGCCGGCGGCGTCGAGCACCCGCATCGCCTGGGGAGCCGCGACCGACAAGCCGCCGAGGTGTCCCCGGCTTGCCATGGATCGGATGTACACACCGTCGTCGGTCGCATGGTCCTGCATACGGATGCGATCGCCGAGAAGGGCTCCCCCGGAGAACGGCGAGGTCGGATCGACCGCGAGCACCCCGATCCGGCGGCCCTGCGTACGTAGCGCCTTCACGAGCGCCGAGGTCGCTGTGGACTTGCCCACTCCGGGCGCACCGGTCAGGCCCACCATGTGGGCCCGACCGGCGTGCGGCGTCAGTGCGGCGCTGACCTCCCGCAACTCTGGAGCCTGATCCTCGACCAAGGAGATCAGCCTCGCAACTGCCCGAGGCTCGCCAGCCTGGGCGCGCTCGACGAGATCGGCGACGCGGACCGGCCGACTGGTCACCTGGGCTGGGCTACTTCTTGGGTACGCGGATGATCAACGCGTCACCCTGACCGCCACCGCCGCACAGCGCGGCAGCACCGATGCCACCGCCGCGCCGACCCAGTTCGAGCGCCAGGTGCAGCACGATACGTGCGCCGCTGGCACCGATCGGGTGACCCAGGGCGATCGCTCCGCCGTTGACGTTGACAATGTCTTCTGAGATGCCGAGCTTGCGGGAACTCTCGATGCCGACAGCAGCGAATGCCTCGTTGAGCTCGAACAGGTCGATGTCGGAGACGGAGATGCCCTCCTTGGCGGCAGCCTTCTCGATGGCGTTGGCTGGCTGCAGCTGCAGGCTTGAGTCGGGACCGGCGACCGTGCCCGCGGCACCGATCTCGGCGATCCAGGACAGGCCCAGCTCTTCAGCCTTGGTCTTGCTCATGACGACCACCGCAGCGGCACCGTCGGAGATCTGACTGGCGGAGCCCGCCGTGATGGTGCCTTCCGTGCTGAACGCGGGCCGAAGCTTGCCCAGCGACTCGGCGGTGGTGTCACCACGCACGCCCTCGTCCTCAGAGATCACGACATCGTCACCGCGACGACTGGGGATCGTGACCGGCACGATCTCGGCATCGAATACGCCGTTCTTCTGCGCGGTCGCGGCAAGCTGGTGTGAGCGGGCGCTGAACGTGTCCTGCTCCTCGCGGCTGAGCTTGGTGCCATCGGCGTTGATCTGTTCAGTCAGACCACCCATGGCCTGGTCAGTCAGCGCGTCCCAGAGTCCGTCGGCGGCCATGTGGTCGACGAGCTTGGTGTCGCCGTACTTGGTGCCCTCACGCGATCCGAGCAGCATGTGCGGCGCCTGTGTCATCGACTCCTGACCTCCGGCGACGACGATCTCGTACTCGCCAGCGCGGATCAGCTGGTCGGCGAGGGCGATCGCGTTGATTCCTGACAGGCAGACCTTGTTGATCGTGACCGACGGCGTGGTGAGGGGGATGCCACCCTTGAACGCGGCCTGGCGTGCGGGCACCTGGCCTGCTCCCGCGCCGAGGACCTGACCCATGATCACGTAGTCAACCTGCTCCCCGGTGACACCTGCCTTCTCGAGCGCACCCTTGATGGCGAGACCACCGAGGTCTGAGCCTGACAGACCCTTGAATCCACCCAGCAGACGGCCAATAGGGGTACGGGCTCCGGCAACGATCACGGACTGCGACATGTGAACTGCTCCTTCAGAGGACTGTTGCTCCAGGTTTGTTACTAGGCAGACTACCCACGGGTGAAGGATGGGGGACGAGCGTGTGCGCGGGATCACCCCGACCGCACGAAGGAACTGCTCTACCCTCGAGGCATGCCAAGCGACCCCCTTGTCCCAGGCCACCTCCTGCTCGCCATCGACCACGTCGGCATCGCCGTGCCTGACCTCGATGACGCGCTTGAGATGTACGCGTCGACGTTCGGTCTGCACTCGATCCATGAAGAGATCAACGAGGAGCAGGGAGTACGGGAAGCCATGCTTGCCGTCGGCGACTCGGGCAGCTGCATCCAGCTTCTCGCGCCGCTGAGCGAAGATTCCACGATCGCCAAGTTCTTGGCCCGCAATGGCCAGGGCATCCAGCAGCTCGCCTATCGCGTGTCGGACATCGATGCGGTGTCGGAGACGCTGCGCGAGCGTGGCGTACGACTCCTCTATGACGTTCCGAAGCGCGGGACGTCCGACTCACGGGTCAACTTCGTGCACCCGAAGGACGCCGGCGGCGTCTTGGTTGAGCTGGTGGAGCCGGCCGCGAAGGGCCACTGAACATGTCAGCCGTCGGCAGCCCCGCTACGCTCGGGATCGGCATGGTCGGCTACGCCTTCATGGGCGCCGCCCACTCCCACGCCTGGCGCACCGCCCCTGCCTTCTTCGATCTGCCCATCAAGCCCCGCATGGCTGCCATCTGCGGCCGCAACAGGGAAGCGACCGGAGAGGTCGCGCAACGCTTCGGCTGGGAGTCGGTCGAAACGGATTGGAGAACACTGCTCTCTATCGACGACATCGACGTCATCGACATCTGCACTCCCGGCGACACCCACGCCGAGATTGCGATTGAGGTGCTCAAGGCCGGCAAACACGTGCTGTGCGAGAAGCCCCTCGCCAACACCGTTGCCGAAGCCGAGGCGATGACCGAGGCCGCAGCTGACGCTGCCCGAGGTGGTGTGCGCTCCATGGTTGGCTTCACCTATCGCCGAACACCCGCAGTTGCCTTGGCGAAAAGCCTCGTCGCTGACGGACGAATCGGCACGATCCGTCACGTACGCGCACAGTATCTCCAGGACTGGCTGACCAATGAGGACGCTCCACTCACCTGGCGTCTCGACAAGCGCAAGGCCGGATCAGGAGCACTCGGCGACATCGGTGCGCACATCATCGATATGGCGCAGTGGGTCACCGGATCGCAGATCCATTCCGTCAGCGGCCTGATGACGACGTTCGTCAACACTCGCCCGACCGGTACGGGATCGGAACGCGGGCCGGTGACAGTCGACGATGCCGCGGTCTTCACGAGCCGCTTCGCGAACGGTGCAGTTGGTGTCTTCGAGGCGACCCGATTCGCAACTGGGCGCAGGAATGTTCTTCGACTGGAGATCAATGGGTCCCAGGGCTCGCTGGCATTCGATTTTGAGGACATGAACGTCCTTGAGTTCTTCGACGGCACCGACGATCCCTCGATCGCCGGGTTTCGCCGGATCATCGTCACCGAGGCTTCACACCCCTACATTGCCGCGTGGTGGCCACCCGGTCATGGCCTCGGCTATGAGCACGGCTTCACGCACCAGGTCGTCGACTTCGTCAACGACATCGCAGCGGGTCGCCAACCCACACCGTCATTTGCCGACGGCCTCGCCGTCCAGCGCGTCCTTGACGCGGTGGCAGCGAGCTCCGCTGACGGCATCACACATACGACAGTTGCATGACCATGGCACGTCCGATCACACTTTTCACCGGGCAGTGAGCTGACTTGCCGTTTGAGGAGGTGGCCAGGCTCGCAGGTGAGTGGGGATATGACGGTCTCGAAATCGCTTGCTGGGGCGACCACTTCGATCCCTGGGCCGCCGTCGAGGACCCCACCTACATCCAGACACGCCACGACATCCTGGAGAAGAATGGCCTCAAGGTCTACGCGATCTCCAACCACCTGACCGGCCAGGCCACGCACGCGGCTCTCGAGGCGATCGGGCACCGCGAGGCGTTCGGGCTCAACTGGGACCCGTCGCACTTCGTGTGGCAGGACCTCGATCCGCTTGGTTTCCTGTGGGACTTCAGGGACCGGATCTATCACGTCGACTGCAAGGATGCCAAGAAGCAGGTCGGCAACGGACGCAATGGTCGCCTCGGCTCCCACCTGCCGTGGGCGGATCCGCGTCGTGGCTGGGACTTCGTGTCGACGGGTCGCGGCGACGTGCCGTGGGAAGCGTGCTTCCGCATGCTCAACACGATCGGTTACGACGGTCCCATCTCGATCGAATGGGAGGATGCCGGCATGGACCGGCTCCTGGGCGCTCCCGAAGCCCTGGCATTCGTCAAGGCCAATCTGTTCGACGCACCCGAGGCAGCGTTCGACGCCGCCTTCAGCTCTGGGGACTGACGGCTTCGGGTTTGCCTTCACGCAGCACGGCCCAGGCAACGATCGCAACGGTGAGATACGCAAAGTAGCCTGCGATCCAGGCCGTCAGGCTCCACGACACCTCACCCCAGGAGCCTGGCATAGGCATGATGATCGCCAGGAACCCAAGTAGCCCGATCGCATACACGACCGCCCAGACCCGTTTCGACCAGGTGAAGACATCGTGACCGCCCAGGCCTCGCAAGGGGAACAGCGCGATCGGCGTCGCTGAGAAGCCACCTACCGCCAGACCCGCCAGGGTTTCCGACGTGAACACACCTACCGCCGACGACTGCTCCCCCATCGTCGAATAGGCGATCCAGCCGACAAGCGCCAACCCGAAAACCCACGCGAGCTGCGTCAACGCAAGCTTGGCCGTCTCTGCAGCAGTCGTCACCGCGACAAAGCCAAGCCCCGCGACCAGACCAAAAACGATGCCCGGCTCGAAACCAGTCACCCGACTTAACACAACAGCTCCAACCACCATCAAGAGACTCAAAGGCCTGAACTCAAACGATGCCAGCGCGTTCGGGTGAACTCGTCGTACGACCCAGATCACGAGCACCCACGACACCACGACCTCGACTGCGAGCGACAATGCGATCGACCCGAGCATGCGTACCGAACCGGCATTCAGGCCGACGTGCGGGTCGACAAACATCGAGATCACGGCAGCAAGAAACACGCCCAACGCGGCCCACCACCAGCGACCATCCCGGCGCGTTTCACCGCCATCGTCAACGCCACGACGTCGCGCCCGCCAGGCTGCCAATCTCACCTGACCGGACTCGGCCGCGGAGTCCAGCAACGCGGTGGGAATTGCGGTCAAGATCACCAGGACGATGGTCACTCCCGCGGCTGTCAGCACAGTTCTCAGTGACAGTTCTGACATGGTCGGTAGCGACGACAGCACGCTCGGCGCGTCGACAGCCCCACCTCCGGCAAGCGACCTCGTCAAGCCCAGATGACCTGCGTCGCGTGGTTCGTCGGTACCGCCGAACGGTCCTGTCACCGACTCGTTGGAGATGGGCGATGTGTCCGCCGCACCCGTGGACAAGGAGGTGTTGGTGAGGATCGGCCACGTCTCCTGCAGTTCATCGACGACGCAAACGAACTCCGTGGAGTTGGTCTTCCCAACAGCATCACCGGGCTCTTCGTATGTCACCTGCGCGCGCTCTCGAGAGACAGCGACGAAGTAGTAGCTCTGCTGGGGCCGCCCGCCCGGACATGACCGAGGGGTCTCGCCAGTGAACAGCTGGGCGCAGAGCGCAGTGGTCCCTGCGCAGTTTTGGGGGGTCAGCGGACCGCTCAAACCCTCCACCGACGCGCGGCACGAACCACCTGCACACGTCACCGTGATCGAGTGCCCGCCACCTGAGTACGCGTAGGTGCCATCCGGCAAGGTGGTCACCGAGGTGTCGGCCGACGAGGGCCCCATCCACAGCAGCAACGCGGCCAGCACCAGCAGCGCGAGTCTGGCTACCCGACGGCTCACCTGCCACTCCCTTCCGAGTCATCCCCGGTCGAACATCTTGGTTCACAGCCGGGCCCCGCGTTCACCGATTTGCCGAAGTTGGTCCAAGAGAGTCAGCACCACGACGCCTAGGCTCATGCCATGACCGACTCCCCAGAATTCCAGGTCGGCTCATGGTTTCGGCAATTCATCAGGAGTCCAGTCCTGCTGATCCTGCTCATCGCGCCGTACTTCGGTGAAGGTCTCTCGGGATCCTCGCCCCCGCTGACCTTGCTGCTGCCATGGAATCTTGCATACATGGCCGCGCTCTACGGCTGCGGAGCGCTCCTCTGTCGCGAGATCACCCACCGGTTCAACCTCGGGTTCACCGGTCTTGTGATGCTGGGTGTCGCCTACGGCGTGTGGGAGGAGGCTCTGGTCGATCGCTTCTGGTTCTTCCCGAAGTTCTGGGAGGATTCCGACATAGGTACGTACAGCGTGTTCTGGCACACCAACGTGCTCCTCGCGACACACCTCACCGTGTTTCACACCGCGATCAGCATCAGCGCGTCGGTGCTCGTCGTTGAATGGCTGAGACCTCGGTCGCGCCACGTCGCTTGGACAAGCCGGCGTGGACTCATCGTCGCCGCGGTTGTGCTTGCGCTGACGCCAGTGATCTACGGCGAGTTCGACCAACGACCCCCGACGCCCGTCCTGGTCGCCGCCGCAGGGTTGGTCATCCTCGTCGTGGTGGCCGCATTCGCCGTGGGTCGCTGGCCGAGGACGACACGCTGTGCGGAACGTCAACCGCGCCGCTGGCTGGGCACCCTTGCCTTCAGCTGCGTGCTCGCGCACTGGATCTTGACCTATTCGGTCGCCGAGACCAACATCCCGTGGCCAGCCGGAGTCGCCATCTCGCTCGCCCCGGTTGCTCTCGGTGTCGTGCTGGTGTCACAACTTGCGGCCACCGGACCATACGGCGGGGATGGCGTGCGGGTCATCGTCGGTCTGCTGGCATTCTTCGTGCTGCTCGACCTGCTGGTCGGGTTCCTCGGCCGCTACGACATGATCCTGAGCGCGCTGATCACAGCGTACTTCGTCAGGCGTCTCTACGCGCGACACGACTCAATAGGAGTTGAACCGGCTCAGGCGGCCTGACCCCTTCGCCAACGAATTCCAGCTTCGATGAAGTCATCGATCTCGCCATCGAGGACAGCCTGGGTGTTCCCGGTCTCGTGCTCGGTGCGCAGATCCTTGACCATTTGATAGGGGTTGAGGACGTAGTTGCGCATCTGATCGCCCCATGACGCCTGCACGTCTCCGCGCATCTCGTCGAGCTGCGCGCGTTCTTCGGCCTTCTTGAGCGCAAGCAGTTTTGCCTTGAGGATCACCATGGCGCTGGCCTTGTTCTGCAGCTGGCTCTTCTCGTTCTGACAGCTGACCACAGTGCCGGTTGGGATGTGCGTCAGGCGCACGGCAGAGTCCGTCGTGTTGACGCTCTGTCCGCCTGGTCCCGAGGAGCGGTAGACGTCGACACGGATGTCCTCCTCGGGAAGGTCGATCTCGTCAATCTGCTCAAGAACTGGCACCACCTCGACCGCGGCGAACGACGTCTGTCGGCGCCCCTGATTGTCAAATGGTGAGATGCGTACCAGCCGATGCGTGCCCGCCTCGACGGAAAGCGTGCCGTAGGCATACGGGGCCTTGATCGCGAAGGTCGTCGACTTCAGACCTGCCTCCTCGGCGTAGGACGTGTCGTAGACCTCGACGGTGTAGCCATGGCGCTCCGCCCAGCGGATGTACATGCGCTGGAGCATCAGTGCGAAGTCGGCGGCATCGACGCCGCCGGCGCCGGACCGGATCGACACGAGCGCATCGCGCATGTCGTACTCGCCAGAGAGCAACGTACGGACCTCGAGGGCGTCGATCGCCTTCTGGATCTTGACGAGCTCGCCCGCCACCTCAGCCTCTGCGGCGGCGTCATCTTCCTCAGCGGCCATCTCGTGCATGAGCTCGACGTCGTCCAGTCGCTGACGCAGACCGGTGACTCGCTCGACCTCGGACTGCAGCACAGACAGACGCCCGGTGACGCGCTGAGCATTGGCCTGGTCGTCCCACAGATCCGGTGCCCCGACCTGGTCCTGCAAGTCTGAGATCTCGGACCTGATCGAGTCGAGATCGAGAACTTTTTCGATCGACGTCAGGGTCGCGTCGAGTGCCTTGGTCTGTTCAGCGAAGTCAGGTGTTGCCACCAGTCGAGGTTACAGGGAGAGGTCAGATGCTCTTGCGGCGGAACTCAGGCGCCTGGGTCGGGCCATTCGCTCCGTGCGACTTCTCGCTGCCATCATGCTCGACACCTTCAGCGGAGGCGTGCTGGTTGGAGTTCTTCTTCTCCAGCGCCTCGCGGAACCTGGCCTTCATGTCGGCCATGCCGCCCTCTTGCTTGGCGGGTGCCTTATTGGACGTAGCGGGCTTGGCCGCAGAGTTCTTGGCGGGCGCTGCCTTTTTGGCAGGCGCCTTCTTGGAGGTCTTCTTGGCAGCCATGGCTCCACCCTATGCCTTCACCCTCGAGTGACCCACTGTGGTGTGATCGACCCATGCCAGATGACTGTCTCTTTTGCCGCATCGCCGCCGGAGTGACCGATGCGCACTTGGTGCTGAAGGACGAGCACGTTGTGGGCTTCCTCGATGTGCGTCCGGTGTTCAAAGGCCACGTGCTCGTGGTCCCGCGCCAGCACGTCGTCACGCTCGCCGACCTTCCCGATGGCCTGATGGTCCCGCTGTTGGGAGCCGTGAAGCGGGTTGGCAACGCAATCATCTCGGGGCTCGGCGCCCAGGGCACGTTCGTCGCGATGAACAACGTCGTTTCGCAGAGCGTCGCGCATCTCCACGTACACGTCGTTCCACGTACGAAGGGTGATGGGCTGCGAGGCTTCTTCTGGCCGCGCACCAAGTACGCCGAGGGCGAGGCCGAGCAGTGTGCGCTGACGATCCGCGAAGCACTGCAACACTAGGCGACCACGTGGGCGCCCTCGGGGTCGACATCGAGTTCGTGGAGGGCCCAGCCATCCGGAAGCCTCCCGCCGAGGCCGCGTCCGAACGCGAGTACGGTCGGTCCGGCACCCGAGATCGTCGCGGCGACACCGGTTTGACGAAGAGCCGTCATGAGTTCATACGACTCCGGCATCGCACTTGCTCGATACTTCTGGTGGATACGATCCTCCGTCGCAGCGAGCAATAGGTCCGGGGCACCGGTCAACGCCCTGACCAGCAGCGCGGCTCGTCCAGCGTTGGCCGCGGCGTCGGCATGCGGGACCTGCTCTGGCAACAGTCCACGGGCTCGCTCCGTCGACACCGAATGTGGTGGCACAAAGACTGTGACCTCGAGATGTGACGCCAGCCGCTCAACCTGCGCCGAGGCGCCGTCGAGCCAAGCGATCGTCAATCCGCCGAACAGCGCGGCCGCGACATTGTCCGGGTGACCCTCAAGGTCAGCAGCCAACTGGTACATCGCCGCAGCATCGGGTGCGGAACCGTCGATCAGCGCGTTCGCGAGACTGATTCCCGCCGCGATCGCGGCGGCCGAGGAACCGAGTCCGCGGCCGTGTGGGATCGCGTTGTTGCAGCGGAGACGCAAACCGGTCGGCCGATCCCCCAGCGCGTCGAACGCCGCATACATCGCGCGTACGACGAGATGCGTTTCATCTTGGGGGACGCTGTCGCTGCCCTCGCCGGTCACATTGATTTCAAGTCCCGACGGCGCCACCTCGGCGGTGACTTCGTCGTACATGGTGAGGGCAAGCCCAAGGGCATCAAAGCCAGGACCGAGATTGGCGCTGGAGGCGGGAGTCCGTACGGTGACCGGCACTGCGACGAAGCTCATCGTCGACCGTCTGCCAGCTTCACGCGAGACCGGCAGCGGCAGCGGCCGCATCAACGTCTGCCTCAATGACGGCGTCGACCATCGAGCCGACACCGGACAGGGCCGTGTCGATGTCCTTGAGCCCATGTCCGGTGACCGTCACCACGACGGTTTGACCCGCCTCGACGTGCCCGGCGGACGCTGCACCGAGAAGACCGGCGACCCCAGCCGCCGACGCAGGCTCGACGAAGACACCGTCGTGCAATGCGAGATCGCGCTGCGCCTGGAGAATCTGTTCGTCGCTGACCGAGTCGATACGTCCGCCCGACTCATCACGCGCCGCCACCGCGAGGTGCCAAGATGCCGGATTCCCGATGCGAATCGCAGTCGCCACGGTCTCAGGGTGCGGGATCGGCGTACCTTGCACGATCGGGTCGGAGCCCTGTGCTTGGAAGCCCCACATCAGTGGGGTCTTGGTGGCCATTCCGGCGTCGGCGTACTCGCGATACCCCAGCCAATAGGCCGAGATGTTGCCAGCATTGCCCACCGGGAGGACGTGCATGTCGGGGGTCGCACCCAGTGCGTCCACGATTTCGAACGACGCTGTCTTCTGGCCCTGCAGGCGCATGGGATTGACCGAGTTGACAAGTGCTACGGGGTAATTGTCAGCCAGGCCCCGGGAGAGCTGCAGGCATTCGTCGAAGCCGCCTCTGACCTGGATGATCTCGGCGCCATGCATGACCGCTTGCGCCATCTTGCCGGCAGCGATCTTGCCGTGCGGCACGAGCACGAGCGGCGTGATGCCGGCACGGGCGGCGTACGCAGCCATCGACGCTGAGGTGTTGCCGGTCGACGCGCACACGACTGCCTTGGCACCCTCGCCGACCGCCACCGACAACGCGAGTGTCATACCGCGATCCTTGAACGAACCCGTCGGGTTGTCGCCCTCGACCTTGAGCCACACATCGCCGTGCACGAGGCCCGAAAGCCAAGCCGAGTGGACGAGAGGAGTGCCGCCTTCACCGAGCGTGATGACTGGAGTCTCGGCGGAGACAGGAAGCCAGTCGCGGTACTCCTCGATCACGCCGCGCCAGAGGTGCGCCATCAGAATCCTCCCTCGACACGCATGACGGACGAGACGTCACGCACCATGTCTAGCCCGCGCAACGCCGAAACGGTGGCCGACAGTGCAGCGTCTTCTGCCTCATGGGTCACGATGACGAGTTGTGCGTCGAGGCCAGAGCCTTCTTGACGGACGGTCTTGATCGACACGTCGAACTCGGCGAACGCCTGCGCCACCGCAGAAAGCACGCCTGCACGGTCGTCGACGTCGATTGCCACGTGATATCGCGTACGTGCTCGTCCGATGTCGAGCACCTCAAGCTCTGCGTGGGTCGACTCGCCTGGCCCGAAGACGTCATTGCGACGGTTTCGGGCGACCGACACGACATCGCCGAGCACCGCGCTCGCCGTCGGAGCGCCTCCTGCGCCAGGCCCGTAGAACATGAGCTGACCCGCGGACTCGCTCTCGACGAACACGGCGTTGTAGGCGCCCCGGACGCTGGCAAGTGGGTGGGACAGTGGGATCATCGCGGGGTGCACGCGGGCCGAGACCGCTGGGCCGTCGGAGGTGTCGCGTTTCTCGCAGATCGCGAGGAGCTTGACCACGCATCCCATCTCGTTGGCCGAACGGATGTCGGCGGCGCTCACATCGGTGATCCCCTCACGGTGCACATCACCGAGGGTCATTCGGGTGTGAAACGCAAGTCCGGCGAGGATCGCGGCCTTTGCCGCAGCGTCGAACCCCTCGATGTCAGCGGTCGGATCTGCCTCGGCATAACCCAGGCGCTGCGCCTCATCGAGCGCCTCTGAGAATCCGGTGCCGTTGGTGGTCATCGCGTCGAGGATGAAGTTGGTGGTGCCATTGACAATACCGAGCACACGCTCGACGGAATCTCCCGCAAGGGACTCGCGTAGCGGCCGGACAATGGGGATGGCTCCGGCGACTGCTGCCTCGAAGTAGAGGTCGCGTTCGGCCTTCTCGGCCGCCTCGAACAGGGTGGCACCGTCCTCGGCAAGCAACGCCTTGTTCGCGGTGACAACCGAGGCGCCGTTCTCCAGCGCTGACAGGATCAGCTCGCGAGCGGGTTCGATCCCGCCGATGACCTCGATGACGACATCGATGTCACCACGACTCACCAGCCCAGCGGCATCGGTCGTGAACAGCTCGGCAGATATGTCGAGATCGCGCTCACGACCGAGGCGACGTACGGCGATGCCCGCCAGCTCGAGCGGAGTTCCGACCCGCTGAGCGAGCTCTTCGGCGTCGCGGGTCAACAGGCGCGCGACCTCTGTGCCCACAACGCCGCAGCCCAACAGGGCGACGCGAAGCGGGCGGCCTGCCGACCACGAAGAGACGCTCATTGGTCAAGGGTATCGGCGTGCGTCCCCGGACGCGGCACTCCCCAACTTCATGGACATAACGAGACCACCCCTGGGTCGTTTAACCTCTGATGTTCGGCCTATGCCGACCCACCTTCAAGGAGTGACACGATGAGACGGTCGGTTCGATCAAAACTCGACAAGATCGCAATTGCATCGATCGCACTCGGATTCGTCCTTCTCGCGACGTTCGGCCTCAGGGCGCTCTTCATCGGGTCTTCGGACCGTGATCCCATGTCGAATGGCAATGAGGCTTTCGTCCCATATGGGACCGGGCGTGTCCCAGGCGAGACGATTGCTCCGTCAGATCCCACGAGCTCGTCACCGCCACTTTCTGGCCCCTTGGCAGATGCTCTGGGTAGCGTCGGGACGTTCGGAAAGGGCGGCGACAACACCGTGCACTCGGTCGTCATGACCGCTTCATCTGACGGCGGCGTGTACGCTGGCTGGCGCTTTCGTGGCGGCGATGACGGCGTGCGCGTTGCCGACAAGAACATGGTCATCAACAAGTCGGTGCGCGGTCCGCTGCCCGTTGCGCAGTTGGGCGTCCAGGTTTTGAGCACAGCGACGTATGTGACGTGCAAGATCTCGGTCGACGGTGTTGTGGTCTCGACCAAGACAGTTCGTGGAGCAAATCGCGTGGCGGTCTGCGTCGGCTGAGGGCCCTATGCGAGCCCAGTAGACTTGGTGACCGGCGCTTGGGCATGGATGCCTGTACGTGAAGAACTGAGCCGACCTGTTATTCTCGCCGCGTACAACCTTGGCGTTGGTGGCTTAGATCCGCGGCGACGCCGCGTCAGCGAGCACGTCCCCCGGTTGCCACGCGGAATGCGAATGCCTCAGGTGCACCGCGTTGCCGACATCGATGACGAGTCATCCGCGCTGTGGCTCGAAGCCGTCACACATGACGAGAGCCCGTGGACCGTCGATCGCTATCGGGACGCCGCGACCATGCTTGGTCGCTTTGCCGCATGCGCCGCAGTATCGGAGGTCGATCAGAGCCTGACCAACCAACACGGTCCGCAGCAGGCCCGTGTCTACTTCGAAAACCGGCTCCGCGGACAGTTCCTCGCCGCGTACGAGCAGAGCCAGGTGTGGAACCATCCGGCCGTCGCTGCGCATGTCGACGACGAGCTCAGATCACGACTGATGGCGTTGATCGCTCACGTTTCTGAGCTGCTCGACGAGATCGAGGCGCTGCCGCTGGGGAACGCCCACGGAGACGCGGCTCCGCAGAATCTGCTCGCGGTCCCTGAGGGGTTCTGTGTCATCGACTGGGGCTTTTGGTGCAGGGCGGCCCTCGGCTTCGACCTCAGCCAGCTCGTCTACAGCGAGATGGATCTCGACCGCTCTGACGCCTCGTCATTTCGTGCCATTCAGCAAGGCTGCCTGGCGGGCTACCGCACCGGACTCGCAGACGAGGGAGTCGAGATCGGCGAGGACGAGCTGCGGCGGGCCCACCACATCCAGCTGGCGATGGCACATGGGATCTCCGCGATCCCCCTCGAACGACTGCAGGGCGAGCCAGCCGCCGCTGACCGAAGTGTCCGTGAGCGAGTGGTCGTGCTGCGACACATCCTCGACGATCTCGGGCTCTGAACGTCAGCCGAGGTCGAGGGCGAGCAGATCGTCCTCAGTCTCACGACGCACGATGACGCGAGCCTCGCCTTCACGTACGGCGACCACCGCCGCGCGTGGCACGTGGTTGTAGTTGCTGGCGAGCGAGCGGCAGTACGCGCCCGTACCGGGTACCGCGAGAAGGTCGCCAGCCCTGACGTCATCGGGCAGGAACTCATCCTTCACCACGATGTCGCCCGACTCGCAGTGCTTCCCCACGACGCGACTCAGCACGGCTGGCGAGTCGGATCCACGCGATGCGAGAGTGCAGGAGTAGTCAGCGCTGTAGAGCGCAGGACGGATGTTGTCACTCATGCCGCCATCGACGGACACGTACCGCCGCGAAGCGCCTCCATCGAGCGCTACCGCCTTCGTGGTGCCGACCTCGTACAGCGTGAACGTCGATGGTCCGGCTATTGCGCGGCCAGGCTCGATCGAGAGCTGCGGCACGTCGATGCCCATCGCTTCGCACTCGTCGTCGACGATTTTGAGCATGCCCCGAGCAAGGTCCTCCGGCGTCGCCGGATCATCCTGTGTCGTGTAAGCGATTCCGAAGCCACCGCCAAGATCAAACTCGGGCAGTACGACTCCGAGCTCCTGTTGGATCTGGGCGTGCAACCGCAGCACACGCCGCGCGGCGACCTCGAAGCCATCAGTCACGAAGATCTGCGAGCCAATGTGTGAGTGCAGGCCGAGCAGCGTGAGACCAGGCGCGGCGAGGATCCTGCGTACGGCGTCGAACGCCTCCCCGCCCGAGATGGAGAAGCCGAACTTCTGGTCCTCGTGCGAGGTGGAGATGTACTCATGCGTGTGCGCTTCAACGCCAGCAGTCACACGCACCATGACCGACGCTGTGACTTCGAGCTCTGAGGTCAGTGTCGAAAGGCGATCAATTTCCTCGAGGGAGTCGATGATGATCCGACCCACGCCGATCTCGAGCGCACGACGCAACTCGTCGATCGATTTGTTGTTGCCGTGCAGGCCTATCCGGGCAGGCGGAAACTCCGCCTTGATCGCGACAGCCAGCTCGCCACCTGTGCACACGTCGAGGTTGAGCCCCTCGTCAGCGATCCATCGCGCAGTCGAGACGCACAAGAATGCCTTGCCCGCGTAGTAGACGTCAGCGTTTGGAAATGCGTCCTTGAAGCTGCGCGCACGGCGACGAAAATCGTCCTCGTCAATGACATACGTCGGGGTGCCGAACTCGGCGGCGATATCGGTCACAGACTCACCGGCGACCGTCAGAACACCATTGACCTTGGACACGTTGGCTGCCCAGAGATGGGGTACGAGCTGGTTTGAGTCCTCGGGCGTGCGCAGCCAGGCTGGTCCTCGGTCACCGGACTGGCCGTGCAGTGCTCCCGCCTCGTGCGACCTCATCACATACGCTCCGGGGCCGAGACACCGAGCAGGCCAAGACCGTTGGCGATCACCTGTCGTGTCGCGCTGACCAGCATCAGGCGAGCCCGATGTAGATCGCTGGGCTCCTCGTCGCCCTTGGGCAACACGTGCGCGACGTCGTAGAACTTGTGAAACGCCGCGGCAGTGTCCTCGAGATAGCGTGCGACCCGGTGCGGCTCGCGCAGCTCGGCAGCGCGTGCGACGACACGGGGGTAGTCAGCGAGCGCCCGCAGGAGTGCGCCCTCCTGCTCGACAGACAACAGCGATGGGTCGAAGCTCGACTCGTCGAGCACGACGCCGAGGTCGACCGCATTGCGGATGATCGACGACAGCCGTGCGTGGGCGTACTGGACGTAATAGACGGGGTTGTCGCTGTCCTGCTTGGCCCACAGGTCGAGGTCGAGGTCGATCGTGGAGTCCATCGAGTATCGAGCCAGCGCATAGCGCGAGGCGTCAACGCCAATCGATTCGACAAGATCTTCCAGGGAGATGACCGTGCCTGCGCGCTTGCTCATGCGCAGCGGTTCACCGTCGCGCACCAGATTTACCATCTGTCCGATCAGCAGCTCGAGGTTGACGCCCGCCTCGTCACCAAAGGCCGCGCACATCGCGAGAAGCCGAGAGACATAGCCGTGATGGTCGGCGCCGAGCAGGATGATGCATCGGTCAAAGCCGCGCTCACGCTTGTCGAGGTAGTAGGCGAGGTCGCCCGAGATGTATGCGGGCTCGCCGTCGGACTTGAGGACGACGCGGTCCTTGTCGTCGCCGAAGTCAGATGTACGCAGCCACGTTGCGTTGTCCTGCTCGTACATCATCCCGAGCTCCTGGAGCCGCGCGATGGCGCGATTGACCGCGCCGGACTCGTGCAGGTCGTTCTCGTGGAAATAGACGTCAAAATCGACGCCGAAGTCGTGCAGGCTCTTCTTGATCTCGGTAAACATCAGCTCGACGCCCTCGGAGCGGAACGTCTCGAGTGCCTCGTCGTCGGGCAGGGAGGCCGCATCAGGACACGTGGCGATCACGTTCGCAACGATGTCTGTGATGTACTGCCCGCCGTAGCCGTCCTCCGGCGCCTCCTCACCCCGCGCATCGGCGAGCAACGAGCGCGCGAAGCGATCGATCTGCACTCCGTGGTCGTTGAAGTAGTACTCGCGCGTGACGTCGGCACCGATTGCGGTGAGGATCCGACCCAGCGAGTCGCCGACGGCAGCCCAGCGCACCCCGCCGATGTGGATCGGGCCCGTGGGATTGGCACTGACGAACTCGAGGTTGACCTTCTGGCCGGCGTAGAGGTCGCTGGTGCCGTACGCCGTACCGGCAGCAACGATCTGCCGTGCCAATGCACCCTGAGCACCAGCCGCGACTCGGATGTTGAGGAAACCGGGACCGGCGATCTCAGCGCTGGCGATACCGTCGGCATTGCTGAGCTCGTCGGCGAGCAGTTGGGCGAAGTCGCGGGGATTCATACCTGCGTTCTTGGCCATTCGCAACGCGATGTTGGTCGCATAGTCACCGTGCTCGCGCACCTTGGGCCGCTCTACGAGCACCTCGCTCGGGACCCCGTCAGGCAGCACGATCGTGCCCGCCTTGCTGAGCGAGGCGAGGGCGCCGACGATCACGGCGGAGAGCTGCTCGGGAGTCACCGCTCAAGCCTATCGTTTGCCTGCCCGGAGCCTGAAGGCTGTTGAAAGGACCCACAGCGCGGACGACCCGCAGGGCTGCACTCGCCTCCGAGGAGTAGGAGCACGGCCGAGTGGACTACTCGGCGCCCTGCGGGTCGGGTGGCTGCGGGTTTTGCGCCGCCGCCTTGGCCAGCTTGCAATGACAGAGGTCCTTGCGGCTAGCGGACAGCCACCTCACATGTCCAAGAGCTATTCATTCCTGGGACCACCTCCTCTCCGTGTACGAAAACCGTACGTCTGGGGACGCCACCATTCAAGGACCTTTGAGGCGGTCTATGACTTCACCCACCGTTGCCACCATGAAGTCAGGATCGAACGGTTTGGTGATGTACGCATCGACCCCCGCCTCCATGCCGCGAGCGATATCGGCGGGATAGCCCTGGGTCGACACCATGATGATGGCGATCTTCGCCGTGCGGGGCTCTGCTCGGATCGCAGTCACGGTCGCGACGCCGTCCATCCGCGGCATCATCACATCGACCGTGATCGCGTCCGGCAACGAGTCTGCACGGCTGAGTTTGTCGAGGCAGTCGACGCCGTCAACCGCCTCGTCGACCTCAAATCCGGCGAGCTCCAAGTTGGTCCGGATGAGGAAGCGAATCGAGGCGGTGTCGTCTACGACGAGCACTCTGGGCACAGGATTCACGGTAGTCCTCGTGCGATAGGCTCACACGGCAGTCGGCCGCATTGGGCCCCCGTAGCTCAGGGGATAGAGCGCCGCCCTCCGGAGGCGGAAGCGCAGGTTCGAATCCTGCCGGGGGCACTCCGTATTCGACTGACCGAGCAGCGGTCACTGTCGAAACACCTACGCCAAGGCCCCTATGAGCCAACTCGATCTGGGCGTAATCGCCCACACCTCCAAGGAGAACGAACGACGTCTGCCGCTTCACCCACGACACCTGGAGCGCCTCACCAAGACCGTTCGGCCGCACGTGTTCCTCGAGGAGGGGTACGGCGAGAACTTCAGCTATTCCGACGATGAGCTCCGTCCCCTGGTCGGCGGGATCCTTCCCCGCGCAGAGCTGCTAGAGCGGTGCGACGTCATCTTGCTGACCAAGCCACAACCGTCGGACCTGCTCGCGATGCGTGAAGGGCAGATGCTCTGGGGTTGGCCACACTGCGTCCAGGACTCCGCGCTGACCCAGGCGGCGATCGACCGAAAACTGACCCTCATCGCGTGGGAAGTCATGAACCATTGGAGTGGCGACGGAAATTTCCTGCTGCACGTCTTCCACAAGAACAATGAGCTCGCTGGCTACTGCTCAGTTCTTCAAGCAATGGAGATCGCTGGGCTGACCGGCAACTACGGTCGCCGGCTCAGCGCTGCCGTCATCGGCTTTGGAGCCACGGCTCGCGGCGCGGTGACTGCACTCAGCGCCCACGGAATCCATGACGTCGACATATTCACCCAGCGCGGTGTGGCAGCCGTCAGCGCACCCATTCACTCCGCACGGATCGTGCACTTCGATCCTGCGGACTCACCGGCCGAAAGCCGCGCATTCATCGACCAGAAATGGGTGCCGATGCCAGCTCTACTGGCCGAGCACGACGTGATCGTGAACTGCGTGCTGCAGGACCCCAACTCCCCCATGTCGTTCCTGATGAACGTCGACCTCCCGACGCTTGCCTCGGGCACCCTTGTCGTCGACGTCTCGTGCGACGAGGGCATGGGCTTTGAATGGGCGAAACCGACGACATTCGACGAGCCGACGTTCACTGTTGGCAACGGCGTGACCTATTACGCCGTCGATCACAGCCCGTCATACCTTTGGAACTCTGCGACCTGGGAGATCAGCCAGGCACTGCTTCCCTACATTCCGAAGGTGTTGTCCGGCCCGAAGTCGTGGGACGGCAACGAGACTCTTCGGCGGGCGATCGAGATCCGCGACGGGGTCATCCAAAACCCCGAAATACTCGCGTTCCAGCACCGTTCAGCTGACTACCCGCACCTCGCATCCTGACAGGGCCGCCGGTAGCGTCGTCGACAAATCTTCGACGAGAGGCGACAACATGCCCACACGTACAGCCCGTACCGCCTGGGATGGCGGCCTGAAGGACGGTTCCGGACAGGTCGAGCTCACCAGCTCAGGGCTCGGCACATTCGACGTTTCGTTCCCCAAGAGAGCATCCGAAGACGGTGGCGGAGCCACCAACCCCGAGGAGCTCGTGGGCGCCGCGCACTCGGCCTGCTACGCGATGTCGCTGGCTGCCGCTTTGGGCAATGCAAGCGCAACTCCGCAATCGCTCGACGTAACGGCACACGTGACCGTCGGCATGGGACCATCCGGGCTTGGCTTGACCGGGATCGAGCTGGTCGTTCGCGCCGAGGTCGACGGGATCGATGAGGCGGGATTCCGGGAGGCCGCAGAGTCCGCGAAGGTGAGCTGCCCCATCAGCAAGGCGCTGACCGGTGTCCCCATCACGCTCGACGCGGCCCTCGTCACCGCCTGACCTGACGTGAAGCGCTCCGTCGTGGGTCGCCTCCACGCGCAGGGACTCGACGCGCCGCGGTTCACGACAGCTGCCGACGTCGTACGGCACCTCGGCTGCGTGCAGTCCCAGCTGCACGACATGGGTCTGTGGACCGTTGCTCGACGTGCCGACGGGTTGACCAAGGCCGACCTCGACGATGCATTTGGACGAGGCGACTTCTTGCGTACGCATGTGCTGCGACCGACCTGGCACTTCATCGATCCGTCGGACCTGCACTGGATGCTGGCAGTCACAGCGCCGCGCATCAGGCAGCTGATGTCGTTGAGCAACAACGGGATTGGACTCACGCTGGATAGGTTGGACAGGAGCGCCGAAGTCATCGAGGCAGCAACGGCCGATGGCGCACCCCGAACCAGGTCAGAGCTCGGTGTGGCCCTCAACGAGGCCGGCATTGATTCCACTGGTCAGCTGATCCACATGGTGATGCATGCGGAGATCTCTGCACTCATCGTCAGCGGCCCAATGCGTGGCAAGCAGCACACGTATGTGCAGCTCAACTCGGTCGTTGAGGCGCCGCCGGCCCAGCCGCGCGATGAGCTGCTCGCGCTGATCGCGCGCCGCTACGGGCGCGGTCACGGACCATTCCGCGACAAGGACCTGGCCTGGTGGGCCAGCCTGACACTCACCGAGAGTCGCCGCGCGATCGATCTTGGCGAGCTGCGGCCCGTCGACATCGACGGCGTGACCTACTGGACCCACGGGCTCACGATCGACGCCCCGCACCCCGCGGCCTTGTTGCTCTCGAACTTTGACGAGTACATCTCGTACGCGCGCGATCCCGACGACTACGCGCTGTTCAGCGGCGCACCGGAGGAGCTGATGCGCAGCACCGGCCTGCTCGCCATTGGCGGTCAGCTCGCCGGTTCCTGGACTCGCACGATCAAGTCCAGGACCGTGGCGATCACCGTCCGCTGCTCGCCGCGAGTCACCCCCACGGTGAGGCGAGCCATCAACGCCGAGGGCGAGGCGTTCGGCCGCTTTGTCGAGCGTGATCCGGAGCTACAGATCGTCGACTGAAAGCGCTCACGATCTCGCCAGAACCCACCCGAACCGGCCGCTGCCATGGCAATCTGAAAAGTGGGTTGGCATGCGGACCAACCGCCGTGTGAGTGACTCGGTCCGCGCGTTACCCTTGTGACCGAAGTTTCACACGTTTTCCAGCACCTAAACGGAAGAGGCGATCGAGGCAGTGGCCGACTCCTCACCAGACCACGCAACCCCTGATTTTGGCACCAATCAGTGGCTCGTCGAGGAAATGTACGAACGGTTCCAGGAGGACCCTGCATCGGTAGACCCCAAGTGGGCCACGTTCTTCAACGATGGCGCTCCGGCCTCGACCAACGGCACGACGACGCAGGCCACAACCGCGGTCGCCACCGAGGCGCCCAAGACGCCTGCGCCCGAGACGAAGCCAGCCGCAGCGCCTGCTCCCGCCAAGTCGGCGGCCCCATCATCTGCTGCGGCCGCACCGGTGGCGTCTGCGAAGCCTCCCAAAGCCAAGGCCAAGACCGAACAGAACCCCGTCCCGGTGAAGACGGCCCAGACCACACCGACTACCCCCGCAGACGAACCCGCCCCAGCTGGCGGCCCGGGCGATGTCCAGAAGTCGATCCTTCGCGGCGCCGCCGCACGCACCGTGCAAAACATGGACGCCAGCCTTGCCGTTCCGACTGCCACCAGCGTCCGTGCAATGCCGGTCAAGTTGCTGTTCGACAACCGCGTGGTCATCAACAACCACCTGGCCCGAGCACGAGGCGGCAAGGTCTCGTTCACCCACCTCATAGGTTGGGCCATCGTCCAGGCCATCAAGGCCATGCCGGAGATGAACACGGGTTACGAGATCGTCGAGGGCAAGCCCAACCAGCTCAAGCCCGAACACATCAACTTCGGCCTCGCCATCGACCTGCAGAAGCCCGACGGGAGCCGCACGCTCCTCGTACCTTCGATCAAGGCCGCCGAGACGCTCGGCTTTGCTGGGTTCTGGGCCGCCTACGAAACGATGGTGACCAAGGCACGCAACAACAAGCTTGAGGTCGCCGACTTCCAAGGCACCACGGTCAGCCTGACCAATCCGGGCGGCATCGGCACCAATCACTCGATCCCGCGCCTCATGCAGGGCCAGGGAGTCATCGTCGGCGTCGGCTCGATGGAATATCCGCCGGAGTTCCAGGGCGCATCCGAGCACACACTCGCGCAGATGGCCATCTCCAAGATGGTCACGCTGACATCGACATACGACCACCGTGTGATTCAGGGGGCACAGTCCGGCGAATTCCTCAAGAAGGTCCACGGACTTCTGCTCGGCGAGGACGAGTTCTACGACAAGATCTTCCGCGCGCTCAAGATCCCGTACGAGCCCATCCGCTGGGCACAGGACATCGCCGTCAGCCACGACGACGAGGTCCACAAGCAGGCCCGCGTCCTTGAGCTCATCCACGCCTACCGGGTACGCGGTCACCTGATGGCTGACACGAACCCCCTTGAGAACCACGCCCGCAGCCACCCGGACCTCGACACCGCGAGTCACGGTTTGACCCTGTGGGACCTCGACCGCGAATTCGCCACCGGATCGTTCGGCAACGGCAAGCGATTCATGAAGCTCCGCGAGATTCTTGGCATCTTGCGCGACTCGTACGCCCGCACGATCGGGCTTGAGTACATGCACATCCAGGATCCTGCCGAGCGGGAGTGGTTCCAGGAACGCATTGAGCGTCCCCACACCAAGCCACCGCGCGAGGAGCAGCTCCGCATCCTCCAGAAGCTCAACCAGGCCGAAGCCTTCGAGACGTTTCTGCAGACCAAGTTCGTCGGCCAGAAGCGATTCAGCCTCGAAGGCGGCGAGACCACGGTCCCCGTGCTCGACGAGATCTGCGAAGCCGCAGCGACCGACGCGCTTGACGAGGTTTGCATTGGCATGGCTCACCGTGGACGCCTCAACGTGCTGGTCAACATCGCCGGCAAGCACGCCAGTCAGGTGTTTCGTGAGTTCGAAGGCAACGTCGACCCTCGCACGGTCCAGGGATCCGGCGACGTGAAGTACCACCTCGGCGTAGAGGGAGAGTTCACCGCTGGGTCCGGCGACAAGATCAAGGTCTCGGTGGCGGCAAATCCGTCACACCTCGAGGTCGTCGACCCCGTCCTTGAGGGCATCGCCCGCGCCAAACAAGACCGTCTCAACCAAGGCGTGGCCTACCCCGTGCTCCCCGTGCTGGTTCACGGTGACGCCGCGTTCGCAGGTCAAGGTGTCGTCGCCGAGACGCTCAACCTCTCGTTGCTGCGGGGCTACCGTACCGGCGGCACGATTCATCTGATCGTCAACAACCAGGTCGGGTTCACCACCTCACCGTCGTCGTCACGGTCGTCGCAGTACTGCACCGACGTCGCCCGGATGATCCAGGCGCCGATCTTCCACGTCAACGGTGATGACCCCGAGGCGTGCATCCGCGTGGCACACCTGGCGTACGAGTACCGCCGCACATTCCACAAGGACATCGTCATCGACCTCGTCTGCTACCGCCGTCGCGGTCACAACGAAGGTGACGATCCGAGCTTCACGCAGCCGCTGATGTACGACACGATCGAGAAGAAGAAGTCTGTTCGCAAGCTCTACACCGAAGCCCTCGTCGGACGAGGCGACATCACCCTCGAAGAGGCCGAAGCAGCGCTCGTCGATTACCAAGCCCAGCTCGAGCGCAACTTCGCGGAGGTCAAGGCAGCGCAGCCCGATCCGGGTTACTCACGTACTCCTGCCTACCCCGACAAGCCCGGGCATTCAGGCGAGCTCGTCACGTCTGTCACTCCGGAGACGCTCAAGGCGATCGCAGATTCCTACACTGCGGTTCCCGACGGTTTCACGGTCCACCCCAAGGTGCTGCCGCAGCTGCAGCGTCGTGCCGCGTCGATCACCGCCGGCCCGATCGACTGGGGCACCGGCGAGATCATTGCCATGGGTTCCCTGCTCGCCGACGGCCGCCCTGTCCGCATTTCCGGCCAGGACACGCGTCGCGGCACGTTCGCGTCGCGATTCGCCACGATCATCGACCGAGTCACCGGGGACGAGTGGACCCCGCTCACCGGTGTCACCGAGGACCAGGCGACGTTCTACGTCTACGACTCCCTGCTGAGCGAATACGCTGCGCTCGGCTTCGAGTACGGCTACTCGGTGGCGCGCCCGGAGGCACTCACGATGTGGGAGGCGCAGTTTGGTGACTTCATCAACGGCGCCCAGTCGGTCGTCGACGAGTACATCTCCTCGGGCGAGACCAAATGGGGCCAGAAGTCGGGCGTCGTACTGCTCCTGCCCCATGGTTACGAAGGTCAGGGTCCAGACCACTCCTCGGCGCGCATCGAACGATTCCTTGAGCTGTGCGCCAACGACTCGATGACACTCGCTCAACCATCGACGCCCGCGTCGTACTTCCACCTGTTGCGTCGCCAGAACCTCGAGAGTGAGCACCGCCCGCTGATTGTCTTCACCCCGAAGTCGATGCTCCGCAACAAGGCTGCGACCTCTCAACCCGAGGACTTCACGAGCGGTTCATTCCGGCCGGTGATCGGCGACGACTCCGTCAGCGCCGACTCTGTCGAGCGGGTGATTGTCTGCTCCGGCAAAATCGCGTGGGACCTGTTCGCCGAGCGCACCAAGCGTGAGGCAGACACCTCGCGTACAGCCATCGTCCGGCTCGAGCAGATCTATCCACGTCCGACCGCCGAGCTCAACTCCGAGATCGCCCAATTCCCGAACGCCCGTGAGGTTCGGTGGGTGCAGGACGAGCCCGCCAATCAGGGCCCGTGGCCGCACATCGCGCTCAACTTCATGGGCGAGTTCGATGGTTTACCGCTTTCACGCGTGTCGCGCGCGGCGTCCTCAGCACCGTCGGTCGGTTCACACGCACGTCACGTCGAGGAGTTCGAGACTTTGATGGAGCAGGCGTTCGCCTGATCTCCTGATGTACTTCACCGACCGTGGAATCGAAGAGCTCCAGAGCCGGCGAGGTGACGAACAGGTCACGTTCGCCTGGCTCGCCGAACAGCTCACCACGTTCGTCGACCTCAACCCCGACTTCGAGGTCCCCGTGGAACGCCTGGCCACCTGGTTGGCGCGCCTGGATGACTTCGATGACTGATCGCCTCACCTGACAGGCTGTGGTTGTGAAGTTCGATCAGCCACCGGTCGTACGCATCTCTCGGAGCCCCGGTGCTGTGCTCACAGCGGACGAGTGGCCGGCGACGATCCCAGCGGTTGCCCAAGTGCTTGAGGACGGACTCGACCTCGGTCCAGGGGTGACATTCCTCGTTGGCGAGAACGGATCGGGCAAGTCGACACTGGTCGAGGCGATCGCGGTTGCCTACGGCCTGTCACCCGAAGGCGGTAGCGCCCACGGTCGTCACGAAACGCGCGAGAGCGAGTCTCCCTTGCACCGCGACCTGCTTCTCCAGCGTGGAGTGGGTGCGGGTCGTTGGGGCTTCTTCCTGCGGGCTGAAACGATGCACGGCTGGTACACCTACATGGATCAACACAGCGGGCCGAACGACGCCGACTACCATGCCATGAGCCATGGTGAGTCGTTCCTTGAGGTGCTCAACCGCAAGTTCGATTCGCCCAGCTTCTATTGCCTTGACGAACCGGAGGCCGCCCTCTCATTCAGGTCGACGCTGACGCTGATTCGCGTCCTCCACGACCTCGCCGCGTCTGGCGGTCAGGTGCTTTGCGCTACCCACTCCCCTGTCCTCGCGTCGATGCCAGACGCCCGCATCCTCGAGGTGGGGGATTGGGGAATTCGCGAGGCAGAATGGAACGAGCTGGAGCTCGTGAAGCACTGGAAGGCGTATCTCGACGCTCCAACGCGGTATCTCCGCCACACGCTCGCCGACGACTGAGACACCGAGTCCAACTACTCGTTTCTGGCGCAGGGTTGATACAAATCTTGAGCTCAGAGCGTCAGGACGATCTTGCCGAACACGGTGCCGTCGACCACGGACTTCAAACCGTCGGCCGCATCGGCCATCGGGATCTCGCGGTCGATCAGCGGCTTGGTCCCCGTCACGTCCATGAACTGGGCCAGCGCATGGAGCTCGTCGCGAGTGCCCATGGTGGAGCCGTGCACGCGCATCTGCTGGAAGAAGATCCTCGTCAGCTCCGCACTAGAAGGCGCATCACCCGACGTTGCACCGGCGATCACTATCGTGCCGCCGGGTCGCATCGACTTGACCGAGTGCGACCAGGTCGCCGCCCCCACAGTCTCAATCACGGCGTCGACCTTGCTGGGCAGCCGAGCCCCCGACTCAAATACCTCGTGGGCACCGATCTGCACAGCCCGCTGCCGCTTGTCCTCGTCGCGACTCGTTGCGTAGACGCGGAAGCCTGCCGCCCGGGCAAGTGTGATGGCCGCGGTTGCCACCCCGCCGCCGGCACCCTGAACCAACACGGTGTCACCCTGCTTGAGTCCAGACTGGGTGAACAACATCCGGTATGCGGTGAGCCATGCCGTCGGAAGGCACGCCGCTTCGGCGAACGAGAGACCGGCGGGCTTGGCCACGACGTTGCGATTGGGCACCACTACACGCTCGGCGAAGGTGCCCTGGTGGTGCTCTGAGAGCAATGACCGTTTGGGGTCGAGCGTCTCGTCACCGCGCCACGACGCATCGCTGATGACAGCGTGCACGAGAACCTCGTTGCCGTCCTCATCCAGGCCGGCAGCGTCGCATCCGAGAATCATCGGCAGACGGTCTGCCGGTAAGCCAACACCGCGCAGGCTCCACACATCGTGGTGATTGATCGATGCAGCCTTGACCGTGACGGTTGTCCACCCGTCGGGGACCTCAGGCTCGGGGCGCTCCCCGACGACGAGCCCAGCCAAAGGATCGTCCGGGTTGATCTGGTCTGCAAAGACGGCGAACATCCAGCTCCTCGGTCGGTGGTGTACGTGGGGCGTCAGTATGGCCGACGCGCAAGTCCCTCACGACGCGCCGTGTCGGTGACGGCGCGAGCAACCGCAGTGGCGACTCGCGGGTCGAAAGGTGACGGGATCACACACGCCTCGGTGAGATCGTCACCGACGAGGTCGGCAATCGCTCGCGCGGCCGCAAGCTTCATACCCTCCGAGATTCGCGTCGCGCGTACGTCGAGCGCCCCGCGGAAGACACCGGGGAACACCAGCACGTTGTTGATCTGGTTGGGGAAGTCCGATCTTCCGGTGGCCACGACACGGGCGTACTTGTTGGCAATCTCCGGGTGCACCTCTGGGTGTGGGTTCGCGAGCGCAAAGACGATTGCATCGGGCGCCATCGAGGCCACAGCCTCCTCGGGGATGGTGCCGCCGGAGACACCGATGAACACATCAGCACCTGAAAGTGCGTCCGACGCCGAGCCGGGCTGCGCCCAGTCGCCGGTCTCGTCGGCGAGCCACTGCTTGACGTCACCTAGTGCGCCACGGCTGGAGTGCACGACGCCGCTGCGGTCGACTATGGCGATCTTTGAGACGCCTGCCGTCTTGAGGATCTTGGTGATCGCCACTCCGGCCGCGCCAGCACCAGAGATGACGACCTTGACGTCCTCGAGGTAGCGATCCGTCACCCGCAGAGCATTGATCAGTGCCGCCAGGACAACCACAGCCGTTCCGTGCTGATCGTCGTGAAAGACGGGTATGTCGAGTCGATCGATCAACCGCCGTTCGATGTCGAAGCATCGAGGGCTGGAGATGTCCTCGAGGTTGATTCCGCCAAATGAAGGCGCAAGACGCACGATCGTCTCGACGATCTCGTCGGGATCTGTCGTCGCGAGCGCGATCGGGATGGCGTCGACTCCGCCGAACTGCTTGAAGAGGACCGCCTTGCCCTCCATGACCGGCATCGACGCCGCAGGGCCGATGTCACCGAGACCGAGCACAGCGGTCCCATCTGTGATGACGGCGACGGTGTTGGAGACCCAGGTGTACTCGTGGGCGACTTCGGGATCGGCTGCGATCGCTTCGCACACCCGCGCGACACCGGGTGTGTAGGCCATCGAGAGATCGTCGGCATCGTTGAGGGGCACGGTCGCCGCGATACCCATCTTGCCGCCGCGGTGCAGGGCGAAGACCGGGTCGTCGGGATCCGGCGCCGCAGCGTGCACGTCGATGTCAGTCGCAACCATGGAATGCCTCGCGAAGTTGTGCGTGTGAAAGAACGGGACCGATCAGATCGCCGATGCGGCCCGTTGGCCACTCAGGGACACCCGCAACGAAAGGGGTGGTTGGTGCAGGTCGTGCCCGGCCTT
This sequence comes from uncultured Aeromicrobium sp., assembly GCA_964638755.1. Taxonomy (GTDB): domain Bacteria; phylum Actinomycetota; class Actinomycetes; order Propionibacteriales; family Nocardioidaceae; genus Aeromicrobium. Next base: position 7,533 of record CAZWZC010000002.1, on the reverse strand, counting down.
CAGTCTCTCACAACGGGAAGATGGCGACCCAACCCCCGGTTCACGGGCGGAGCCAGCAGGCACCCGAGCACCACGACCCCGAGAATCGCCATCACGACAGTCAACCACCTGGTGTCGCCGTCGCGCAGGTTCCACGCGAGGAGCAGCTGGATCAGGTGTGTCACGATCAGGGGGCTTCGGGCCCACGCCTCGCCTCGCCTCAGACGCCAAGCTGCGAACAGTTGGAACGCCCCGTAGATTGCCAGCAGCACACTCGATCCGACGCCCAGCCCGAGGCGCTCGCTCGACACGTCTGCCAGATCCATCACCGCCAGGACGCCAAACGCCAGAGCCTCCAAGGTGACGACCCCCGCAACGGTGCCAAGCAGCGCGCGAGCAGTCTTTTCAAGCGGCTCTGCAGAGTTCACCGCGCCAGCGTACGAAACGTGTGACCCAATCGACAATTCGCGGGGCTCCTGACCCTTGTAATGCAGTTGAAACCTTGAAAACATGGAGGTCAAGCCTTGGAACGGGTCAGATCGGCCTGCCCACGGCGCAAACCGAACGGGAAGGAGTGTCCCCACATGGACTGGCGTCATCGTTCCGCATGTCTCGATGAGGATCCTGAGCTCTTCTTCCCCATCGGCAACACGGGTCCCGCCATCTTGCAGATCGAAGAGGCGAAAGTCGTATGCCGCCGTTGTGATGTCCGCGAGCTGTGCCTGCAATGGGCACTCGAGAGCGGCCAGGACCACGGTGTGTGGGGAGGCTTGAGCGAAGACGAACGTCGTACGCTGAAGCGCCGCAACGCTCGGGCACGCATTCGCACTGCCTGACGTACACGTATCGGTGAACCCCGTGCTCCTTGGAGTGCGGGGTTCTTGCGTCATTGGCAGATAAACGCACTAGACCTCCAGCGTGATGGCGACGGTCGTGCCACCGCCGCTTCGGCGCTCGAACGACAACGTTCCGTCGAGCTCCCCCTCGACCAGGGTCGTCACGATCGAAAGACCCAAACTGTCCGCCGGATCAAAACCGGCCGGGAGACCAACGCCGTCATCGCTGACCCGCAGCCGCACTCGATCACGTATGCGGTTGACCGCCATCGTCAGCGTTCCTCCGCCAGAACCATATGCATGCTCGGCCGCGTTCTGAATAAGTTCCGTTAGTACCATCGCCAGCGGGGTGGCGACTGCGCCGGGCAGCATCCCGAATGAGCCGACCCGTTCGGCGTCGACTGCCCCCGTATCGGAGGGCTGCCCGGAAACGTCGAGCACGGTGCGCATTAGCCGGTCAGCGATCTCGTCGAAGTCGACCTCGTCGCCGAACGACTGACTGAGTGTCTCGTGGACGAGTGCGATCGAGCCGACGCGGCGCACCGCATCTTCCAGCGCAGCTCGAGCTTCGGGGAGCTCGACCCGACGCGCTTGCAGTCGAAGGAGCGCAGCAACGGTCTGCAAGTTGTTCTTGACCCGATGGTGAATCTCCCTGATGGTGGCTTCTTTTGACACGAGCTCTCGCTCGCGAAGGCGCAGCTCGGTCACGTCCCGAAGGAGCATCAGAACGCCGTTGCGACGACCTCCCGTGCGCAGGGGTATGACGCGCAGCAGGATCGATCCTTTCGCGTTGTCAATCTCGGCTTCCCCGCCGACCTCCCCACGCAGCAACCCGATCGGTCCGCGATCGGTCGGTCGACGGTCGATCAGACTCGTCGTCACCTCGCCGAGCTCCGCACCGAGCAGGTCCGCCGTCAGCCCCAGGCGGCGATAGGCGGACAGTGCATTGGGGCTGGCATACGAGACTCTTCCGCGACCATCAGTGCGAATCAATCCGTCGCCGACGCGCAGCGAGTCGGCGAGGTCGGATCGCGCACCCTCGAGCGGGAATGCGCCTTGCTGAATCATGTCGATCAGCTCGTCGGCGGCCTCGAGGTACGTCGCCTCCAGCTTGCTTGCGGTACGTGGCGGACTGTCGCTTCGACGGCTCGTCATGACAGCGATCGGTGTGCCGTCGCGCTTGACCGGGATCGTCCGATCACGCACCATGCTCCCGTCAGACTGCTCTTCGACAATCGGCTCGGTCGGGTCCCCGGTGGAGAGCGCCCGGTCGAGACGGTCGGTGCGCCCTTGAGGCAGGAACGTGCCAGCGGCATCCTCGAGCAAAGTCGTGGGCCCGGTCGTTGGCCGAATCTGCGCACCTGCCCACATACCCTTCGACTCCGCGTCCGGGATCCACAGCACTAGGTCCGAAAACGACAGGTCCGCAATGATCTGCCAATCCGCCACCAAGGCATGCAGCCACGCGACATCACCGGCTGACAGTGACGTCTGGAATCGGGCGATGTCATCCAGCGAGGGCACCCCTCAAGCGTACGGGCGCCCCGCCCTCGGCCGTTCCCGTGCAAGGATGGCTGAGTGTCTGAGGCGTACTGGCAATCGGTGATGCAAGCCGGCATGGAGGTACCTGCCGACCGCAGTCTGGACGAGTGCACCGTCGAGCTGGTCGAGATGCTGGGCCACCCGAACCCACGCTGGCGCGAAGACCTGGCCTATCCGTTGCTGACGACGTGGATCGACAAGGGCGTGTACGACGAACTGCTGTCAGGGCTCGGTGACGGGATCGTCCCGGGCCTGCGCTACGGACTCGGCCACGATGGTGACGTGTCGGTGCTGCGCCGTTCCTACAGCGCGCTGATGCTCGCCGAGATCATCGGCCGGGACAACAACGAGCACCTCATGACGTCTGACTCGGTGCTGCGTTGGGGTGACAGCGCGACGGCCTGGTACGTGCGCGAGCAGGATCATCGCGGCTGGGTGCCCGAGCAGGGCTGGGCCAATGCGATTGCGCACGGAGCCGATCTCCTTGCTGCCCTGGCCCGTTCACGCCACTTCGGCCGGCTCGAACTCACCGTGCTGCTCGACGTCATCGCCGATCGGGTGCTCCAGCCAACGTCCTACATCTGGCGCCATGGCGAGGAGGACCGCCTCGCATTCGCCGTCATGACGCTGCTGCACCGCAACGCGCTCGACCCCGGCATCGTCGAGCCCTGGCTTGCGCGGCTCGGCGCTGGCATCATGCTGCCTCGTACGCGTGGCCACATCGAGGCCGAATGGCCATCGCCGTCAGTGCGCAACACCTCATCGCTGCTGCGGGCACTTCACCTGCAGTTGGCGCTCGGGGTGCAGGGTCGTGCGGATCTCCGCTCCGATGCCGAGCTGTTCGCCGAACAGCCTGCTCATCGCGCCGACCTGATCCTGGCTGTGCTTGACCAGATCCGGGCGGAGAGCCCGTGGCTCTACCGTCCGACCACACGCGCCAAACCCGTCACCTGACGATCCAGTAGCGTGCGTCACATGACTGACGAATCCCGGGAAGGTCACGGTGGAGTCCACGCCGTAGACGTGGCACGCGCCCATGGCGTCGAGACGATGTTCACCTTGTCAGGTGCCCATGTGTTTCCGATGTACGACGGCGCGGTCAAGGCCGAGCCGCCCATGCCGATCATCGACGTACGCCATGAGCCCACCGCTGTGTTCGCCGCTGAGGCGATTGGCAAGTTGACCCGCAAACCTGGTCTTGCCGTGCTGACTGCCGGGCCAGGCGTGACCAACGGTGTCAGCCCCATTGCTCAGGCAAGCTTCTCCGGATCACCGGTCGTGGTGATTGGCGGCCGCGCACCCAACAACCGTTGGGGATCAGGAAGCCTCCAAGAGCTCGACCAGCCGCCGATCGTCGAGTCGGTTTCCAAGTCTGCCGTCACCGCTCACACGGTCGACGACATTGCCCCTACCGTCGACGAGGCGTTCATCCTGGCTGGCTCGTCACACCGTGGACCAACGTTCGTCGACATCCCGATGGATGAGTTCTTCAACGCGACGACGGTCACCACGATGTCGAAGGGCAACACGACGGCGCCGATCGAGCCCGACTCCGAGGCGTTGGCCAAGATCGCCGAGCTCATTCGTCAGTCCGAACGCCCCGTGCTCGTCCTGGGTACCGACGTGTGGGCCGATCACGCCGAAGAGTCGGCACTGAGGTTCGTCGAGGAGACCGGCATCGCGGTCATCGCCAACGGCATGGGCCGCGGCATCATTCCCGGCGGTCACGCCCAGCTCGTGACCAAGGCTCGGTCGACCTCGTTCAACGGAGCCGATCTGGTGATTGTCGTCGGCACACCGCTCGACTTCCGCCTCGGCTACGGCATCTTCGGCGGCAAGGAAGGCGCGACTCCGGCCAAGACGGTGCACATCGCCGACTCCCCCGACCAGGTCTCCACGCATGCCGAGATGGCCGCCTCAGCGAGCGGTGACCTGTCCAAGGTGTTCACCGGCATCTTCGACGCGCTCACCGCACCGTCCGAGCACGGCCGTCGCCCCGACTGGACGCCCTGGCTCAGCACGCTGCAGGGCGAGGTCAGGGCAGCGTCGGCGCGCGACAGCGAGCTGCTCACAGCGTCGGCCGACCCGATCCATCCTGCGCGCATATACGGCGAGCTGTTGCCACGCCTCGCGGACGACGCTGTCGTGATCGGCGATGGCGGTGACTTCGTGTCGTTCGCGGGCAAGTTTGTCGAGCCGAAGCGGCCGGGCGGTTGGCTCGACCCGGGACCGTACGGGTGCCTCGGTGCCGGAATGGGTGCGGCGATGGCCGCCCGCATTGCGCGGCCCTCGAGTCAGGTCGTGCTGCTGTATGGAGACGGCGCGGCCGGAATGTCGCTCATGGACGTTGACAGCCTGGTGCGCCACAACCTGCCGGTTGTCATGATCGTGGGCAACAACTCGGCGTGGGGGCTGGAAAAGGGTCCAATGCAGTGGCTCTACGGCTACGACGTGGCTGCCGACCTCGCGCCTCAGACCCGCTACGACCAGGTGGTGACGACGCTCGGTGGTGGCGGCGAGATGGTGACGGACCCCAAGCAGATCGGCCCGGCACTCGACCGTGCTTTCGCCTCTGGCGTCCCTTATCTGGTCAATGTGATGACCGACGTCAACGCCGCGTACCCCCGTGCCACCACCGGCATCTGACTTGCAGGTCCGCGAGGCCCTTGACGAGGAGTACGCCGCAGCCTCACAAACCGCTGAAGGGAGAGTTGATGGAAACGGTCTCGATCAAGCACACGGTCAACGATGTCGACACGGCAAGCGCAGTGGGCAGTGGGGATTTGCCAGTGCTCGGCACTCCGGTCGTCCTGGCCTGGTGTGAGGAGGCGACGTGTGCCGCGCTCGAGCTGGCGCCCGCGCAGACCAGCGTCGGCACCCGGGTCGAACTCGAGCACCTTGCTGCCTGCCCCGTCGGCACGGAGGTGACGGCAACCGCGACTGTGATCCACACCGATGGCCGGCTCGTACGACTTCAGGTCGCAGCCGTCGATGCCTCCGGCACCTTGCTCGCCAGCGGTGAGATTCGAAGGGTGATCGTCGAGCGGGAGCGATTCATGAGTCGAATCACCCCTGTGGGAGACTAGGTGCTCCAGCTTTCCGAGGAGGATCCATGAGCAAACGAGGCCGCAAGCGCCGCGCGCGCAAGAAGAAGGCCGCCAACCACGGCAAGCGCCCCAACGCTTGAACCACGAGAATTTCCCCGTCCATCAGACGGGGATTTTCTTTGTCGACCAGACGATCGCGGTGCTGGCCGTGCCGTCCAGTCCTTCACGCCTGAGCAGATCGTCGCTTGATACTCACGCGGCGTGAGGTCGTACGCTCCGAATCATGAACGAAGTTGCGAGCATGCGGATCGGCCAAATCGCCGAGAGAACTGGCATGACGGTTCGCGCTTTGCGCTACTACGAGGAGGTCGGTCTGATTGGCCCCGCGGACCGCAGCGCTGCAGGTCATCGTGTCTACGGTCCAGGCGACGTCGAGCGGCTCTATCATGTCGCCCTTCTTCGATCACTCGGACTTTCTCTGGGAGCCGTCCGAAGCAGTTTGACCAGTGAGCCATCCGATCTCCGAGAGCGGATGGTCGACCACCGGTTGTGGCTCGATGAGCAGATCGCAGCTCAGCAGCGTCTTCGCGGCAGGCTTGACCGGGTGATCTCTCAGCTCGATTCTGTAGAGGACACCACCGCTGTCCTCTTGAATGTCTTGCAGGACATGACCATGACCCAGCCTCTGGTCGATCGACGGCTTTCAATCCTGATCTATCACGACATCGAAGCAGCATTCGACCATCTCACCCAGGTCTTCGGGTTCGGCCCGGGCGAGGTCACCCGCAACGAAAATGGTGAAGCTGTCCACGCAGCCATCGGTGCCGGAGACGGCGAGGTGTGGCTCCACCAGGAATCGGTGCAATTCGGGCTTGCTTCGCCAGCCCACCTTGGTGGTGCCAGTGCCACGATGGCGGTGATGGTGGACGACGTCGATGCGCACCACCGGCAGGCGACCGACAAAGGGGCGACCATTCGATACGCCCCGGTTGATCAGCCATACGGATATCGCGAGTACGGGGCTGTCGATCCGGAGGGCCATCTGTGGTCATTCATGAAGGCACTCGGATGACCCCCGAAACATCCGTCGAAAGCGTCTCAGACGCCCGGAGGGTCGAAATACAGGACGTGCTGGACCGATGGGCATCGGCTATCGTCGCCAACGACCCGACCAAGATCGCTGAGTTCACTCAACCTGACTGGATTCTCATCACGCCTGAGAGTGGTCCGATCCCGCTTGAAGGATTTCTTTCGGCCGTCGCGAGTGGAAGGCTCACCCACTCTGAGATGACCTTCGAGGTCCTGCACCTTCGCACGTTCGGCGACGCAGCGTTGGTGGCGGTGGCCCACGGCACCAACAGCGGGACTTGGGATGGCGCCCCTTTCAGCGCAGACGAACTTGTGACCGAGGTGTTCACGCTGGCGGAAGGAACTTGGCGATGCTCGGTCTCGGCTCTCACGCCGAGGCTGCTGAGCACATGAGCGGTGAAGATTCGCAGCGACCCATTCGATCTTCGCGGGCTGCGACGGGATCAGATTTGTTCGGTGATCTGAACCTGAACTGTCCGGATCGAGACAAGCACCTTCTGTCGCAGCACGTCGGGCGCCACCTCAGAGCATGACCGCGACACCAATGACTTGACCAGGCGCTCCAGGTCGAACTCAGTCAGGCAAGAGCTGCACTCATCGATATGGCTGCGGATCTCGGTCTCGCTTGCAGTGTCGATCTCTTGATCGATGAATAGATAGAGGTTCTCCAGTGCTTTCTCACAATCTGGCCCATCGCACTCGTTCACTTGGTGTCACCGCCGCCGGTGACGGCCATACCGCGATCGCGTGCGTAGTCGCTCAGCATGTCGCGGAGCAAACGACGTCCGCGGTGCAGTCGAGACATGACAGTGCCGATCGGCGTGTCCATGATCTCGGCGATCTCCTTGTAGGGGAAACCTTCGACATCTGCGAGGTAGACGGCCATGCGGAAGTCCTCGGGGAGCGCTTGCAGTGCGTCCTTGACGTCGCTGTCAGGCAGGCGCTCCAAGGCCTCCATCTCGGCCGACTTCAGTCCGCGCGATCCATGGGACTCCGCTCGAGCGATCTGCCAGTCTTCGATCTCGTTGGTGACCTGCTGA
>CAZWZC010000001.1:5037-72571 GCA_964638755.1 uncultured Aeromicrobium sp. | reverse complement strand
CTCGCCGCCGCCGGATCGCTCAACGATGCTGCCACCGACGCGATCCGCAACATCCTGGCGGCGCGGGCCGCGTTCGTCGTCAGCGGCGGCACCGGTTCTGGCAAGACGACCCTGCTCGCCGCGATGCTCGGCCTCGTCGACCCGGCAGAGCGGATTGTCATCGTCGAGGACGCCACCGAGCTCCGCCCGGCGCACCCACACGTCGTCGGGTTAGAGGCCCGCCCCGCCAACATCGAGGGCGCAGGGCTGGTGACCGTGCGCGACCTCGTACGTCAGGCGCTGCGGATGCGCCCCGATCGTCTGGTCGTCGGCGAAGTACGCGGCGCCGAAGTGGTCGACCTGCTCGCAGCGCTCAACACCGGGCACGAAGGAGGCTGCGGCACGATCCACGCCAACTCCGCCACGGACGTACCTGCCCGGTTCGAGGCGCTGGGGGTTGCGGCCGGCATGCCGCGTGAAGCCGTGCACAGTCAGCTCCGAGCCAGCCTCGACCTCGTGGTGCATCTGGCACGTGGTGCGGACGGGTTGCGCCGGGTCGAGCAGATCGCAGCGCTCGGCGAAGACTCCCGCGGGATGGTCTGCTGCGAGCCCGCGCTCACCTTCGATGGCGGCACATCGGTGCGCGGCCCCGGCCACCAACGACTCATGGCGGTGCTCAGATGACACTGCTCGCGGCAGTCTCCACGATGTGCGCGATGGTGCTGGCCCGACCAAGCGGTGCGTGGCTCATCCACGAACGATTGCTCATCGCCCGGCATTGGACGGTGCGTCCGCGATCACTGGTGACGCCGCTTGCCGTGGCCGGTGTCGTGGCCGTGCTGGTGGCAGGCCTGCCGCTCGCGCGGCTGATCGTCGTGCTCACGGTCGGCGGCGTCACGCTGTTCGCCGTACGACAGGTGCGCACCGAACGTGCGCGTCGCTCAGCCCAACAACGCAGGAGCGCCGTCGCGGAGGTCATTGCCCTGATGGCTGCCGAGCTCCGCGCGGGGGTGCTGCCTCTGCGGGTGCTGACGGGGCTCGCTCCTGACTTCAGGTTCCTCGCTGCGGCGGCGCGAGCTGCCGAGCTGGGCGGCGACGTCTCGGCGGCGTTGCGACACGCGTCGAGTGCGCCCGGCAGCGAACAGCTCGCCGACGTGTCGAGTGCCTGGCTGGTGGCTGAACGTGCCGGAGCGCCGCTCGCCCGGGTGCTGGACCGGCTCGAGTCATCGGCACGCGATGATCGGGAGATCGAGCGTGAGGTGCAGTCGGGTGTCGCACCCGCCCGCGCGACCGGGCGACTGATGGCCGTGCTCCCGGTGGTCGGGCTGACGCTCGGCTCGGGCATGGGAGCAGATCCCATCACGCTCCTCACCAGCACCGTGATGGGAGCGCTGTGCCTCGCCGCCGGCACGGCGTGTGCGTGTGCCGGCGTCGCCTGGGTCAACCGCATCGCCGCTGCCGCCGAACGGACCAGATGATCGCGGCAACCCTGTTGGCTCTCGCCGTGTGGTGCGCCATTCCGTCGTCACCGGTTGCCCGGCAGCGTGCGCTGTTTGCCGCACCCCGCCATGCCCGACGCCCGGATCTGGCCGTCGTCGCCGCGGTGGCCGCGCCGCTCGCCGCTCTCCTTCTTCTCGGCTGGCCCACCGGCGCGTTGATCGGCATCGCGATCAGCCCGATCGCACACGGCGCGGTCGGCCGACTCGAATCGGCGGCGAGCCGCCAACGCAGCACCATGATCGCAGCCCAGCTGCCAGGAGCCCTCGATCTGATCGTCGCGACACTGGAGGTCGGTCGACCACCGGCGGTCGCGCTGAGTCTGGCCGCCGAGGCGACCGTCGCACCCCTCGGGCCCGAGCTCGCCCAGCTGTCCAGTCGCCTCACCGTCGCCGGCGACCCGATCGCGGTGTGGACCTCGGTGCTCGGCGATGCAGCGCTCGCGCCGGTCGGACGAGCGTTTCGTCGTGCGGAGATGTCAGGTATGCCGGTCGCGCAGGTCATCTCCGGCGTGGCCGACGAGCTGCGGCGCGAACGGCGAGCCCGAAGGCGAGATGACAGTCGCAAGGTGGCCGTCAGGACGGCGGCACCGCTCGGCGTGTGCTTCCTGCCGGCGTTCTTCCTGATCGGCATCGTCCCCACGATCATCGGCGCGTTCAGCTCGTTCACCTGGTAGCCCGTTTCCACAGCGCCGGCGGTTTCCACACAAGGCGGCGTCGCAGCGGCTGTCCCCAGACCGCGAAGTGGGTCCGCAGCCGCGAGCACACCGAACACATATTCCCTACGACAGATTCACCCATCGAAGGGACACCACATGAAGACACTGCACCTGCTCAGGGCAATGCGGCGCCGCGCAGAAGCCGGTATGACGACCGCCGAATACACCGTCGGCACTCTCGGTGCCTGCACGATCGGCGGCGTGCTGGTCAAGATCGGCCAGTCCGAGTGGTTCGGCGAGCTGGTCAAGGACCTCCTCAACAAGATTCCGGACATGTTGCCGTTCTGAGCCCATCGCCGGGGCGGGTCGCCGCCCGCCCCGGCACCCTCGAAAGGAGTCGACCATGACCAAGGACGAACGCGGCATGGCAACAGCCGAATACACCGTCGGCACCCTCGGTGCGGTGTTCATTGCGCTGGTCCTCTACAAGCTTGGCGCCCTCGACCATGACAACCCATGGTTCGACACCTTCAGAGACATCCTGCAAAGGGCGCTGGGTTGGCGAAGCATCTTCGGCATCGATCCCAACCTGATCCCGAGATTCCGATGAACCCGCATCGTCGCGGCGATCCAGGTATGGTCACCGCCGAGCTGGCGACGATCGCACCGTTCGGCGTGGCCTTCGCCTTCCTGTTGCTCTGGGTCGTGTCGCTCGGCTTCACCCAGGTGCGACTTGCCGATGCGTCCCGAGAAGCCGCACGGCTCGTCGCCCGGGGCGAGGCGACCAGCACCGCCAAGCACGCGGCACAGCGGTTGTCACCCGACGGCGCACGCGTCACCGTGAAGACCGACAACGGGTTGGTGACTGTCACAGTCCAGGCGAAGTCGGCGATGCCGATCCCGTTCTTCTCCGGCATCGGCGCTCGTACGATGACGTCGACGTCGGTCGCGGCCCAGGAGTCTCCGTGAACCGCGAGCGTGGCGCCGTCACCGTCTACGCAGCGTCGGCCGCGTTGCTGCTGACGCTGGGCGCACTGGTGATGGCGCAGGTGGCCGGGCTGGTGCGACTCAAGCACTCGGTCGCGTCGGCCGCCGATCTAGCCGCGCTGGCAGCCAGTCGGGCCAGTGTCAACGGCGACGATGGCTGCGATGCGGCGGCCGATCTGGTCAAACGCAACGGTGCACGGCTCGTGTCATGCCGGATGGACTATGACGTCGCCACGGTGACTGCCGGGGGCACCAGCAAGTCGTGGTGGGGTCACACGTGGTCGTTTGAGCAGAAGGCCCGAGCAGCGCCCGACTTCTACCTGCCCTGACTTCGGAGCTGCTACTTCTCGGCCACGATGCGCCAGTTGAGATCGGCGATCTTTGCCCGCTCCGCCTGGTTCCACGCCTCGCCGCCGGTCTGGAGCAGCTCGAGCGACTCCTCGACCCAGGCCGGGGCGACCCGCACCCTCTCCAACCCGCGCACCACCTTGCGGCCGCGGCGAATGAGATTGGCCTTCTGGTCGCACAGTGGCCAGGCTTCGCTCTTCGACGGTGCCGACAGCACGATGGTGAAGCCCGCCCGTTCGAGTGCGGCACACACGTCCGCGGGATACATCGACTGCGTCGCCGCCAAAGTGGGCAGGAACTTCTTGTGCAACGCGACATGTTCGTCGTTGCCCCAGTCGAAGTACGGGGTCAGCAGATATTCCGAGCACGCGTAGCGGGCTCCGGGCTTTAGCACCCGATACATCTCCTGCGCGTGCGCATCGAGCTCATTCTTTTTGAAGAATGGCCAGACCGCCTGGAACGAGAAGCAGCCGTCAAAGGACTCAGACTCATAGTCGAGTGGTTTGTGGTGATCGCCGAGCTTGAAGTGGAGCCGGTCGCTCATACCGGTCTGTTCCGCCCAAGCGTCGGCGTTCTCCAGCTGGTTCGGGTCGATGTTGTAGCCCGAGACCTGACCGCCGGTCAGGGTGGCGAAGTGGTGGGCGATCCGCCCGCGGCCACAACCCATGTCGAGCAGGTGGGAGCCGGCCGGGTCCTGCAGATTGAGCTCGGCGAGGATCGCCTTCTCGATCAGGATCTGGTTGTCGTAGAGCCCCTTGGTCGTGTCGAGCATCGGCGGAATGTAGAGCTTCTCCAGATCGAACACCGACAGCATGTTGTTGAGGACCTTGTAGTAGTCAGCCACCGCCTTCGTCTCATCTGCCGTCTGGGTGGGTTCGCCGGCCTGCATGCCTTGGAAGAACTGGAATGCGTCGATGGCGGACTGCTTGTCCTCGTCCGACAACGTCGCCAGCCGTTTGATCCCGGTTGCTGCTGTCTTGATCCGATAGAGGTCCATCGGGCCAAACTAGTACACGTTCTAGTTTTTGGGTCGGCTCAGCCGGAGGTTGCCGGAGGCCGCGCACCGGCAAGGATCGCGTCCAGCAGGCGTACTGCTCCGGCCTTGTCCAACGGTTCGTTGCCGTTGCCGCACTTGGGCGAATAAACGCACGAAGGACAGCCGCTGCGGCACTCGCACGCGATGATCGCATCGCGAGTGATCGTGAGCCACCGCTCGGCCACCTCATATCCGCGTTCGGCAAATCCAGCTCCTCCCGGATAGCCGTCGTAGACGAACACGGTAAGGGTGCCGGTGTCAGCATGCCGCGCAGTCGACACGCCACCGATGTCCCATCGATCGCACGTCGCCAGCAGGGGGAGCAGGCCGATCGCGGCATGCTCGGCAGCATGGGCGGCTCCCGGGATGTCGGCGCTCGAAAGCGCCTCGGCCACAGCCTTGTCGGTGAGCGTCCACCAGACTGCCTTGGTCGGCAGCGTGCGCTCAGGAAGGTCGAGCAGCTCCTCGCCGAGCATGCCGCCGCCGGTCGTGCTCCGCTTCGTATAGGAGAGGACCTGGGTGACGACGTCGACCGAGCCGAACGACATCGCCGCATCACCCCACCGGGTGGTCCGCTCCGTCTCGGTGATCGTGATCTCGGTGACCGAACGCGCCATCGTCGAGTACTCCGGATCTTCACGATGCACGATCGCGGCACCGCCCTCAACGTCATATTCATCCACCACATGAACCTCGCCCTGGTGCAGGTACACCGCGCCGTCGTGCACTGCGGCGTCGGCGGACCCGGCGTCCACTGTGCCGATCAACCGACCTGTTGCGGCGTCGACGATCTGCACGGGTGTCCCTCCGCTGGAACGTATGTCGGCCAGGTCGCTGGCACGCTCCCTCTTGGTCCAGAACCACCCGGCCGGACGCTTGCGCAACAGCCCGGCCGCCTCGAGCGCCTTGATGCCTTCGGCGGCACGCGGCCCGAACAGCTCGAAGTCCGCCTCAGTCAGCGGAAGCTCGTGCGCAGCAGCCGCCAGATGCGGGCCGAGCACGTACGGGTTGTCGGGGTCGAACACCGACGACTCGACCGGAGCACCGAGCAGCGCCTCAGGATGATGGACGAGATAGGTGTCGAGCGGCTCGTCGCGTGCGATCAGGATCCCGAGGGAGTCGCGGCCGGCCCGACCCGCCCGCCCGAACTGCTGACGCAGCGCGGCACGAGTGCCCGGGAAGCCGACACTGATGATCGCGTCCAACCCGGCGATGTCGATCCCGAGCTCAAGGGCATTGGTGCTCGCCAACCCCAGCAGCTCCCCGTCTCGCAGCCGACGTTCGAGCTCTCGACGCTCCTCGGGCAGGTAGCCGCCTCGATAGGTCGCGACCCGTGCAGCCAACGAAGAGTCGACCTCGGCGAGGTTCCGCTGGGCCGTCGCCGCGACAGTCTCGGCGCCTCGCCGCGAGCGTACGAAGGCCAGCGTGCGTACGCCCCCGATGACCAGATCGGTGAGCAGCTCGCCGGCCTCGGTGTTGGCGGCCCGGCGCACCGGCGTCTGCGTCTCCACATCGTGACCCGGCAGCAGCGGCGGCTCCCACAGTGCAATGGTCTGGGCTGCGTGCGGCGACGCATCGTCAGTGACCGCGACGATGTCGAGCCCGGTCAAGCGTGCGGCGAAGGCGTCCGGCTCAGCGACGGTCGCAGAGGAGAGGACGAACACCGGATCGGCGCCGTAGTGCGCACAAATGCGCCGCAGCCGCCTCAGCACATGGGCGACGTGTGCACCGAACACGCCGCGATAGTGGTGGCACTCGTCGATCACGACATGGTTCACCCCGCCCAGCACCCGACTCCAGCGCGCATGCCCGGGAAGGATCGTGTGGTGCAGGGTGTCCGGATTGGTGAGCAGATAGTTGGCGTGATCGCGAGCCCACGCCCGCTCCTCGCGGGAGTTGTCGCCGTCGACCGTCGCCGGCCGTACGAACGACGGCCCCGAGGACAGTCGCCGGAGCTGGTCGGCGGCCAGCGCCTTGGTCGGCGCCAGATAGAGGACGCTCGGCATCCGGTTGCCTTGCAAGCCACTTCCAGCCCGGCCGTACGCAAGAGTCGTCAGCGCCGGCACCTGGAACGCCAGCGACTTGCCCGAAGCGGTGCCGGTCGAGATCACGGTGTGCCGCCCGGCATGTATGTGGCCCAACGCCTCGCCCTGGTGACCCCAGAGCTCGGTGATGCCCTCACTCGCATACATCGCGCGCACCTCGGGATCCACCCACGCCGGCCACGGTTCGATGACGGCATGGCGGGCGGGGACGTGCTCGACGTGGGTCACCCGTTCGCTGTGGCGAAGGACGATGTCGGCAGGATCCACGAGGTGAAGTGTCCCAGACCGTGCTCGCCGGTTCAGGCGAGCGGCGACCCCTGCCGGATCGTGATTAGATGCATGACATGGAGCTCGCACTGTCATCGCGCACGGTCGATGATTTCGAGATCATCGAGGTCGGCGGCGAAGTCGACGTCTACACCGCGCCCAAGCTCCGCGAGGCAATCGTCACGGCAATCGATGCCGGCCACACACGGCTCATCATCGACGTCGAGAAGGTCGACTTCCTCGACTCCACGGGCCTCGGTGTACTGGTCGGTGCGCTCAAGCGCGTACGCGCCGACGGCGGTTCGCTCGACATCGTGTGCACCCACGAGCGCATCCTGAAGATCTTTGGGATCACCGGACTGGACAAGGTCTTCGGTTTGTATGCCTCGGTCGACGAGGCCCGTACGGCGACACATCCCGAGACCCCTTGATCCGCAGCAAATAGTGGGCCTGTAACCTCCGTCACGTTGGTCTGGACGTCTGGCCCAACGCTTCTTTCTGCTTACTCATGGAGGATTTTCATGGCGAACGCGACTCTCGTTGCGGCAGCCGGGGACCTCGACCTCTCCAACGACAACACGATCATCGTGTGGTGCGTGCTCGGAGTCGGCGTCCTCGCTCTCATCCTGGCGGCGGTTTTCCGCGCCGAAGTGCTCAAGGCATCCGAAGGCACCGAAAAGATGCAGGAGATCGGACAGGCCGTCCAGGAGGGTGCTGCGGCATACCTCGGACGCATGTTCAAGACCCTTGCCGTCTTCGCGCTGCTGGCCTTCGGACTGCTGTTCGTGCTGCCCGGCACCTCTGAGATCAGGATCGGACGTTCGGCGTTCTTCCTCCTCGGCGCCGGCTTCTCGGCATCGATCGGCTATCTCGGTATGTGGCTCGCCACGCGATCGAACATCCGCGTCGCGGCAGCTGCCCAGAACGAGGGCCGCGAGCGGGCCATGCGCATCGCCTTCCGCACCGGCGGTCACGTCGGCATGCTGACGGTCGGCCTCGGCCTGATCGGCGCATCCGCGATCGTCCTGTACTACCAGGGCAAGGCCCCCTCGGTGCTCGAGGGATTCGCGTTCGGTGCGGCCCTGCTTGCCATGTTCATGCGTGTTGGAGGCGGCATCTTCACCAAGGCCGCTGACGTCGGAGCCGACCTGGTCGGCAAGGTCGAGCAGAACATCCCTGAGGATGACCCGCGCAACGCCGCCACGATCGCCGACAACGTGGGCGACAACGTTGGCGACTGCGCCGGTATGGCCGCTGACCTCTTTGAGTCGTACGCCGTGACGCTGGTCGCCGCGTTGATCCTCGGTTCGGTGGCCTTCGGCGAAAAGGGCCTCGTGTTCCCGCTGATCGTCCCCGCGATCGGCGCACTGACGGCGATCATCGGTGTCTACATCACTCGTCCCCGTGTGGGAGAGGGCGGACTCACCACGATCAACCGCTCGTTCTACATCTCGGCGCTGATCTCGGCTGTCGGAGCCTCGGCTGCTGCGTGGTTCTACCTGCCGGACACGTTCAAGGAGCTCAAGGGGCTCGACTCGAACTCGCTGATCGCAACCATCGGTCAGGCGCAGGGCATCGACGCTCCGGGCCTCGACGGTTCGCCGCGACTCATCGCGATCATCGCCGTGCTCATCGGCATCGTGCTCGCTGCTGTGATCCTTGCCCTCACGGGCTACTTCACCGGCACCGAGACCCGTCCGGTCAAGGATGTCGGCAAGACCTCGCTCACCGGCGCCGCGACCGTCATCTTGTCGGGTCTCTCGGTCGGTTTCGAGTCGGCTGTCTACACGGCACTGGTCATCGCTGCGGCCGTGTTCGGCGCCTTCCTGCTCGGCAGCGGCTCGATCATCGTCTCGCTGTTCGCCGTGGCGCTCGCGGGTTGTGGTCTGCTGACCACGGTCGGCGTCATCGTCGCGATGGACACGTTTGGTCCGGTCAGCGACAACGCCCAGGGCATCGCTGAGATGTCGGGTGACGTCGATGAAGAGGGCGCACAGATCCTCACCGAGCTCGACGCCGTCGGCAACACGACGAAGGCCATCACCAAGGGCATCGCGATCGCGACGGCAGTGCTCGCCGCAACCGCCTTGTTCGGCTCGTTCACCGACTCGATCGGCAAGGCCATCGCAAACGCCGGCTTCACCGCCGAGAGCGTCAAGGACATCAACGTCGGTGAGACGTACGCGTTCAGCGGCATCCTCAACGTCGCCGATCCGAGCAACCTCGTCGGTCTGATCATCGGTGCTGCGGTCGTGTTCCTCTTCTCGGGTCTGGCCATCAACGCGGTCGGTCGTGCAGCTGGCGCTGTCGTGTACGAAGTCCGTCGCCAGTTCAAGGAGATCCCGGGCATCATGGAAGGCACCGGTCGTCCTGAGTACGGCAAGGTCGTCGACATCTGCACACGCGACTCATTGCGTGAGCTGGCAACGCCGGGAATCCTGGCGATCTTCGCTCCGATCGCTGTCGGCTTCGGCCTTGGCATCGGCCCGTTGGGTGCCTACCTCGCTGGTGCCATTGCCACCGGTCTGCTGATGGCGGTCTTCCTGGCCAACTCCGGTGGTGCGTGGGACAACGCCAAGAAGCTGGTCGAGGACGGCAACCACGGCGGCAAGGGGTCGCCGGCACATGAGGCGACGATCATCGGTGACACTGTCGGTGACCCGTTCAAGGACACTGCCGGTCCGGCGATCAACCCGCTGCTCAAGGTGATGAACCTCGTCGCCCTGCTGGCGGCGCCGCTGATCATCAAGTACAGCTACGGCAAGGATGCTGACGATCTGCTGCGTTACAGCATCGCTGGCGCTTCCGTACTGATCATCGCCATCGCGGTGTACGTCTCCAAGCGTCGCCCGATCGCCCTCGATGCAGGACCGTCGGAGATCGTTGCTGCTCCGGCTCCGGCCAAGAAGGCGCCGACGGCGGCGAAGAAGGCTCCCGCCAAGAAGGCGTAGTCACAGCATTGCTTCGAGCGGCGTCACCCGACAGGGTGGCGCCGCTCGTGTCATCTGCGAAGGTGTGCAGGTGATCGACGACGCGTATGTTCCTCAGCTCCGTGCCGCCCTTGGCCGCGCGGGGTTCACCGTCGATGCCGTGTATGCGCTGCTTGGCGAAGAGGCGCATCGAGCGCTTGGCCGCAACCAGGTCGTACCGGCTCTGCGGGCGACCCAGGGCACGGGTGACCTCGCAACTCTGGTCCGCCTGTTCGCGTTGCAGGTGCCGGTCGATCGACGTCGCGCCGACGCGGCCCTCCCCGATCTCGTCGAACCCCTTGCTGCTGCCGACATGATGCTGGTGTCAGGAGACGAGGTCCGTGCACTGGTCGAAATCAGGCCCTACGGCGACGAGTCGCATGACTGGTGGATCGCCTGCGATCCGACACCGGGACTCAACCCTTCGACAAGCTCAGGGAACGGGGTTTGCGTGATGAACCCCGAGCACGTGCTGGGCATCAGCGAGGCGTCGTCCTCCCTTGCTCAGCTGACCGTCCGAGAGCCGGTCGGACGCGCGCTCGACCTCGGCACCGGCTGCGGGGTCCAGGCGCTCCATCTCGCGCAGCACGCAGACATCGTCGTCGCCACTGACGTCAACCCGCGTGCACTGGCGATGGCGCGGCTCACGGCTGCGCTCAACGAGCTCGACATCGACGTGCGCGACGGCAGCCTGTTCGATCCGGTGGCCGGCGACACGTTCGATCTGATCGCCACCAACCCGCCGTTTGTGATCTCGCCGCCCGGCGCCGATGTGCTGGTCTACCGCGACTCGGGGATGCCCGGCGACAGCGTCGTACGGCACCTCGTGGAGAACGCCGAGGCGCATCTGAACGACGGTGGTTGGTGCCAGATCCTCGCCAACTGGGCACACCACGACGGCCGCGACTGGCGCGCCGATCTCGAGGAATGGTTCGACGGCAGCGCCCTCGACGCGTGGGTCCTGCAACGTGAGCTGATCGATCCGGCGGCATACGTCGAGATGTGGCTTGCCGATGCTGGGCTGGCGGGCACGCCCGACTACTCGCGGCGCTACGGCGCCTGGCTCGACTGGTTCGCCGCTGAGCGCATCGACGCCGTCGGCTTCGGGTGGCTCAGCATGCGCCGTACGAGCGCCACACCGGTGCTGCGCATCGAGGAGTGGACCGGCGAGATCGCACCGCCGATCGGGCCGAGCGTCGCGGGCTGGGGCCATCGCGTCGACGTGCTGCGCAACCTTGACGACTCCGCGCTGCTCGACCGGACGTGGCGACATGCGCCCGACCTGGTCGAAGAGACCCGGGGTCCGGTTGGCTCCGAGCACCCCGAGTCGATCGTGCTGCGTCTGCAGCAGGGCATACGCCGTGCTCGTCAGGTCGACACCGTCGAGGCCGGACTTGTCAGTGCCAGCGACGGTGACCTGACTGCTGGCCAGATCTTCGATGCGCTGGCGATTCTGCTCGAGCGCGATGGGCAAGAACTGCGTTCGACGTACGCAGCGTCCGTACGAGATCTCGTCGGCGGCGGCTTCCTCAATTGACCGCCGTTTCTTCGATCGCATGGGTGTCGGGTCGAAGGGCCGGGATCAGCTGACCTCCCCAGCACAGCAGGGCAATCGCCGATGCGATCAGGCCGCCGACGACGAATCCGCCCCAGGCCCCGACCTCATCGATCGCCACGCCGATGACCGGCGAGCTGGCAGCACCACCGATCATGAACGCCGTGCCCTGCCAACCCATCGCCTCCCCACGCCGCTCCTCGGGGACGAGCTTGGCGATCCACTCCGCCGCCGCCGTCATGGTTGGAGCACACAGGAAGCCGGTCGGGATCACCCACAGAGACAGCGACCACACCTCGGTGCCCAGCCCGACCGGGATCGTGGTCAGGCCGAGGGCAAGCAGCAGATAGGTGGGACGGATCGAGCGATTGAGTGATCCGTAGATCAATCCGCCGAGCAGCGAGGACAGGCCCCAGAGTCCGTACGTGAACCCGATCGAGCCGACGTGGTCGATCTCGCGGAGCTGCGCGACGATGCCGAGGTCGGCGCCGATCAGCGCAGCGAGCGTGCCGCCGGAGATGAGGAAGAGGAATGCGAGCGGTACCGACATCCACGGGCCATTGGCTTCGGCTGACTCGACGACCGGCTTGTCCGGATCGACGACCGAACGCGTCGGCGGGTTGAGGCGCAGGAACATCAGGCCAGCGATGACCTCGGTCATGCCGATGGCGAACAGTGCCCAGGCCGCGCTGGCTTGGGTGACCAGCACGACACCCGCGGCCGGACCGATGATGAAGCTGGCCTCGGCGACGACACTGTCGGCCGAGAAGGCCGTACGGCGCAGGCGCTCCTCGACCATGACGCTAAGCGACAACCGCACGATCGAGAAGATCGGGATCAGGAACAGGCCCATCAGGAACGCCAGCGGGACGAGCAGCCCGTATGAAGAGGAGAGTGCCGCGACCGGATACAGCACTCCGACCGCGACGATCGACGGGATGATGGCCCGCTGCATGCCGAGCTTGTCGATCAGCCGGCCGCGCCATGGTGAACCGACGCCCGCGCCGATCGTCGAGGCTGCCGCGACGATGCCGGCCTGAGCGTAGGTTCCGCCAAGAGGTCCGACCACGAAAAGGGTGAACACCAATGGCGCTGCCATGGCCGGGATGCGGGCGAAGAACGCCGCGATGAACAGGGTCCTGACCCGCTTGTCAGCCCACAGCTCGGCGTATCCGGAAAATCCCACCGACACATATTGTCACCCCGTAGGGACAGTCCCGTTTCGCAGATCGTTGACAGTACGCGCTACGGTGTGCCTCGTCTGTTCACTGCAACATTGAGAACCGGGGAGAGCATCCTTGACCACCCTCGTCATTGTCGAGTCGCCCAACAAGGTCCGCAGCATCGCGGGCTATCTCGGCGACGGCTATGTCGTGGACTCCTCGGTCGGACACATCCGCGATCTGCCCAAGGGTGCTGATCAGGTTCCGGCCAAGTACAAGGGTGAGTCGTGGGCGCGCCTCGGCGTCAACGTCGACGACGGTTTCGAGCCGATCTATGTCGTGTCGCCTGAGAAGAAGCAGCAGATGGCCAAGCTCAAGAAGCTGCTCAAGGAAGCAGACGAGCTCGTACTCGCGACGGATGAGGACCGCGAGGGTGAGGCCATCGCTTGGCACCTGCTCGATGAGCTCAAACCGACGGTTCCGGTCAAACGCATCGTCTTCAACGAGATCACCAAGGACGCCATTCAGTACGCCATCGCCCATCCGCGCGATGTCGACATGGATCTGGTCGATGCCCAGGAGACCCGCCGCATCCTCGACCGCCTCTACGGCTACGAGGTCAGCCCGGTGCTGTGGAAGAAGGTCATGAGCGGGTTGTCCGCCGGCCGGGTCCAGTCGGTCGCCACCCGACTCGTCGTCGAGCGTGAACGCGAGCGCATGCTGTTCCGCGTCGCTTCCTACTGGGACCTTGAAGCGACCTTCGATGCCGGCGAGGGATTCGACCCGCGCCAGTTCCCGGCCAAGCTCAGCAGCGTCGACGGCTTGCGCGTCGCCTCCGGCACGCACTTCGACAACACCGGCAACCTGACCTCCGACAAGGTCGTCCACCTCGACGAGGTGCGCGCCGGCGCGCTGGCCGACGGGCTGCGAGATCAGCCGTTCACGATCCGTTCAGTCGAGTCCAAGCCCTACACCCGCCGCCCCTACGCGCCGTTCCGCACAACGACGATGCAGCAGGAAGCGTCACGCAAGTTCGGCTTCGGCGCGGCTCGTACGATGCAGGTCGCCCAGCGTCTCTACGAGGGCGGACACATCACCTATATGCGTACAGACTCGACGACCCTGTCGCAGACCGCGCTCACCGCCGCACGCGCCCAGGTCACCGAGCTGTACGGCGCGGCCTACCTCCCCGACAGCCCGCGCGTCTATGCCAGCAAGGTGAAGAACGCGCAGGAGGCGCACGAGGCGATCCGCCCCGCAGGTGAGCGCTTCAAGACCCCTGATCACACTGGTCTGCGCGGCGACGAGCTTCGCCTGTACGAGCTGATCTGGAAACGCACCATCGCGTCGCAGATGATGGACGCGAAGGGCAACTCGGTGTCGATCCGCATCGGCGCCACCGCGACGACCGGCGAGGATGCGGTGTTCTCCGCATCGGGCCGCACCATCACGTTCTACGGGTTCCTCAAGGCCTACGTCGAGTCCAGCGATGACACCGACGCCGAGGGCGACGACCAGCAGACCAAGCTGCCGAACGTCACTGAGGGGCAGACCGTCACTGCGGCCGAGCTCGGCAAGGCCGGACACGAGACCAAGCCGCCCGCACGATTCACCGAGGCGAGCCTGATCAGCGAGCTCGAGACCCGCGAGATTGGTCGTCCGTCGACGTACGCGTCGATCGTCGGCACGATCCAGAACCGTGGATACGTCTACAAGAAGGGCACGGCTCTGGTGCCGGCCTGGATCGCGTTCTCGGTGATCCGGCTGATGGAGCAGCACTTCGGCAGGCTCATCGAGTACGGCTTCACCGCAGAGCTCGAGGGCGTGCTTGATGATGTGGCAGGTGGCCGCGAGGACCGGGTCGCCGTGCTCACCGGGTTCTGGACCGGCGAGGGCGAGGGCAACACGGGCCTCAAGCGCCTCGTCGAGAATCTCCCCGACATCGACGCTCGGGGTCTCGCGACGTTCCCGCTCGGCGAGGAGATCGACCTGCGGGTCGGCCGCTACGGCCCGTACGTCGAGGGTCCACCGTTCACTGAGGACGCTGAGGGCAAGCGGGTGCCGACGCGTGCCAACGTGCCGGAGGACCTGCCGCCCGACGAGCTGACGCTCGACAAGGCCAAGGAGCTCCTTGCCACACCGGCGGGCCTTGAGAAGGAGCTCGGCAATCACCCCGAGACCGGTCTCTCGATCGTCGCCAAGAACGGGCGCTTCGGTGCATACGTCACCGAGGCGCTGCCCGAGGATGCCAAGAAGGCCGACAAGCCGCGAACGGCGAGCCTGTTCGCGACCATGAACCTTGACACCATCACCCTCGACGAAGCCGTGCAGCTGCTCACGCTGCCGCGCGTCATCTACACCGAGGATGACGTCGAGGTCACGGCGCAGAACGGTCGCTACGGTCCCTACCTCAAGAAGGGCACTGACTCGCGATCGCTGGAGCGCGAGGAGCAGCTCCTCACGATCACCGAGGACGAGGTGCGGGCGATCTACGCGCAGCCCAAGACGTACGGTCGCCGCGCTGCTGCTGCGCCGCTCAAGGAGCTCGGCACCGACCCCGTCAGTGATCGACCCGTGGTGGCAAAGGACGGCCGCTTCGGCATGTACGTCACCGATGGTGAGTACAACGCGACACTTCGAAAGGACGACTCGCTCGAGGAGCTGACGCCCGAGCGCGCCTACGAGCTGCTCGCCGAACGCCGCGCCAAGGGCCCCGCCAAGAAGACGGCGAAGAAGACGGCGAAGAAGACGACTGCGAAGAAGAAGAGCGCTGCGAAGAAGGCAGCCAAGAAGGCAGCCGCAAAAGAGGCGTGACCACCATGGCCATCCGACTCGTCAGGCCGCTCGGCCCGCGCGACCCTCGGGAAGAGCACCGATCCGCATCACCGCTCGAGCTGTTCACCGATCTTTGCTACGTCGTTGCCATTGCGCAGGCCGCGCTGACGCTGGAGCACCAGATCGTCGCCGGTCATCCTGCGCACGGTCTCGTTTGGTTCGGCGTCTCGTTCTTCGCCATCTTCTGGGCGTGGCTCAACTTCGTCTGGTTCAACTCGGCATACGACTCCGATGACACGATCAACCGGCTGCTGACCCTGCTGCAGATATTTGGTGCACTGGTGCTCGCGGCAGGCGTTCCGCAGATCTTCGAAGAAGACTTCACCCTCGGAATCATCGGCTACGTCATCATGCGGGTCGGGCTTATCCTGATGTGGCTGCGCGTCGTCGCAGGTCACCCGCAGCGGCGCCGTACTGCTCTGCGCTATGCGTACGGGCTGATCCTGGTGCAGACCGGCTGGGTGGTCGCGCTGGTGGCGACCAATGGACACCTTCCGTTGTGGCTGTTCATTGTCGGCATCACCCTCGACTTCGCGATCCCATTGGTCGCCGAGCTGGCCGGAACGACCCCGTGGCATCCGCAGCACATCGCTGAGCGCTATGGCTTGTTCTTCATCATCGTGCTCGGGGAGACGATCCTGTCAGTCACGCTGGCGCTTCGGGTCGCGTTCGACGAGGAGCACCCGCCGACCGAGCTCTGGTTCGTCGTCGCCGGCGGGGTGCTTGTCACGTTCTGCGCCTGGTGGCTCTACTTCTCTCGCGATGAATCCGAAGTCCTGACGGGCAACGACGTCGGTTACGTCTGGGGGATTGGCCACTACGTGATCTTTGCGTCAGCGGCAGCGATCGGCGCCGGGTTGGCAGCGCGCATCGCGTACTACGACGACCATGCGAAGCTCAGCGACCTTGTCAGCAGCGCGTTCGTAACTGGTCCGGTGGCGACGTTCCTCGCCGCACTGTGGCTGGTCTCGATACGCCTGCACGACTCGTCGATTCGCACCGCGTCACTGTTCACTGTTGCCGTGGTTGCCGTCGTCGCGATGACGTACGTGCCCTACTCCGAGCTGTGGGTGGGCTTGATCGTCGCCGCCCTGCTGGTGTCGCTGCTCCGGCTCGGCGCTGACCACGAGACGGCTGTCGGCGTCGAGTCCTGATTTTTCTCCGTCGTGGCATCCAGTCCAGAGCCACGGCTGACGCGTCTCCCGAAGGGTGGGTCCAGCCGACTAGGCTCCCCTCATGGATCCGCTCTTCACCGAAACCGGGGTGTTCCTCGCGCTCGAGGGTGGCGAGGGGTCTGGCAAGTCGACCCAGGCGGTGCTGCTGGTCGAGTGGCTTGAGTCGCAAGGTCACCATGTGCTCCTGACCCGGGAGCCGGGTGGCACCGAGGTCGGCAAGATCCTGCGCCACATCGTGCTCGACAACGACACCGGCGAGCTTTCCCCGCGCACCGAGGCCCTGCTCTATGCCGCCGACAAGGCAGAGCACGTTGACATGGTCGTTCTGCCCGCCCTTGCCGAGGGTGCGGTTGTGCTCACCGATCGCTATGTGGACTCGACGCTCGCCTACCAAGGAGCCGGCCGACACCTCGACATCTCTGAGGTCGAGCACATCGCCCGCTGGGCGACGTCCTCGTTGCGACCTCACCTGACGGTCCTCCTCGACATCGACCCCGCAATCGGGCACGCGCGCTTTGAAGGCGCTGACCGCATTGAGTCCGAGCCGTTGGAGTTCCACGAGCGCGTACGCGCTCACTTCATCGAGCTCGCGGCCGCCGATCCCGAGCACTACCTCATCGTCGCCGCCGGCGGCGCACCTGGGGAGATCCACGCGCAGATCCGTTCAGCAGTCGAGCCCTGGCTCGGGCAGGCGCACCCATGACCATTTGGAGTGATCTCGTCGGCCAGGATCCGGTGGTCGAGATTCTCAAGGATGCGGTCGCCTCGGCAGGTGGCGATGGTCGCTCGATGACGCACGCCTGGCTGTTCACCGGTCCACCGGGATCGGGCCGCTCCAACGCTGCCGGCGCATTTGCCGCGGCGTTGCAGTGCGAGCAGGGCGGCTGCGGCGAGTGCCACTCGTGCACGACGGCCAAGGCCGGTGCACACCCCGACATCACGGTCATCCGCACCGATGGCCTGTCGATCGGCACCGACGTGGCACGCGAATACGTACGCAAGTCGGCGCTGCGACCTGCACTCGGCCGCTGGCAGGTGTTGATCGTCGAGGATGCTGACCGGCTCACCGATCAGGCGGCCAATGCGCTCCTCAAGGCCATTGAAGAGCCGTCGAAGCATACGATCTGGATGCTCTGCGCTCCGGCGGTCGAAGACGTCATCATCACGATCCGGTCGCGCTGTCGGCCGGTGCTGTTGCGTACGCCGTCTGCTTCCGCGATCGCCGGGTTGCTAGTCGAACGCGACGGCATCGAGCCCGAGCTCGCGGCTGCTGCTGCGGCCGCATCCCAGGGCCACATCGGGCGCGCCCGCGGACTGGCGTCTGACCCCGTTGCGCGAGAGAGGCGCAGGGCGATCCTGGGCCTGCCGGTGTCATTGCGCGACCTCGGCGATTGCCTGACCGCAGCCCAGACGATCAACGACGCCGCTGCGGCTCGCGCAGCCGAGGTCGGAGACGCCGCTGATGAGCGCGAGCTGGCAGATCTGCGTCAAGGCTGGGGCGTGGAGGATCGCGGCCGCCGGCCTGCTGGGTATGCCGGTGCCTTGTCGACGCTGGAGAAGGAGCAGAAGCGCCGCCGCACCCGCCTTGCCCGTGATGCGATCGACGGCGTGCTCCTCGACCTGCTCTCGTTCTGCCGCGACGTGCTCGCAGTCCAAACCGCAAGCGGCACGGCGCTGATCAACGCCGATGTCGTCGACGACGTCAATGCCGTCGCACAGATGTGGACCCCTGAGTCGACGATCGGCACGATCGATGCGATCGTCGAGTGCCGGGAATCGCTGACGGCCAATGCCGCCCCGCTGCTCGCCCTCGAACGCATGATGATGGGACTTCGCCAAACATGAACAAACGCGTCTGGGCCGTCGGCCTTGTCCTCGTCGTCGCCATCGCCGTGATCGTCGGCGTCGCGGCATACGCCATCTCCCGCAACGGGTGGACCAAGCCCGATCCGGTGGCCGAGGATGCGCCGTCCGGTCTGGCGAAGTTCTACTCCCAAGACGTGTCCTGGAGCTCATGCGGTGACGCGAAGTGCGCAACCGTGAAGGTCCCAGTCGACTACGACGATCCCGGCGGCGAGACGACAAAGCTCTCGGTCAAGGTCATCCCCTCCACCGGCGGCACAGCCAAGCACAGCATCTTCGTCAACCCCGGCGGTCCGGGTGGCGACGCCACCGACTTCGCCGACACCATGGCTGACAAGTTCGGCAGCGACATTCGCAAGATGTACGACATCGTCGGCGTCGACCCGCGTGGCGTCGGCAACAGCTCGACGCTGGAATGCATGTCGGACGAGGACTTCTCCACGTTCACCAACACCGACCCCGATCCTGACACCCCCGAGGAGATCGCGGCGCTGCGCAAGAGCGTCGTCGACCTCGGCACGGCTTGTGAGCGCAACGGCGGCGACCTGGCTGCGCATGTGTCGACCGAGGAGGCCGCCCGCGACATGGACGTCGTACGAGCGCTTCTCGGCCGCAAGAAGATGGACTGGTTCGGCGCCTCATACGGCACCCAGCTCGGCGCGACCTACGCGACCCTGTTCCCCCAGACAGTGGGACGCATGGTCCTCGATGGTGCCGTCGATCCGGAGCTTGGCGTCATCGACTCGGCGCTCGGCCAGACCACCGGCTTCGAGCGTGCGCTCGAGGCGTTCGCCGCAGAGTGCGTCAAGAAGCCCATCTGTCCGCTCGGCACCAATGTCGATGCGGGCCTCGTGAAGTTGTCGGACTTGATGGACCAGCTCGACGCGTCGCCGATGAAGACGCAGGTCAACAATCGTGAGCTCACCGAAGGGCTGGCGTTCTACGGCATCGCGGTCACGTTGTATGACAAGGCGACCTGGCACTACCTCACGGACGCGCTCAACGAGGCGTTCGCCGGTGACGGCACAACGTTGCTGCTGCTCTCCGATGCATACTTCACCCGCAACCCCGACGGTACGTATGGCGACAACATCGGCGAGGTCATCTATGCCGTCAACTGTCTCGACGTGACCAACCGGCTTTCACAGCAGGAGGTGGAGGCCGCGCTGCCGCGATTTGAGAAGATCTCGCCCGTCTTCGGTCGGTCCCTTGGCTGGGGCGCTCTCGGCTGCACCGACTGGCGGATCAGGGCAACCCATCCGCAAGTCAAGATCTCAGGTGACGGGGCACCACCGATCGTCGTCATCGGCACGACCCGTGACCCGGCGACGCCCTACGAATGGGCCAAGTCGTTGGCGTCGCAGCTGTCGTCGGGTGTGCTGATCTCACGCGATGGTGACGGGCACACCGCATATCTGTCAGGCAACGCCTGCATCGTCAAGGCCGTCGACGCATTCCTCGTCGACGGGACCGTGCCGGAGGCCGGGCTGCTCTGCAAGTAGCCCGGCGGCTTGTCTGACTACTTGCCGCCGAGGAGGCTGCCGAGGATCGAGCCGAGATCGGGAGCATCAGACTTTGCCGTGGAGTTGGCCTTCTGAACTTCCTTCTTGACGACCTCGGGATCAGCCTTGCCTCCCTTGGCGACTCGCGATGCGAGGAACGCCATCACGATGGGCGCGGCGATCTTGAGGATCTTCTGCACGTCGATGCCCGAGACACCGGACTTGTCGCCGATCGCCTGTGACACGTCGGGGGTGTTGCCGCCCAGCACCTTCTCGAGTATTCCGCTGCCTGCGACACCGCTGATGAGCGCGCCGATGTCGCCGAGCGGGTTGGCCTCAGCATGATCGCCGAGGGCGTTGGCGAGCGATGCTGCACCGTCACCGCTCTGGACGTTCTTGTCGAGACCGCCGAGCAGCGCAGGGAGGGTGTCCTTGAGGACTTGCTCCACCTTGCCAGGATCGAGCCCGAGCTGCTTGGCGATGTTGTCGAGTGTGTCGGAATCGATGCCGGAGAGGATGTCGTCTGCGAGAGCCATGCTGGAAGCCTAGACCTGCTGCATGGGCGCGACTACCCCAACCGGTCAGTTGCGGATGGCTTCGTGGTGCCGGATCACTTCATCGATGATGAAGTTGATGAACTTCTCGGCGAACGCAGGGTCCAGGTCAGCCTCGGCGGCGAGTGCCCGCAGCCGGGTGATCTGGCGAGCCTCACGCTCGGTGTCGGCCGGCGGCATGTCGTGCTCGGCCTTGAGTCGTCCGACCCGCTTGGTGTACTTGAATCGCTCCGCCAGAACGTGGATCAGTGCAGCATCGATGTTGTCGATGCTCGCCCGGATCTCCTCGAGCTCGGCCTGCGTCGGGTCGGTCACGGATGCGATTCTACGGTGCTGAGGTCGGTTCGTTCCGCGTATGGCCAACCGGTAGACTCTTGCTTCGGTTCGGCGGGCGATCCCCGGCGAACCCTGGCCGCTTTAGCTCAGTCGGTAGAGCGTTTCACTCGTAATGAAAAGGTCATCGGTTCGATTCCGATAAGCGGCTCAACGCCGACAGGTCTCTGACCTGCGGAGATGTTCTGAGGGGCACTGGGTGACTTGTACTCATCCGGTGCCCCTCTCCATATGTGTCACAGCACGCACGCCTGAACGGCCCTACTGCGCCTCACGGAGCACGAGCCCGAACGCCGCTGCTGCCGTCTCTGCGCCTGCCTCAGCGCGGGGCACGTAGGTGTCCAAGTGCACCGGTCGTCTTCGTTGTAGGTTCCGAGGATGGCTCGGGAGCCGATCACGATCACCTCGGGTTGGTCAATGATTTGGCACGCCGTCCTGATTGCATGCTCGAGTTGGTCTCGCCTCATTGCTGCGTCAGCTCCAGCATTTGGGACCGCTCATCCTGTGGGAGTAGCCCGCCCAAGGGTGAGACCTCACGCATCTGCACCGAATCAGGGTCGAGCCCGGTCATCATCCGTCGAAGGCCCGTCAGGTCCTCGCCCTCGACCAGTTGCTGCCACCGATCCAAGTTCCGCACGTGCGGCTGGCCCTGGGTGCTGCCCCTGAGGCGCTCAATGTTGCGCAGAATGGTGGATCTCCATTCGCGAAATGTTTCGGGGCTCAAGTGCGTTGAGAGTTGTCGATGGAGCCGCCACGACCGGCTCGGCGAGCGGCCAAGATCGGGTTGCTTTGTGCGGCGGATAACCTCAAGTCGGTAGCCCATGCACGACAACAGCCTGTCCAACATGTCGTCACTCATCTGAATCCGCCGGGAAAGATACTGGCTGACGCTGGGCTGGCGCACGCCACTGATGCGTGACAACTCTGACTGTGTCATTCCGGTCGTCTGCATCACTTCACGCAGTAGTTCGTGCCGTTCGGACATACTCAAGTATAGCAAAAAGTACTATGTAAATGTATGAGCTCAGGCCCAGACCAACTAACCCCGCCGGTACGCACCGGAGGGCTCGCCAAAGGGGCGAGCCACTTTTCTCTTCGGTCGCCTATTCCAATCAACAGGTTGATCGACGGTCAGGCCCTGCCCACGACCGCGGCCGACCAGGTTGGTCACTGTGGTCGTGCAGTGAGGGTCAGTGCCTCTCTCTGTTTGTGCACCGTCAGATAGCTGAGCCCGTCCGGACCCGCTGTGAACTGACGAACCGAGCGACGAGGGAGCCAGAGCAGCGAGCCGGGGGTCAACGTGATCGTGTTGAGCTCAGTGGTCACTTCGCCGCTACCGGCGAGGACGTGAACCAGAACGTCGAGATCT
Source organism: uncultured Aeromicrobium sp. (assembly GCA_964638755.1). Lineage (GTDB taxonomy): Bacteria > Actinomycetota > Actinomycetes > Propionibacteriales > Nocardioidaceae > Aeromicrobium. The sequence goes on along the minus strand of CAZWZC010000001.1, from coordinate 50,436 downwards.
GGACCGACGTGGCGATCGATCGAGCCGTTGGCCGGCAGACGGATGATGTTGGAGTCCAGATCGCGCTCACGCATCGTGAGCTTCCATACCGCTCCAGTTGCATCCGAATCGGCCGCCGTGAGTTGCGTCGTGTCACACAGCAGGCGCGGCAACGGGTCGGCCGACAGCTTGCGGATCTCGATGCGCCACTCGGTGGGACCGCTCTCGAGATAGTCCCAGCCGTAGCTGCCGGGGTGCTCGGTCTCGAACTCGTCACGAAGGTGGAGTGGATTGTGATTGTTCACCAGCACAAATGAGTCGCCAGGTCCGAGGGCGTTGTAGGTCGAGAAGATGGCAGGGTGCTTGTCGGGCTTTCGCAGCGGCCGCACATCGAGCAGGTCAACCATGAGTTTCCTTTCGCACAACATTTATACAATTAGTAGTTGTGTAAACTCTAGTCCATGACCTATGTGATCGCAGAACCCTGCGTAGACATCCTCGATCGGGCGTGCGTGGACGAATGCCCCGTCGACTGCATCTACGAGGGCAATCGCATGCTCTACATCCAACCTGACGAGTGCGTCGACTGCGGCGCCTGCGAACCGGTGTGTCCGGTCGAGGCAATCTTCTATGAGGACGAGCTTCCAGAGAGCCAAGTGCCCTACTTGGCCGACAACGCGCTCTTCTTCAGCGCTACCCTCCAAGGACGAGACGCGCCGCTGGACTCACCCGGAGGCGCCGCCAAGCTCGGGGCCATCGGAGTGGACACACCCTTGGTCGCGGGACTCGCACCACAAGGGGAGTGAACGCATGGTTGAGCGTCGCCAAGCCGTCCTCGACGCGCTGAGCGCCGCACCCGGGCCGATGTCGATCGTCGACATCGCCAACCACCTGCACGTTCACCCGAACACTGTGCGATTCCATCTCCGGGTTCTCGTCCGGGACCGCCGAGTGGAGAAAGTCGCGCCAACCCGAGTGACACCAGGCCGACCGCCACTCATGTTCCGCGCACTACGCGCCATGGACCCGGGTGGCCCTCGGAACTACCAGGCGCTGGCCGATGCGCTGGCGACAAGAATGTCAGCGACGACCGATCCGGTGGACGAAGGAATCCGTGCGGGACGGGCGTGGGGCGAGCGCCTTGCCCATGGACAAGCTGAGCAAGGCGGGGCCGATGGATTGCCTGCCGTCGATCGACTGCTGGTGATCCTGGATGATCTCGGCTTCTCTCCCAAGATCGACGACTCATCCGGGCGGCGAGAGATTGAGCTGCACCACTGCCCGTTTCTCGACTTGATACCTGAGCACAAACACGTGATCTGCCCCGTGCATCTGGGTCTCATGCAGGGAGCAATGACCGCGATGGGCGACATCTCGACCGTCGATCGACTTGAGCCATTCGCGGAGCCAGACCTATGCCTGGCTCACCTGAGCAATCTCGCGGAGACATCATGATCTTGGTGGGGACGGCCATGACTTTCACCTGGCTCGGGATGGTCCTGGCGATCTCGTTCCTGGAAACTCCGTTGAAGTTCCGTGCACCGGGCGTGACCGTCCCGATCGGGCTTGGCATCGGTCGCTTGGTCTTCAGGGCCCTCAACATTGCCGAGGCAGTGTTCGCGGCCGTTCTGCTGACCGTGATGACGGCCGCCCCGCCGCCGAGTCGGGTCGTCGTCAGCGTGCTGGTGGCCGTCGCCGCACTACTGATCCAGGTCGCCCTCATACGACCCGGCCTCGCCCGGGTCGTGAAGTCGTGGCTCGATCCGGTGGCCACCACTGGTATGTCCTGCTCGAGATCGTCAAGGTTGCAGCGCTCATCGTCTCGGGCGTGCTCCTCCTCAGACTGTGAGCGTGCGCCCGCACGGATCACTGAGACCAACGAACGAAGGAACCTCATGCAAAAGCAGTCACTGAAGGCACTTGCCCGTGAACACCTCGAGGTGGCCGCCACAAGCTCCAGCGGTCGCAGCGCTCACACCATCTACGGGGGTCATGAACACGTGTTGCGTCAAACTCTCATCGCGTTGCGTGCCGGCACCAACCTCGACGAGCACGAGAATCCCGGCGAGGCGACACTCCAGGTGTTGAAGGGTCGGGTCACCCTCGTGGCAGGAGAGAACCGTTGGAACGGATCACCGGGCGACCTGATGACCATCCCTGACTCCCGCCACGCGTTGGAGGCCGTCGAGGACTCCGCCGTGCTCTTGACCGTGGCCAAGCTCGCCTGAGAGTGCATACTGGCAACGCCCCACTCGTATGTCGGAGGTTTCATGGCGACCCGCGTCTTTCTGCTTGACGATCACGAGGTCGTGCGCGCAGGACTGAGGCAACTGCTGGAGAGCGCAGGCGATCTAGAGGTCGTCGGCGAAGCCGGTACGGCTTCGGCGGCTCTGGCGCGCATACCCGCACTGATTCCGGACGTGGCGGTTCTCGACGCACGGTTGCCCGACGGCAGCGGCATCGAGGTCTGTCGACAGATCCGCTCGACCAACCCTGAGGTCAAGGCCATCATCCTGACGTCATTTGACGATGACGAAGCGCTGTTCGCAGCGATCATGGCAGGTGCTGCTGGGTATGTGCTCAAGCAGGTGACCGGACAGGATCTGGTCTCGGCGGTGCGACACGTCGCAGCAGGAGGATCGCTGATCGACCCCGGTGTGACGGCCAAGGTGATGGAGCGCATTCGCGAGGGTGCATCCAGCGAACCCGATGAGCTGAAGTCGCTCACCGCCCAAGAAAGACGGATCCTTGAGCTCGTCGCAGAAGGAATGACCAACCGCCAGATTGGTGACCGACTCTTTCTGGCTGAGAAGACTGTGAAGAACTACATGTCCAACGTCTTGGCAAAGCTCGGACTTGAGCGCCGCACCCAGGCTGCCGTGTTGGCAAGCCGACTGCTGCACGACCACTGAGCCTCAGACCGGGACGCACCACCAGACTCGTGTGCCGCCGCTGGCCAGGGCGCCGATCTCGAATGTGCCGCCGCGCGACTCGGCCCTTTGACGCAGGTTGCTCAAACCGCTCAGCTGGGGGCTGGGGCCGAGTCCCACACCGTCATCCTTGACCTCGACGCTGGCCTGACCCGACGAGGAGGCGACTTCAATGTCGACACTGTCGGGCTGGGCGTGACGGATCGCGTTGGCCAGTGCTTCGGTGACCACGGCAGACATGTCGTCGGTCAGCGCGGCATCGGCCATCAGGTCGACCGGCCCGATGAATGTGACACGGGGCCTTTGAGGGAGCTGGTCTGACGATCTATCGACAATCTCCAAGATGCGAGCTCGCAGGCTCGCTGACGTACTTTCGGACTCGCGGTGGATTGCGAAGATGCTTTGCCTGATCTGGGTGATCGCTCCGTCGATCTCCTTGATCTGAGCAGTGATCTGGGTGGCCAGACCAGCGTTGGCCGTCGACGCCGCGGCCTGCAAGTTGAGGCCCGCCGCGAAGAGCCGCTGGATGACGTGATCGTGCAGGTCCCGGGCGATCCTGTTTCGGTCCTCGAGCAGCTCCACGCGCCGGCGGGCACTTCTCGCATCCGCTCGATCCAGCGCAACGGAGATGTGACCGGCGAAGGACACGCCCATGTCGAGGTCTCGAGCGACGAAGCTCGGTCGGTCATCTTGGCGGGCAACCGTCATCAGTCCCGCGCTGCCGGCAGAGGTGAACGGGATCAGCATCGCGTGCGCCAGCATGACCCGGTCATCGAAGCTGCCAGCGTGGACAGTCAACCCGCGACCGACGATCGCGGGTTCGCCCATGCGCATCGCCGTGGCGGCAATCGAATCCGCCACCGCAACGGTGAGCGACTGCAGGTCCTTTCCACGATCTCCGACCACTCGGTCGATGACAAGCTCATCGCCTGCTGCATCGACCATGGCGACCGTCACGAGATCTGCCTCGGCGAGACGGTGGACCCGCTCGATGAGGGCATCGACGTCATCGGTGTCCTCGGCCGTCATGAGACGCCGTGAGATGTCGACCAGCGCCGTCGACCAGCGCGAGCGATATTCGGAGTCCTCGAACAGGCGAGCATTCTCGATCGCGATCGCCGCCGTCGCGGCCAGAGACTGTGCGAGCTCTTCGTCGTCGGCCGAAAACTCACCGTTGCGGCTGTCGGTCAGGTAGAGGTTGCCAAACACAGCGCCGCGTACCCGTATGGGCACGCCGATGAAGCTCGTCATCGGTGGATGGTTGGCGGGGAAGCCGCTGGATCTGGCATCTGATGAGATCTCGGCCAGGCGGACGGGCCGTGGATCGTCGATGATCGCGCCGAGGAGACCTTTGCCCTCCGGCAGGTGATCAATGCGTGCTGCAACGCCTGGTTCCATGCCCACGTGGATGAACTGGTCAAGGCGGCGTTCGTCACCTAGCACACCCATCGCGCCGTATCTGGCGTGAATCAGCTCGAGACCAATCTCGACGATTCGCCGCAACACGGTGGGGAGATCGAGATTGCTCGTCAGATCGTGGTTGACGCGGACCAGATCGCGCAAGCGCGACTGCGACGCGATCGTGCGGTCGGCCTGCTCAAGCTGCGCAAGCAACGCCTCGAAGTCTAGATTCGGGCCTTCGCCCATACGTTCACTCCGAGTCTCGCTGGCAGGGTTCTGGGACTTACCATAACGTCCCGGACGTCCGACCAGACGTGGTCATTGCCCTGCGACTCTGCGACCTGAGATGTCCTCGGGGACCACCCGCATCACCATCGGGCGTACGCCACCTGCCCACGGCCGCAGTCGGCCATGGCTCAGCACCATGCTGATGGTCGCACGGTCCTCAACCTGTTCGACGGCGCCGCGGACGGTCACATTCCAGCCGTGGCGATAGGTGTCATCGTGGTGATCGACGCCGAATGCCACATCGTCGTGCCCGAGGGCGAGCCGAGCCAAGAAGCCGTCCGGGCGGGTCCGAAAGTAGATGGCGTCGTCAATGAACGCAAAGTTCACCGGCACAAGCTGTTGTCCTTCGTCGTCGACGAAGGCGATGCGCCCCACCGTGGTGGTCGAGAGCAGTACGCGACACTCGGCTTCGGGCAGTTCGCTGATCTTGCCTGCCTTGTACTCCGGGTTGACTGACATGTCGACTCCTTCAGATGCTTTCGGTGTCATCCTCGCGTACTCGTCGATCCAGTCGCCACAGCCTTTCAGCACGCGGCGGTGGGGACCTTGGTCACACGCATTGTGACCATGTGGCCCTGAATCCCGCAGCTGATCTTCGCGATGGTTGTCATGTAACCCGACTTGAGGAGTTTCACATGAGTACACCACTCGACGATCGCAGCACAGATGCTGCCACCCACAGCGGCTCGTTGTCGCTGGTCTTGGGTATCACCCGACTGGCCATGGGATGGACGTTCCTGTGGCCCTTCCTCGACAAGACCTTCGGCCTCGGCCACGAGACGGCCAAGGCCGACGCGTGGGTCAATGGCGGAAGCCCCACGGCAGGCTTCCTCGGTCACGCAACCAAGGGACCGTTTGCCGACTTCTACCAAGGCATTGCAGGCGATGCCTGGGCCGACTGGCTGTTCATGATCGGACTGCTGGGCATCGGTGTGGCACTCATCCTCGGCGTCGCGACTCGTCTCGCCGCTGCGGCCGGAGCTCTGCTTCTGGTGCTGATGTGGACCGCCGTGTTGCCTCCAGACAACAACCCGTTCCTGGATGATCACCTGATCTACGCCCTGTTGCTCGCAATCCTCGCGATGACGGCCGCCGGTCACACACTGGGTCTCGGCAAGATGTGGGAGAAGTTCTCCTTCGTGAAGCAGAACCCCATCCTCAAGTGACGCCGGTACCTTCCCCGAATCATCGATTCGGGGAAGGTGCGCGCGGTGAGTGCGACAGGAGCACGCCATGAATGAGCACCCCACCGTGATTGGACTGCGAGTCAATCAGCATCCCGACGTGGTGAAATATGCGCTCGCAGAAGCCGGTCGACGCAGGTCAGGTCTTCGTGCGGTACATGTCACCCCCGACCTCGCGACAGCGGCTCCCCTGTTCGAAGGACTCAGGGACCTGGCCAGATATCTGGCCGCCGATGTTCCCGTGACAACAGTCGTGTTGGGAGGCGACGTTGTCGAGGCGCTTGCCGCCGAAGCGTGCCGCGCAAGGGTTGTGGTGCTGGGCGCTGACGAGCTGCCGTGGATCGCGAGGGCGAGCGGGCTGGAAATCGCCCAAGCCGTGGCGATGATATCGACGGCGCCGGTCGTGGTGGTTCCTCGTACGGATCTGGCGGCGAGGCAGACGCGCGCCGTGGTTGCCGTGGTTGACATAGCCCAGGAGATCGACCCGCAGCTTCACTTTGCATTCGATGAAGCCGTCAGACGAGGTGAGCGGCTCGAGGTTGTCTACGCTGCTGGCATGCTCTGTGACTACAAGGAACGCCAGGCGCATCTCACCCACCTCGAAGGTCGTGTCAGCCATTTGCAGAGGCACCATCCAGCGGCGCGGGCCCGTTGTGTCGTTGAAGGAGGCGACCGCGTGCGTGCGTGCCTGGACTGGGGGCTGCATGCCTCGATCCTCGTGGTGGGCCAGCCCGCCCGCTCACATCTGCGGTCCGACACCCGATCATTTGCCTCTCGCATCCTGCGGGAAGCCAGCGCGCCGGTGGCCGTCGTGCCGCTGACCAGAGCACCCACGTCTGCACAGGTCGTGAATACATTGTTGACCGAGACTCGTACGTGAGTCGTCGGCACCCAAATCGAAAGGTAACAACTGTGATGGAGCACGACGTTGAAGTAACCGCAAACGACACCCCGGCCGTCGGCCGATCGCCGTGGCTGATGTTGATCTTGGCCACCGTCGGGTTCGCGGTGAACTTCTGGGCGTGGGCGCTGCTCAGCCCGCTGGGTCCGGTGTTTCGCGACAGCGGCGTGGTCGGCAAGCTCAGCGAGTGGCAGGTCTCGCTCATTGTGGCCGTCCCGGTGATCGTCGGCTCCCTGGGCCGCATCGCTGTCGGCGCGCTGACTGACAAATATGGTGGTCGGGAGATGTTCGTACTCGTCTCACTGACGACGATCGTTCCGGTCCTGTTCCTCGGGTTCTTCGGGCAGACCAGCTATCCGGCGTTGCTGATCGGCGGCTTCTTCCTCGGAATCGCAGGGACGGCGTTTGCCGTCGGAGTTCCGTTTGTCAACGCGTGGTTCCCGCCCGAACGTCGGGGGCTTGCGGTGGGGATCTTCGGCGCCGGTATGGGCGGCACTGCGATCAGTGCGCTGACCACCGTGAAGCTCTATACGAACCTGGGCGAGAAGGCCCCATTCCTGTTCGCCGCGGCTGGACTCCTGGTGTTCGCCCTGATCGCATGGATGCTCTTGGAGGACGCGCCGGGCCGTCAGGCTCCGACCACCTCGCTTGCGGCGCGCCTGAAGGCCAATGCACGGCTGCCGATCACGTGGCAGGCGAGCATCCTCTATGCGGTCGCCTTCGGTGGGTATGTGGCGTTCTCGGTCTACCTTCCCGCCTTTCTCAAGACTGACTACGGGCTGACTCCGGCAGACGCCGCCAACCGGATGGCAGGATTTGTCATCGTGGCAGTGATCATGCGGCCAGTAGGCGGTTGGCTCTCCGACCGAATCGGGCCGATCCCGGTACTGGCCAGCGGGTACGTGGTGGTTGTCGTGTGCGCCGGTTTCGCGGCCACCCATCCGATTCTCGAACACGCCGGTACTGCGGCATTCCTGATCATGGCGATGGCACTCGGATCGGGTACCGGTGCCACATTCGCGCTGATCGCCAAGGTCACTGACCCATCTCGCGTGGGTGGTGTCACCGGGATGGTCGGTGCAGCGGGCGGCCTCGGCGGATTCGTTCCGCCGCTGATCATGGGCTACGTCTACGGGCGCACGGACTCCTACGCGATCGGTCTCTGGATGCTCTCGGCAACGGCTGCCCTGACCGCGCTGCTCACGATCACGGTTGTCCGTCGAACGGAGCAGGCTCATGTCGAGGCTGCTCGTACTGGTGCGACGAAGGGCTGAGCATTCCGATGTGCCACTACTGCGGTTGCCGCGACATGCCTTTGATTCGCGACTACGTTGCCGAGCACGAGCGTGTCACCGGTCTGGCTGATGACATCGTCCGGGCGATCGACAGGGACGACCTGGAACAGGCGCGGATCGCGATGTCGAGGATGGCGGGGGAGCTGGAGAGCCACTGGCAGGGTGAGGAGAACGGCATCTTCGCGGTCATGGCGAGTCAGGCCGAGTACGCCGATCACATCGTGCCGTTGGTGTCGGAGCACCGTGAGCTCGCCGAGCTGCTGGCCAGCGCTGATGTGAGCGATCCGGTCGACCAGCAACGGATTCGCGATGCCGTGCCCGAGCTCCGAGAGCACATCAGCAAGGAGGAGGACGGACTGTTTCCCGCGTCTCTGACCGCCTTGACTGGCAGTGACTGGGACGCGGCGATCGCTGCGTGGCATGCCGCCCATCCAGGGAAGAGCCTGATCAGTGACTAGCTCTGGAAGGCAGTACGACGGTGCGAACGAGGTGATCGAGCATGGCCGCCATGACCACTGCGAAGGCACCCAACGCGACCCACAGCTCGGCGCTGCCGATGGCGGCAACGACTGGCAGGCGGTCTGCTTCACCGAGATAGATCCCGGCCACGGCATACATGCCGAGTGGGAAGATCACACTCCACAGGGTGGCTTCGTACCGCAGCGGAACCCGGCGGACATGGCGCCACCACCCGGCTGCGACCAGAACGGGGATCAGCCAGGTCGCGAAGGCCCAGAACACCACCGCGAGGCCAGCGATCAGGTCGCGGGTCACGTCCACCATCGGGGCGTCGGCCATCTCCACGATCCGGGCGCCGGCCAGGACCGTGATGGCCAAGGCTCCCATCGCCACCCAGTAGGGCGGGGTGAGCTCCTCGGGTCCGAATTTGTAGAGCATCAGTCGCAGCGAGACGATCATCGCGGTGGCGGCGTACAGGAAGATGCCGACGGACCACGACATCACCGCCAGAACCGCGAGCTCGCGGCGTCCGGTGGTGACGATGGGCTCAATGGTGGCGGCGGCAATCGCGACGGACTGGCTGGCGACCACCCAGATGAACCACGTGCCGTTCGCGGTGGCCACGACCGGTCGTTCAACCCGACCGAGAACTGCAGTCCAGGGCACTACGTAGCCGAGCAGCAACCAGACCGTGCCGGCCAACCCCAACAGGACGCCGGTGGCCAGGTAGGCGCCCTCCATGCCCAGCCGCACGCCGAGCACATTGGTGCCCGCCACGAAGGTGAAGAAGCCGAAGGCCCGATCGGGGCGCAGGAAGTCATGGTTGATCGCGCTGCGATAGGCGATGAACCTCCACACGGTCAGGCCGAGCAAGATCACGAATCCAGCCGCACAGATGATCAGCAAGGTCATCGAGATGGCGTCGAAGCCCTTGAGCTTCATCCCCACCGAGATGATTCCGCTGGCCATCACCAGCGCGAAATAGCCAGGCGTCAGTCCCTCAACCGCCCGACGTACGCGACTCATGCCTGTCTCAGCCACCCTCGCACCCTACCGATGGGCAGTCGCACGGGAGGGCAAGAGCGCACGCCCCTTCAGCGGGGGTACGGTCAACAAGCAGGCAACACAACAGGGAGGCACTCCTCGTGACAACCGACATTCAGCCCGAACAGCCCACCACAGAACGTGACATCGGGATGGATGGACCACTGAGCGACGCCTTGGTCAAGTCCCGACGCTTCTTCACGAAGGCCGAGGTGTCTCCAGACCTGCGGACGATGCACAAGCTGGGTGGTCGCGAGGCGGACGACTTCTATCGAGACCGCTGGAGCCACGACAAGGTGGTGCGTTCGACCCATGGCGTCAACTGCACGGGATCGTGCTCGTGGAAGGTCTATGTCAAGGACGGGATCATCACCTGGGAGACGCAGCAGACCGACTATCCGTCGGCGGGGCCAGACTCGCCGGAGTACGAGCCCCGAGGATGCCCGCGAGGTGCCGCGTTCTCCTGGTACACCTATTCGCCCACCAGGGTGCGCTATCCGTATGTTCGAGGTGTCCTGTTGCAGATGTACCGCGAAGCCAAGTCGCAGCACGACGGCGATCCGGTGCGTGCCTGGGAGCACATCGTCGAGAACCCGCTGCGCGCCAAGGCATACAAGTCGGCACGCGGCAAAGGGGGGCTGGTTCGCGCCACATGGGAAGAGGCTGCGGAGATCGTCGCTGCGGCTCACGTGCACACGATCAAGAAGTACGGGCCCGACCGGGTGGCCGGATTCTCCCCGATCCCGGCGATGTCGATGGTCTCGCACGCATCAGGTGCTCGTTTCGTGAACCTCATCGGCGGCTCGATGCTGAGCTTCTACGACTGGTATGCGGATCTGCCGGTCGCCTCGCCTCAGGTGTTCGGTGACCAGACTGACGTGCCCGAGTCCGGCGACTGGTGGAACGCCGGCTACCTGATCATGTGGGGGTCGAACCTCCCGGTCACCAGGACCCCGGATGCGCACTGGATGACGGAGGCGCGCTATCGCGGCCAGAAGGTCATCGCCGTCGCGCCCGACTACGCCGACAACGTGAAGTTCGCCGACGAGTGGTTGCCGGCCAAGCCCGGAACCGATGCCGCGCTGGCCATGGCGATGGGTCATGTGGTGCTCAAGGAGTTCTTCATCGATCGGCAGACGCCCTACTTCACCGAGTACGTCAAGACCTATACCGACCTGCCGCACCTGGTGAAGCTCGACGAGGGTGTGGACGGCCAGCTCACCGCCGGAAAGTTCTTGACCGCATCCGATCTCACCGACCATGCAAGTGAGGAGAACGCGGCGTTCAAGACCGTGCTCATCGACGCGCGTACGGGCGACCCGGTCGTGCCGAACGGCTCGCTCGGCCACCGGTACGGCGATGCCGGAGTCGGCAAGTGGAACCTCGAGTTGGGCGACGTCGATCCCCAGCTTTCGTTGCTCGACGGGGCGACGGAGACCGTGTTGGTCAAGATGCCGCGCTTCGACACCCCCGACGGGGCCGCCGCAGACCTGCCACGAGGTGTCCCGGCACGACGCATTGACGGACATCTCGTCACCACGGTCTTCGACCTGCTGCTGGCCCAGTACGGTGTGGGCCGAGACGGGCTGCCCGGAGAGTGGGCCAAGGGCTACGACGACGCCGAGTCGCCCTACACCCCGGCCTGGCAGGAGGCGATCACCGGTGTTCCGGCCGCCACCGCTGCGCGCATCGGGCGAGAATTCGCCGCAAATGCCGAGGAGTCCAAAGGCCGATCGATGATCGTGATGGGCGCCGGCACCAACCACTGGTTCCACTCCGACACGATCTACCGCGCCTTCCTCACGCTGACGAATCTGACGGGATGCCAAGGTGTCAACGGCGGTGGCTGGGCGCACTACGTCGGTCAGGAGAAGGTGCGGCCGATCACCGGTTACACGCAGATCGCCAACGCGCTCGACTGGAACCGCCCACCGCGCAACATGATCCAGACCGCCTATTGGTACCTGCACACCAACCAGTTCCGGTACGACCAGTTCGGCGCCGACACACTTTCGGCCACGACAGGCAAGGGCCAGCTGGCCGGCAAGTCGACCGCAGACGTGATCGCGCAGAGCGCCCGGATGGGATGGATGCCGTCCTACCCCACGTTCGATCGCAACCCGCTCGACCTCAGTGACGACGCGGCGGCTGCTGGCAAGCCGGTCGGCGAATACGTCGTTGACCAGCTCAAGTCCGGTGAGCTGGTCTTTGCCGGCGAGGACCCGGATGCGCCGCAGAACTATCCACGCATCCTGTCGATCTGGCGGGCCAATCTGCTCGGCTCATCTGGCAAGGGCAACGAGTACTTCCTCAAACACCTCCTCGGCACCGACTCGTCGGTACGAGCCACCGAGACACCCGAGGAGCTGCGGCCCCGTGACGTGAAGTGGCGCGACACCGCGCCTGAGGGCAAGCTCGACCTGCTGATGTCGATCGACTTTCGACAGACCAGCACGACGGTGTTTTCGGACGTGGTCCTTCCTGCCGCGACCTGGTATGAGAAGCATGATCTCAACACCACCGACATGCACCCCTTCATCCATTCCTTCAACCCAGCGATCGCGCCGCCCTGGCAGACCCGCACCGACTGGGATGCCTGGCAGACGATTGCCGCCAGGTTCAGCGAGCTGGCCGCAATCCACCTGGGAGTGCGCAAGGACGTGGTGGCGGTGCCGCTCACCCACGACACCCCCGATGCCATGGCCAACCCTCACGGCGTCGTACGCGACTGGAAGAAGGGGGAGTGTGAGCCGATCCCAGGGGTCACCATGCCCAAGCTGGTCGAGGTCGAGCGTGACTATGGCGCGGTCGCGGAAAAGATGAACGCGCTGGGACCGTTGGTCGACACACTGGGCGCGACGACCAAGGGTGTGACGTTCGAGCTTGGCGCGCAGGTCGACTACCTGCGGGCCAAGAACGGTTCCGTACGCGGGGGGCCTGCCGATGGTCGGCCCTCATTGAAGCGAGACACGCATGTCTGCGAAGCGATCCTCGCGCTGTCTGGCACCACCAACGGGCACCTTGCCACCCAGGGTTTCAAGACCTTGGAGAAGCGCACCGGTGTACGGCTGGCTGACCTTGCCGAGGAGAACCAGGGCAAGCAGATCACCTTCGCCGACACCCAGGGTCCGCCAGTGCCGGTCATCACCTCGCCGGAGTGGTCGGGCTCAGAGACCGGGGGGCGGCGCTACTCGCCCTTCACCATCAATGTGGAGCGCAAGAAGCCGTGGCACACCCTGACCGGACGGATGCACTTCTACCTGGATCACGACTGGATGACCGAGCTCGGAGAGGGTCTTCCGATCTACCGACCACCGCTGAACATGGCGGCGTTGTTTGCCGAACCGGCACTGGGCACTCTGTCCGACGGCGCGCGGGGCTCGGACGGCTCGGGAAATGCTGAGGTCGAGGGACTGACGGTGCGTTATCTGACCCCGCACAACAAGTGGTCAATCCATTCTGAATATCAGGACAACCTGTTCATGTTGTCGCTGTCGCGCGGGGGCCAGAACATCTGGATGAGCGACCGCGACGCCGTCAAGGTCGGCATCAAGGACAACGACTGGATCGAGGCGGTCAACCGCAATGGCGTCGTGGTTGCCCGAGCGATCGTCTCGCACCGCATGCCGGAGGGAACGGTGTACATGTACCACGCCCAGGATCGGCTGATCGACGTGCCGCTGGCAGAGACCTCCGGGAAACGGGGTGGCATCCACAACTCGCTGACCAGGCTCTTGGTGAAGCCGTCGCATCTCATCGGCGGTTATGGACAGCTGACATTCGCCTTCAACTACCTCGGCCCGACCGGGAACCAACGTGACGAGGTCACCATCATTCGCAAGCGCAGCCAGGAGGTGACGTACTGATGAAGGTCATGGCGCAGATGGCGATGGTCATGAATCTCGACAAGTGCATCGGGTGTCATACCTGTTCGGTGACCTGCAAGCAGGCGTGGACCAACCGATCAGGCACTGAGTACGTGTGGTTCAACAACGTCGAGACCCGTCCAGGCCTTGGCTACCCGCGAACCTATGAGGACCAGGAGAAGTGGCAAGGAGGGTGGGCGCTCAACAAGCGGGGACGGCTCCAGCTCAAGGGCGGTGGACGGCTCAAGAATCTGCTCACCATCTTCTCCAACCCCAAGCTTCCCTCGATGGATGAGTACTACGAGCCGTGGACGTACGACTACTCCACCCTCACCGACGCTCCAGCCCAGGAGCACACCCCGGTGGCTCGGCCGAAGTCGCTGATCTCGGGCAAGGACATGAAGATCGAGTGGTCGGCCAACTGGGACGACGATCTCGGTGGTTCCACCGAGACGGCGCACCGCGATCCGATGCTGGCGAAGATTGCCGACAAGGTGAAGTTTGAGTTCGAGCAGACCTTCATGTTCTATCTGCCACGAATCTGCGAGCACTGCCTCAACCCGTCTTGTGCCGCCTCCTGCCCCAGCGGCGCGATTTACAAACGCGAAGAGGACGGCATCGTCCTGGTCGACCAGGACAGGTGCCGCGGATGGCGCAAGTGCGTCTCGGGTTGTCCCTACAAGAAGGTCTACTTCAATCACCGCACGGGCAAGGCCGAGAAGTGCACGTTCTGCTTCCCGCGCATCGAGGTTGGCCTGCCGACCGTCTGCGCGGAGACCTGCGTGGGTCGGTTGCGCTATATCGGTCTGATGCTCTACGACGCTGACAAGGTGCTCGAGGCCGCGTCGACCACGGACGATCAGGGGCTCTACGAAGCTCAGCGTGAGGTGTTCCTCGATCCGTTCGACCCGCAGGTGATCCGTGAGGCCGAGAAGGCGGGCATTGCGCGTGACTGGGTGGATGCCGCTCAGCGATCCCCGATCTATGCGTTGATCAACACGTTCAAGGTGGCACTTCCGCTGCATCCGGAATACCGCACGATGCCGATGGTCTGGTACATACCGCCGCTGTCGCCAGTCGTGGATGTCGTTGCTGAGACAGGTGAGGATGCTGAGGACAAGGGCAACCTGTTCGCTGCCATCGACGCGCTACGGATCCCGATCGAGTACCTCGCTGAGCTCTTCACCGCCGGCGAGGTCGAGCCGGTCGACGCCGTGCTCAAGAAACTCGCCGCAATGCGCTGCTACATGCGCGACATCAACATGGGTCGCGAACCGGATGCCTCCATCCCCGCGGCGGTCGGGATGACCGAGCAGGAGATGTACGACATGTACCGACTCCTGGCGATCGCGAAGTATGACGAGCGGTACGTCATTCCGACCTCGCATGCCGAGCAGGCACACTCCTTGGAGGAGTTGTCCACCGAATGCTCGGTCTCGGAGTACGGCGGCGGCAACCCGGAGATCTTCGGGGAGGGTTCTGGAACCCCGACGCCCATCGCCGTGGAGAACTTCCGGATGCTGCAGAACCGGCAACTCTCCGACACCTTGGCTGCTCCGGAGGACGCGAGCAAACGGGTCAACCTGCTCAACTGGGACGGGCGGGGAGCACCCACCGGGCTGTTCCCACCTGCCCCAGATGGTCCGAATCCCGATTCGGCTGGCACCACTCCCGAAAATGTTGACGATGGGGCGACCGGACCCGGCGGCACTGGCGGGCTCACCGGCGGAGCTGACTTCAGATGAGCACCAGGGTGAGATCGGCGTTGAGCACAGCGCAGCTTCTCGCGACGTGGCAATCGGCATCGCTGCTGATCGACTATCCCGGGCCGGACCTCCCGCAGCGCCTTGAACTTGCGCGGATGGCCGCCGAAGAATTGCCAAAGCATGTGGCCGAGCCCATCCGCGCTGCTGTTGCGAGGCTGGGGTCCGTGCCGTTGGACGACCTTCAGGCCGAGTATGTGGAGACATTCGACAACAGGCGTCGTTGCAACCTTTTCCTGACCTATTTCGCCCACGGGGACACTCGCAAACGGGGAATGGCGCTGTTGCGGTTTAAGCAGACCTACATGCAGGCGGGTTTCGAACTCGACGATGCCGAGCTGCCAGACCACCTCTGTGTGGTGCTGGAGTTCGCGGCCACTGTCGATCAGGACGCCGGTCGGCAGCTGATGCTTGATCACCGTGCGGGTCTGGAGCTGCTGAGGCTCTCGCTGCAGGATCTTGACTCGCCGTGGGCCAGAGTGATCGACGCGGTCACCGCGACCTTGCCGCCGCTGCGCGGAGAAGAGCGCGACGCAGTGAGCCGACTCGCCGCAGTAGGGCCGCCGGAGGAAGAGGTCGGGTTGGCGCCGTTTGCTGCTCCCCAGTTCAGTCCGGGCGCTGCGCCCGAGAAAACCCTGTTGCCGATGCCGTCCTTCCCAGGAGCTCGCTGATGAATGACTTCCTTTTCGTGGTGTTTCCCTACATCTGCCTGACCACGTTCATCGTCGGGCACTGGTGGCGTTACCGCTATGACAAGTTCGGCTGGACCACCCGTTCGTCCCAACTCTATGAGAACCGGATGTTGCGGATCGGCAGCCCGCTCTTCCACTTCGGGATGCTCGGAGTGGTTGGGGGTCACATCGTCGGTCTGCTGGTCCCGCAATCTTGGACCGACGCCGTGGGTATCAGTCACACGGCGTACCACGTGGTGGCCGTCACGGGCGGTCTCGCGGCCGGGGTGATGACCGTGGTGGGCATGGCGATCCTGATCTACCGACGACGCACCGTTGGTCCGGTGTTCTCGGCGACGACGGTCATGGACAAGGTGATGTATGCCTTCCTGGCCGTCGTGATCTTCCTTGGGATGTGGAACACCATCGCGGGCTCGATCATGACGATCGGCGGGGAATACAACTATCGAGAAGGTGTCTCGGTCTGGTACCGCTCATTCCTGGCGTTCAACCCGGATGCATCGCTGATGGCAGATGCGCCATTGGGCTTCCAGCTCCATGCCCTCGTCGCGTTCGGCCTCTTCGCGCTGTGGCCGTTCACCCGGCTCGTTCATGTGTTCAGTGCACCCGTTGGCTATGTGACCCGTCCCTACATCGTCTACCGCAGCCGCGATGACCATCTGGGAAGCCACCGTCCTCGCCGCGGGTGGGACAACATCTCACAATGAACGCTCTTCCAGACGTCGCGGATGCACGAGTGGGCGCGGTCATGCTCCAGCATCCCAAGACCTTGCCCGCCGAGGCCTCGATCGACGAGGCACGCGAGACGTTGGCCAACGAGCACGTGCACATGGTGCTGCTCACAGAGGGCGCGAAGCTTGTTGGGACCCTGACCCGAGACGACCTCCCGGCGCCAGGCGCAACTGGCCCAGCATTGTCATGGTCGACCCTCGAGGGTCGAACCGTGTCGCCAGGGGCCTCGGCGTCAGATGTGCAGCGCTCGATGATCGATGACGGTGTCCGTCGGGTGGCCGTGATCGGCCTGGACGGGGCGTTGATCGGACTGATGTGCCTCAAGCGTCGACAGACGGGTTTTTGCTCCGACATAGACGTGCTGTCGCGCTGCAGCTGACGCTCGCAACGCGCTCCTCGACGGCTGGGGAAAGGCCTTTTGGCCCGGGACGACTGACAGGCCCCGACGTACACTCCAAAGATGGTGGGGAAGAACGATTTCGCGATGCCACCTGGAGTAGATGCGGCGTCGCTGTCGAAGTATCTCAACGAGGCACACGACGAGTTCGTGAGCACGGGTCATGCAGACCCCGCCCTCCGGCAATTGGTGCTGGATTCATGGCAACGCAGTGTTGAGGGCGGACTCGATCCCGAGCAGGCGATGGCCGCCATCAGGCTTGATGACGCTGCCCTCGCAGAGATTCGGGACACGCACCCGCTGGCTGCAGGTATGCCGGTGATCCGGCGGCTGTTGGTCGAGAGCGCTGCGGACGCAGGCCTGCTCGTTGCGGTGAGCGATGCCGTCGGCCAGCTGTTGTGGGTCGAGGGATCACCGTCGATGCGATCGCGCGCCGAGGCAATGCACTTCGTTCCCGGCGCCGACTGGAGCGAGATCAGCGCCGGCACAAACGCACCCGGCACCGCCCTGGCACTCGATCGTCCGGTCCAGATCTTCGGCGCTGAGCATCTCGCCAGGCAGGTGGCACCGTGGAGCTGTTCGGCGGCTCCGATCCACGATCCCGACACGGGGGCGGTGCTCGGCGTGCTCGACCTCACCGGCGGCGCCGAGGTGGCAACGCCACAGAGCCTCACCCTCGTACGGGCAACGGTTGCTGCGGTCGAAGCAGAGCTGCGCATCGAGCGGCTCAGCCCGTCAAAACCGGCATCTGTCGTCTCACCTGGATGGTCGCTGCCTGGTCTCGACGTGCTGGGCGGTCATGGGGCAACCCTGAGGAATGGGTCGACGACCACGCGACTCAGCCTGCGGCACAGCGAGCTGCTGCTGCTGATCGCCGAATCATCTGACGGGTTGACCACTGCTGAGCTCGGTGTGGCACTGAGCGACGATGAGCAGGCGACCGTCACCATCCGGGCGGAGATGTCCCGCTTGCGGTCGGTGCTGGGATCCGTTGAGCTGGCCTCGCGTCCGTACCGGCTGAAGAGCGCGATCAAGACTGATGTCTTGCGGGTGCGCGAGGATCTCGCGGGCGGTCACCTGCGTCGCGCGGTCGCCTCATACCGCGGCCCAATCCTGCCTGCGTCGACCGCGCCGGCGATCGAGCGCCTGCGCGAGGAGCTTCACATGTATGTCCGCTCGTGCCTGTTGACCAGCGACAACGCAGACGCTTTGCTGTCGTTCGCCGACACCGCCTACGGCCGCGACGACTTCGAGATCTGGGAGCGCACCCTCGAGGTGCTGCCGCCCACTTCACCTCGTTTCAACCAGGTGGCTGCCCACGTCGCACACCTCGACGAGGAGCTCGGCTGAGCAACCTTTGTGCAACGTCGCTGTGACTACGGTCACGGTAACTGACCACAAAGGAGCACCCCATGACTGTCTACGCCCAGCCGGGAACCGAGGGAAGCGTCGTTTCCTACAAACCCCGCTATGACCACTGGATCGGCGGCGAGTATGTCGCCCCGGTCAAGGGCCAATACTTCGAGAACGTCTCGCCCGTCAACGGCAAGGTGTTCACCGAGATCGCCCGCGGCACCGCCGAGGACATCGAGGCCGCCCTCGATGCCGCCCACGCCGCTGCGCCTGCCTGGGGCAAGACCTCGGTCACGGACCGTGCCAACATCCTGAATCAGATCGCCGACCGCATCGAGCAGAACCTCGAGATGCTCGCCGTCGGTGAGACGTGGGACAACGGCAAACCGATCCGCGAGTGCATGGCGGCCGACCTTCCCCTGGTCGTCGATCACTTCCGCTACTTCGCCGGTGCCATCCGAGCTCAAGAGGGCTCGCTGTCGCAGCTCGACGAGAACACCGTGGCGTACCACTTCCAGGAGCCGTTGGGCGTGGTGGGCCAGATCATCCCGTGGAACTTCCCGCTGCTCATGGCGACGTGGAAAGTCGCACCTGCACTGGCAGCCGGCAACGCCATTGTCCTCAAGCCCGCTGAGCAGACCCCCGCTTCGATCATGCTGCTCATCGAGCTCATCGGTGATCTGCTGCCGCCCGGCGTGCTGAACATCGTCAACGGATTCGGCGTCGAGGCAGGCGCGCCGCTGGCCCAGAGCTCGCGCATCCGCAAGATCGCGTTCACCGGCGAGACCACTACGGGTCGTCTGATCGCGCAGTACGCGAGCCAGAACCTGATCGCCTCGACGTTGGAGCTCGGCGGCAAGAGCCCCAACATCTTCTTCGAGGACGTGGCCAGCAAGGACGACGCGTTCTACGACAAGGCGCTCGAGGGCTTCGCGATGTTCGCGCTCAACCAGGGCGAGGTGTGCACGTGCCCGAGCCGAGGTCTGATCCAGAACTCGATCCTCGAGCAGTTCCTGCCCGCGGCGACCGACCGGGTCAAGGCCATCGTGCAGGGCAACCCGCTCGACTCCGACACCATGCTCGGCGCGCAGGCCAGCAACGATCAGCTTGAGAAGATCCTGTCGTACTTCGACATCGGCGTGAAGGAAGGTGCGCGCATCATCACCGGCGGTGAGCGTGTTGACCTCGGTGGCGACCTGTCGGGCGGCTACTACGTGGCGCCGACGATCTTCCAGGGTCACAACAAGATGCGGATCTTCCAGGAAGAGATCTTCGGTCCCGTCGTCTCGGTCACTGGCTTCGACGACTACGACGATGCGATCAACATCGCGAACGACACGTTGTACGGACTCGGTGCCGGCGTTTGGTCGCGCGACACCAACACGGCATACCGAGCGGGCCGCGACATCCAGGCTGGCCGCGTGTGGACCAACTGCTATCACCAGTACCCGGCGCACGCTGCGTTCGGTGGCTACAAGTCCTCTGGCATCGGGCGGGAGAACCACAAGATGATGCTCGACCACTACCAGCAGACCAAGAACCTGTTGGTGTCCTACGACCAGAACAAGCTCGGCTTCTTCTGATGGTAGATCGTGTCGCGATCACCCCGGAGGCTGCGGAACTTCTCCGCAGCCTCCGGGCTTCGCATGCCTTGCCGCTGATGTTTCACCAGTCGGGCGGCTGCTGCGACGGCTCGGCACCCATGTGCTTCACGCAGGGCACGTTTCTCACGGGGCACCAGGATGTTCATCTTGGTGATCTGGAGTACGGGGCCAGCGAGGTTGCCCCGGTGTGGATATCCCGCGAGCAGTTCAACTACTGGTCGCACACTCACATCACGATCGACGTCGTACCCGGCCGCGGTGCTGGATTCTCGATCGAGGGGCCGACCGGCAACCGCTTCATCATCCGCTCGCGCATCTTCACCGAGAAGGAGACCGCCGAGCTGGAGCCTGTCTCCTGAACGATCAGTAATGGAGAAGCAACCGGCCGCCCACCGCGCCTAGCGTTGATGGCATGACAACCATCAAGAAGATCACCCTCGAAGTCCCCGACACCACGGCCGCACGCGCGTTCTATGAAGCCGCGTTCGGTCTCGGTAGCGAGCTTGACGTTCGTGCCGGATCCGACGAGTCCGCTGACGGGTTCCGCGGTTACACCCTGTCTCTCGTTGTGAGCCAGCCCTCCACCGTCGACAACCTGTTTGCATCCGCGCTGGAGGCCGGCGCTTCGGCGATCAAGCCGGTGAGCAAGAGTTTCTGGGGGTATGGCGGCTCGCTGCGAGCCCCCGACGGTGCCATCTGGAAGATCGCCTCATCGTCGAAGAAGGAATCGGGTCCGGCGACCCGAGAGATCGACGACATCGTGCTGCTGCTTGGCGTCGAGGACGTCAAGGCGACCAAACAGTTCTACGTCGATCAGGGCCTGAGCGTCGCCAAGAGCTTCGGCAGCAAGTACGTCGAGTTCGAGACCGCACCGGTCAAGCTCGCGTTGTACGGCCGCAAGGCGCTCGCCCATGATGCCGGAGTCGACGTCGACGGAAGCGGTTCGCACCGCATCGCCATCACCAGCGACGCCGGCACGTTCACCGACCCCGACGGATTCAGCTGGGAATGAGCTAGAGGTAGGACTTGCCGCGCAACCAATGAAGACAGAGCAAACCCCACAGCGGAGGCAGGTACTGCGTTCCCAGACGCTGAGTCAGCGCGATCGGGAACGCAGTTTCTGCTGGTACACCGAGCGCCACGAGAACACCCGTGAGTGCCGCCTCTGCACTGCCGATTCCGCCGGGTGACGGGACGACGCTGGCCAGCATCGATCCGGCAGTGTTGACCGCGACGAGCTCGATCGGCGAGAGTCCGATGTCGTACGCCTGGGCGAAGCAGCCGAGCGCCAACGCGTACACGAGCTCGGTGGCGAGCGCTCCACCGAGGATGCCGATCTGGCGCTTCTGCTGACCGCCGAGGACGACGAGGCTCTTCCAGATCCGGGCGGCGATGTCCATGACCTTCTGGCGCGCGCGAGGGATGAACGAGACTAACCCGGCGGCGACCACGACACCGCCGATTGCGAGCAGGACGGTACGCATCGATGGCGCGCTCAGTCCTTCGAGCTTGATGTCGACGAACGGGAGCACGAGCAGGAGCAGGAGGATGCGTGAGATACCGCGGGCGGCTTCTTCAATCGACGCCGTCAGGATCGCTTCAGGCGGTTTGACGTCGAAGTTCTCGAGGAATTGCACGTCGGTCGCCACCCGACTCGTTGAGCCGGGGAGCGTGAGCCCGAAGACCTTGAGCGCCGCTTGAAGCGCGATCGCCGGCCGCCACGGGATGTGCACCGCCGAGGCTCCGCGCAGGACGACAGCCTGGGTCAGGAACATCAGCTGCGCAGCGACCAGGCCCAAGATCAGCCACTTCGGGTCGGCCGAGCGAAGCTGCTTCCAGATCGTGCCGAAACCGACGTCACCCAGCAGGCGTATCAAGATGACCAGCCCGACGACCACCAAGATCACCATGACGACGTCGGTCCACCGCCAACGTGGCTTGCGGCGCGGCTCTAAGATCTCGGCGTTCACGAGAGACACGCTAGTCAATTGTGAGCAGGTTCAGGCTCGGATCGACCGCAAATTGGTGCGGGCGCGACAAGGAACTCCTGTTCGCCGATTCGGCCGCTGATCCAGGAGGCCTGCAGCAACGCCTGCAGCCAAGCGTGCTCAGGTAGTTCTCGCACCCACGCGGGTTGGCGCAAGCATTGCCGAGAGATCAGCGATGGGTAGTCACGGGCTGGTAGATCAAGCGGGCCGGCCGACGATCGTGCCACTCACGTCGCCGAGCTCCATCCGCTGCCCGTCCGCCAGATTCGCAGCCGCGGAGATCGTGACGATGTCGCCGTCCTCGAGGAACGAGCGTGTCGAGCCATCCGCGAGGATGATCGGCTCAGTCCCATTCCATGACAGCTCAAGCAGCGACCCGCGCTGGTCAGGCTGGTCGCCACTGATCGTGCCGGAGGCGAACAGATCGCCCGTACGCAGGGATGCTCCGTTCACCGTCATGTGGGCAAGCATCTGCGCGCCGGTCCAATACATCGACGCGAACGGTGGCCGCGAGACCTCGGTACCGTTGATCGTCACCGTGAATTCGATGTCCAGCCCCCATGGCTCGTCGGCCTGCAGGTAGGGAAGCGGCTCGGGCGACTGCACCGGCTGATCGACGCGGGCACCGTCGAGAGCGGCGAGCGGAATGATCCACGGTGAGATCGACGTGGCGAACGACTTGCCGAGGAACGGGCCAAGCGGGACGTACTCCCATGCCTGGATGTCGCGCGCAGACCAGTCGTTGACAAGACAGACGCCGAACACGTGCTGGGCGAACTGGCCGATCGGCACAGGGGTGGCGAGGGCTGAAGGTGCTCCGACGACGAAGCCCAGCTCGGCCTCGATGTCGAGCTTCACGCTGGGCCCGAACGTGATCTCACCGTCCGTTGTTCGGCGCTGCCCCGACGGTCGCACGATCGAGGTGCCGGAGACGACAACGGTGCCAGCGCGGCCGTGATATCCGATCGGCAGGTGTTTCCAGTTGGGGGTCAGGGCATCTCCGTCCGGGCGGAAGATCTTGCCGACATTGGTCGCGTGGTGCTCAGAGGCATAGAAGTCGACGTAGTCGGCAACAGTGAACGGCAGCACGAGTTCGACGTCGTCGTGAAGGTGATCGGTCGGCGTGTGAGCAAGCAGTGACTCGCGTACCAGGTGCCACACGTCTGGTCCGGCGGCGAGGAGGGCGTCAAGCCTGCCGTCGGCGAACAGTGCAGCGTGGTCGGGGACGATCTCCACGGAGGCTGACGTGAGGTCGAGAACCTGCGTTCCGATCCCCACGCCGACATGCTGCTCTCCATCGATCACGAAGGAGCAGTACGGCAGCGTGGTCTGCCCGAAGTCAGTTGCGCGATCAGCTCGAGTGCGCTCGGTCACGCGATCAGCTCGAGTGCCCGAAGATCGTCGAGCGGCTCGTCGATGCTGCATGTGCCGATGGAGCGGAACAGCCGACGTACGGCTTCGGGGTTCGAGATCTTGAGTTCCGCTGCATCACTCTCCAGCAGGGCCGGCACCGGATCGCTGCCATCGATCGCCGCATTGACGGCGGCCATGACGTTGATGAATCCGTGTTCGTTCTCGGTCCGCAAGGCATGGTGCAGACCTGCGGTCAGCTTGAACGGCTGGTCGTTCTCGACGCAGTGCTGGATCGCCCCGCCAAGCTGGCACGCCGACGGAGTGTCGCGGGTGTCGGGTCCACCGCATCGCAGTTTGAGCGTGGCGCCGTCGGGGACCTCGTACGTCTCGTGCCAGGTGCGCTCGACGAACACCTTCACGTCAGTGGGCATGGTCGGCAGCTCGCCGACCGGGCCCTTGAGCTCGACGGCGACAAGTGTGAGGTTCTGCTGTGCTTCCAGCTCGTGGGCAAGATCGGTGAACTCCTCGACCGTCGCGACGAGTGCCAGCTCGAGGTGCCCGTGGCCAAGCGTCTCACGCAGCTCGCCGACCCGTGCGGCGCCGCAGATGAAGGGCCCGACGTACTCGCCGTCGGGGGTGCCGCGGCGAGCAAGGTGCGCTTGCACGGCTTGATCCATCGCCATGTTGCCAGGCGGGAAGATCGCCGCGTCATCGAAGAATTGATGAAACATCATTTGATCCATGAAAGCGCGTATTCGCCGTTGTCGGAAGCGGTGCCGCCCTCGCCGAGCTCAAGCGGGCGGAAAGTGTCGACCATGACGGCAAGCTCATCGAAGTACTCCGCGCCGAGGCTCGCCTCGATCGCCGAAGGCTGTGGGCCGTGCGAGTGTCCTCCGGGGTGGAGCGAGATCGACCCTTTGCCGATGTCGGAGCCTTTGCGTGCCTCGTAGTCGCCGGCGACGTAGAACATGACTTCGTCGGAGTCGACGTTGGAGTGGTAGTACGGCACCGGGATCGCCAGCGGGTGGTAGTCGACCTTGCGGGGGACGAAGTTGCAGATCACGAAGTTGCTGCCCTCGAACACCTGGTGGACCGGCGGGGGCTGGTGCACGCGCCCGGTGATGGGTTCGAAGTCGGCGACGTTGAACGCATACGGATAGAGGCAGCCGTCCCAGCCGACGACGTCGAACGGGTGCTGCGGCACGACGTGGACGCTGCCGCTGAGGCCACCAGGGCCTGAACCGCGGTGCTTGATGAACACCTCGACATCTGTCTCGTGGCGCACCTCGGGCTCGCCAGGCCCGCGGAGGTCACGCTCGCAGTACGGCGCGTGCTCCAGCAGTTGGCCGAACTTCGAGAGGTAGCGACGGGCCGGACCGATGTGGCTGTTGGCCTCGATGGCGTATGCGCGGACGTCACCCGTCGGCACCCATCTATGCGTCGTTGCCCGCGGGATGATCAAGTAGTCACCGTCGCTGAACGGGATGTGCCCGAACACCGTCTCAAGCGACCCACTGCCGGACTCGATGAACACGCATTCATCGCCGGTGGCATTGCGATAGAGAGGCGACGTTTCGGCGGCCATGACGTATGAGATGCGGACGTCAGCATTTCCCAGAACAAGTCTGCGATGGGTCACCATGTCGTTGCCGGCGCCGTCATCGAAGAGGCTGTGCAGCTTGAGGTGCCTGGCGAGCAGCGGCTCGTTCGGCGTTGTCGACTGGTCAGGGAGGTCCCACGTACGTGCTTCGGTGATCGCCGAGGGGACACCCACGTGATAGAGCAACGACGAGTCAGACGAGAAGCCTTCCTCGCCCATGAGCTCTTCGCGATAGAGGTTGCCGTCGGGATCGCGGTGCTGCGTGTGGCGCTTGGGCGGGATGTTGCCCGCACTTCGGTAGTGGGCCATGTGAACCCTCCTAGAAGTTGACTTCTCTAAAAATTTCCACGCCGCGCCTGTTCGCGTTCGATCGCCTCGAACAGGGCCTGGAAGTTGCCCTTGCCGAAGCCTAGTGACCCGTGGCGCTCGATGAGCTCGAAGAACACGGTGGGACGGTCACCGATCGGCTTGGTGAAGATCTGCAGGAGGTAGCCGTCCTCATCGCGATCGACCAGGATGCCGCGCTTCTGCAGCTCCTCGATCGGCACCCGAACCTCGCCGATCCGGGCACGGAGCGCGGGGTCGGTGTAGTACGAGTCAGGCGTGTCGAGGAATTCGATGCCCGCAGCGCGGAGGCGGTCGACGGTGTCGAGGATGTTGTTGGTCGCGAGCGCGAGGTGCTGGGCACCCGGCCCGCGGTAGAACTCGAGGTATTCGTCGATCTGTGACTTGCGCTTGCCGACCGCCGGCTCGTTGAGCGGGAACTTCACCCGGTGGTTGCCGCTGGCAACAACCTTGCTCATCAGGGCGCTGTACTCGGTGGCGATGTCATCGCCGACGAACTCGGCCATGTTGGTGAAGCCCATGATCCGGTTGTAGAAGTCGACCCACTCATCCATGTGGCCGATCTCGACATTGCCGACGACGTGGTCGAGGGCCTGGAAGATCCGCTTCGGCGCATCAGCCGGACGCTCGAGGGTCGAGCGGCGCTCGACGTAGCCGGGGAGGTAGGGCCCGGTGTACTTGCTGCGATCCACGAGGGTGTGGCGGGTGTCTCCGTATGCAGCGATCGCGGCGATGCGCACGGTGCCGTGCTCGTCGGTCATGTCGTGCGGCTCGTCGAGGATCTTGGCTCCCTCGGCGCGGGCGTGCTCGATGCAGACGTCGACATCAGGGACCTCAAGCGCGATGTCGGTGATGCCGTCGCCGTGGATGCGGTGGTGGTCGAGGACGAAGCTGTCAGGGTCGACGCCGCCCTTGAGCACGAAGCGCACGGCACCGCTCTCGAGCACGTACGCGTGGTGGTCACGGTTGCCCGTCTCGGGCCCGGAGTAGGCCACGAGGTCCATGCCGAAGGCCGACATGTAGAAATGTGCGGACTGGGTCGCGTTGCCGACAGCCCAGACGACGGCGTCCCATCCGGTGACGGGGAACGGGTCGGACACGGTGTCGTACTCCACCAGTCCGACAAGCTGCTTGAGCTGGTCGAGGTCGAGTTCGGCGAGGCGTTCTGCGTCGGTCAGATCGATGGTCATGTCTCCAGAGCACCGCACTTGGCCGTCGATAGGCAAGCCAGTCAGAACCTAATGGTCATTCATGACACCTGAGCGGAGTAAACTTATGCTCAGGTATGCAATCTGGCTAGGAGCGCGCATGGTGGATCAGCTCGATGTAGCGCTTGTTGAGGCGATGCGTGAGAACCCGCGCGTGGGTGATCTCGAGCTCTCGCGGATCACCCGGGTCGCGCGCGCCACCGTCCAGTCGCGGCTCGCCAAGATGGAGGTGGCCGGCATCATCACCGGATATGGACCCGACATCGACCTGATCGCTGCGGGGCATCCGGTCGTCGCCTTCGTGACGCTCGAGATCGCGCAGGGCTCGTTGGATGCGGTGACCGAAGAGCTCGAGTCGTTGCCCAACGTGCTCGATGCGTATGTCACCAGCGGCGCTGCCGATGTCGTCTGCCGGATCGGCGCCACGTCTCATGAGGATCTGCAGGCCGTGCTGCTCCACATCAGCCAGTCCGGCACCGTCGTCCGATCGACGAGTGTGATCGTGCTGTCCGAGCTCGTGCGTCCGCGCGTCCTTCCGCTGCTCCGCAAGGGCGCGGTGGCAACCTCATCAAGAGCTCCGGCCTATCGCGGCTAGCGACTGAGCCAGCCCGCAGACTCCCAATGCACCTAGCGGCGGTGGGCTAGTCGCCTATTCGACCGGGTGATACGCGACTCGCTCACCGCCTCTTCGTGGGGCGAGCGATGCGTTGTAGCGGGCGAGGTAGTCGGCGAGCAGTTCGAGGTCGGCGGCCGACCAGTCGTCGAGTCGCTCCATGAACTCGGCGCGTCGCCGCTTCGTGAGGTCACCGACCTTGGACTGGCCCACATCGGTCAGCGCCACCGACTGCGCCCGACGATCCGACGGGTCGGAGGTGCGAGTGACCAACCCGAGATCTTGCAGCTGGGCGATCTGACGGCTGACCGTTGCCTTGTCGACTCCGATCGCCTCCACCACTTCGTGTGCGCGGACCGTTTCGTTGTCGTAGATGTAGAGCAGGACCGGATAGGCGGTCACTGGTAGATCAGCATCGATCAGCCGGGCGTTCTCGATCGACGTGCGGCGTACGCGGTGCACCACCGTACGGACTTCACGCTCGATGTCCCACAGCGAGTCTTGCTTCGTCATGGCTGACCTTTCAGCTCGACAGCGCTTCGCCCGGCGAGACGGTCAGCTCATCTTCTCGCTGAATCGTGTCGCGGAGCGGAACCTCACGAATCAGCAGGATGGCGATCAGTGCAAGAAACGCGAAGGGTGTCGCGAGCAGGAAGACATGTCCGGTCGCATCCGCGAAGGCCGATTCCACGATGGGGCGGATCCGGTCCGGAAGGGTGGACATGTCGGGAATGTCGGCGCTTCCGGTGCCCTGGGGTGCCGTCACGCCGATGCGGTCGAATCCGTCGTTGATGCCGGAGCTGACCTTGTGGCCCAGCGCCGTCCCAAGTGCGGAGACGCCGATGGAGCCGCCCATCGTACGGAAAAACGCGACGAGTGAGCTCGCGGCGCCGATGTCGGCCTGTGCGGCGTTGTTCTGAACGGCGAGGACGAGGTTCTGGTTGACCGAGCCCATACCGATGCCGAGGATCGCCATGTAGACGCCGACCGTGAACAGGCTGATGCTCGGATCAATCGTGCTGAGCAAAGCGATGCCGACCACCATGAGGATGCCGCCACCCACCAGATAGCGCTTCCACTTGCCGGTGGATGCGATGAGGCGTCCGGACGTGATGCTGGAGACCAGCAACCCACCCACCAGGGCGAGGGTCATCAGCCCGGCGTGAGTCGGGGTCATACCGCGCGAGATCTGGAAGTACTGCACCAGGAACACCGTGGATCCAAACATCGCGACACCGACCATGATCGACGCGAACACGCCGAGGCTGGTGGTGCGGTCCTTGAAGAGCCGCAGCGGGACGATCGGTTCCCTGACCTGGGTCTCGACGACGACGAACCCGGCCAGGAGCAGCAGGCCGAGCGGCACCATCCATGCCGTGGTGACAGACGCCCACTCAAACTGGCTGCCGGCCAGTGAGACCCAGATCAGCAGCACCGAGACGCCCGCGCTGATCAGCAGGGCACCGACATAGTCGATCGTCACGTCGCGCTTGATCGTCGGCAGGTGCAGAGTTTTCTGCAGGACGACGAACGCGGCTGCGGCGAACGGGATCCCGACGTAGAAGCACCAGCGCCAGGAGTCGCCCTCCATGAATCCCGGGAGGATGCTGCCGAGCCAGTTCGAGTCGACCAGAACACCGCCGATCAGCGGGCCGCTGACCGTTGCGACGGCGAAGACGCCGCCGAGCAGTCCGAAGTATCGGCCTCGCTCGCGCGGCGACACCATGCTGGCGATCACGATCTGTACGAGTGCGGTCAGGCCGCCCATACCGACGCCCTGCAGCAGTCTGGCACTGATCAACACGCTCATGCTTGGCGCGAGTCCGGCGATGATCGAGCCGATCACGTAGATCAGCAGAGCGAGCTGCGTCAGGAGCTTCTTGCTGAAGAGGTCGGCGAGCTTGCCCCAGATCGGGGTCGTTGCAGCCATGGTCAGCAGGGTTGCCACGACCACCCAGGTGTAGCCCGACTCGCTGCCGCCGAGGTCGGCGACGATCTTGGGCAGCGCAGTCGAGACGACGGTCGAGGACAGCATCGCCACGAACATGGCCAGGAGCAGCCCCGAAAGTGCCAGCAGCACTTCCCGATGGGTCATGGGAGCTGGGGTGGGTTGGCGTGCTGATTCGACTTCGGTCGTCACGGGTGGGTCCTTCAAAGGTCTTCGGCACGAGTGCGTGCTTCGCCATTCTATCGAATTAGTTGCGTGATGCAACCAATGTGATGCGCGTCATCTCTGGCTGAGCTTGACCAGCCGTTCGAGCGCCTCGGCGATGACCTCAGGCTTCTTGCAGAACGCCCACCGAACGAGGGGTGCTCCTGCCTCGAGGTCGTCGTAGAACACCTGGTGCGGGATTGCGACCACACCGGCTGCCTCGGGCAGAGCGCGGCAGAACTCCAGGCCGTCGGCGAAGCCCATCGGCCGGATGTCGGTGGTGGCGAAGTACGTACCCTCCGGCACGAAGACCTCGAACCCGAGCGCAGCCAAGCCGTCGCAGAGCTGGTCACGCTGTGTCTGCATCTGTGCGACGAAGGAGGAGAAGTAGGCATCGTCAAAACCAAGTGCCTGCGCGATCGCGGGCTGGAGCGGCGAGCCTGATGTGTAGGTGAGGAACTGCTTCACGCCGATCAGCGCTGCGATGAGCGCCGCCGGACCGGTGGCCCAGCCGACCTTCCACCCCGTGAACGAGAAGCTCTTGCCCCCACTCGAGATCGTCAGGGTGCGTTCGTCCATGCCGGGCAGTGTCGAGATCGGTATGTGTGGGACGGCGAACGTGAGGTGCTCGTAGACCTCGTCGCTGATCACCACGAGGTCATGCTCCTGCGCGACCGCCGCAACAGCCTCGAGCTCTTCGCGGGTGAGCACCGTGCCGGTCGGATTGTGCGGCGAGTTCAGCAGGATCGCCGTCGTACGGGGTGACACAGCCGCCCGCAGCTCGTCGATCGGCAGACGAAAGTCCGGGGCCCGCAGCGTGACGGGTTTCCGCACACCACCAGCCATCTGGATCACCGCGACGTACGAGTCGTAGTAGGGCTCCAGCACGATGACCTCATCGCCGGGGTCGACGAGTCCGAGGATCGCCCCGGCGATGGCCTCGGTGGCGCCGGTGCTGACCGCGACCTCGGTGTCAGGATCGATCGTGAGTCCGTAGAACCGTTGCTGATGTGCGGCGATCGCCGCGCGCAGCTCAGGCACACCGATTCCAGGCGCGTACTGGTTGCGGCCACTTCGCATCGCGTCGGTGGCAGCATCGATGATCGACGCCGGACCGTCGGTGTCAGGGAACCCCTGGCCAAGGTTGATCGAGCCCGTCCGCGCGGCAAGCTCGCTCATCTCGGCGAAGATCGTCGTGCCGAGTCCTGCGATGCGTGCGCTGGAGGTCTTCACACCACGACACTAGGGCAGCGCCTACGATGACGCGGTGACTCAAGACCTGACACGTACCCGTATCGCTGTTGCCGCGGGCTTCTTCCTTCAGGGGCTGGTGTTCGCCTCGATCGTGACACAAGCCCCGCGGATCAAGGACAAGTTCGACATCGGCGATGGCGGCCTCACTGGGATTCTCGTGCTGGTCGCCGTGGTGTCAGGTGTCGGCTCGGTCATCGCTGGCATGAGCGCCGAAAGGCGCACGAGTGCTGTCGCCTTCAAGCTGGCCTTGGCGACGATCGGGCTGGGGTCTCTGCTGATCGGGCTTGCCCCGAACCTTGGACTGTTGATCGCCGCATTCGTGATCTATGGGCTCGGCGTGGGTGGAGTCGACGCGGGCATGAACATGCAGGGCGTACGCGTGCAGAAGGCATACGGACGAAGCATCATGGCCAACTTCCACGGCATGTGGTCGGTCGGCGGAATCACTGGTGCGCTGTATGCGTCAGGTGCCGCCGCGATCGACCTGCCGATCGCCTTGTCGCTGGTGTTCGTGGCAGTCGCGACGTGGCTCGTGGTCGCGTGGGCCGCTCCTGCTTTCATCAAGGCGCAGGAGCACGATGCGGGGCTCTCGGCCAAAGGTCTCGACCTTCCGTGGCGCCCGATCCTCATTTTCGGGCTCGTGGTTCTCCTCTTCTTTGCCGCTGACACCGGCATCCTGACGTGGAGCAGCGTCTATCTCGAGGATGCGCTCGATGCGACCAAGACAGTGGCGCCGCTCGCATACGGGGCCTACCAGGCAGGTGCGCTCGTGTCGCGGTTCGGCGGCGACTTCCTCGTGCGCCGCATCGGTGCCCCCGCTGTGGTCGCCGTCGGTACCACGATCGGCATCGTCGGCCTGGTCACTGTCGTGGCGGCCGCTGCACCGTTCATGGCGATCGGTGGGTTCTTCATCGCCGGCCTCGGGCTCGCAATCTTGGCGCCGCTCGCATTCGCGGCACTTGCCGGCGCCGTCCCCGCTGCAGCGCTGGATGTTGCCATCGCGCGCATGAACATCGCCAACTACGTTGGCGCAATCCTCGGCGGGGGGTTGATCGGCGCAGCAGCGACGGCGGATCACCTGCGCTGGGCGTTCGTGATCCCGCTTGTGCTTATCCCGATCGTGCTGCTCACGGCGCGGTCGTTCCGTACCGCCGATCCCGACACCGTAGAGGCGGTCTGAGTCCTGCCGGGTCGCCTCGGCGCTCTGGCTCACGAGGTTTCGATAGTTCCGGCGGCTTCGCTGCGTTCCACTCAACCCGCACGCGCAGCTCGGCTGCGGGCGGCCTCGTCGGCGCACAAAGTCGCCCCACCGTTCTCGGGGGGTGAAACGGTGGGGCGACAACAGGCGCCAACGGCCAGAAGCGCATTGACCCTGCTGGATAAATGCTACGCGACTCGGCCAACCGCGTTGGAGGTTTTGCCGAAATTGTCGGCGATTCGAATGGGGGTGCGAGAATCATCGGCATGACTACGACTCTGGCCCCGCAGAGACCCCGAAAATCCACCGGTCGAAAGCTCATGACGGCGTTCGGAATCCTTCTGATTCTTGCCGGTCTCGGCATGCTCGCCTACATCGCCTGGCAGTACTTCGGCACCAGCGTCGTCTCCAAGCACAAGCAGGAAGAGGTCAAGCAAAATATCGCCGAGGACTGGGGCAAGGGCCTCGACAGCGACGCGATCGGCCTGCTGCGAGTTCCCCGTTTCGGCGATACGTACGAGCAGCCCATCGTCAAAGGTTTCAGCAAGGACGCACTGGCGCGTGGAGTCGGCTGGGACGTCAAGAGCGCCAAGCCCGGGCAGATCGGCAACTTCGCCATCGCGGGTCACCGGGTGACGCATGGCGAACCGTTCGCGAAGTTCCCCAGCCTCAAGAAGGGTGATCTCGTGTACGTCGAGACGCGCACCGACATCTACACCTACAGGTTGCGCAACGGCGGCAAGAGCATCACCGTCGACTTCACTGTCGGCTGGCCGCTGCAACGCGTGCCCGATCCCAAGGCCGCCGGGGAGAGTCCGACCAAGGCGGTGCTGACCATGTTGACCTGCTCAGAGCTTTTCCACACGCGCAACCGAAATGTGGTGATCGGCGACCTGATCGAGTCAGAGCACAAGGAAAGCCCCGCACCGGCTCCGGCGGCCGGCTGAAGTATGCGCGACTACCAGCGCGAGTTCATCGAGTTCTCCATTGAGCATGATGTGCTGCAGTTCGGCGAGTTCACCTTGAAGTCGGGGCGCGCCTCCCCGTACTTTTTCAATGCGGGGCTTTTCAACACCGGCGAGCGGCTTGCCGAGCTCGGTCGTTTCTATGCGGCGGCCATCGTCGACAGCGGCATCGAGTTCGATCTGCTGCTCGGTCCCGCATACAAGGGCATCCCGATTGCGTCCGCCGCGGCTGTGCAACTTGCGTTGCAGCACGGGCGTGATGTGCCGTGGTGCTTCAACCGCAAGGAAGCGAA
This sequence comes from uncultured Aeromicrobium sp., assembly GCA_964638755.1. Taxonomy (GTDB): domain Bacteria; phylum Actinomycetota; class Actinomycetes; order Propionibacteriales; family Nocardioidaceae; genus Aeromicrobium. The sequence goes on along the minus strand of CAZWZC010000001.1, from coordinate 17,579 downwards.
GGATCACGGCGAGGGGGGCCTGGTCGTCGGTTCGCCGCTTGAGGGCCGGGTGCTGCTGGTCGACGACGTCATCACCGCCGGCACCGCGATCCGAGAGGTCATGGAGCTCGTGGGCACAGCCGGTGCGCGGGTCGCCGGGATCGTCGTAGCCGTCGATCGGCAGGAGCGCGGCACGGGCGACCTGTCAGCGATCCAGGAGATCGAACGCGACTTCGGCGTGACCGTCACAGCGATCGTCAGCCTGGGCCAGATCGCCGAGTACGTCGAGGAGACCGGCCGGTACGGCGAGCACCTCGACTCGATCCGTGCCTACCGCGACGAGTACGGCGTCGCGTGACGGAGTCCGACCAGCCGGGTGTCGGACCGTGGCAGGGCGAATGGCCCGTCGACGATCACTACGACGCGGAACTGCTGCGCGAAGGCGATCGACGCAACGTCGTCGACCGCTATCGCTACTGGAACCTCGACGCGATCATCGCCGACCTCGACCTGCACCGACACCCATTCCATGTCGCGATCGAGAACTGGCAGCACGACTTCAACATCGGCTCGATCGTGCGCACGGCCAATGCGTTTGCCGCCGCAGAGGTGCACATCATCGGCAAGAAGCGTTGGAACCGACGCGGTGCGATGGTGACAGATCGATATCAGCACGTACGTCATCACGACAGCGTCGAGGCGTTCAGCTCCTGGGCCGGCGACGCGGGGCTCTCGGTGATCGGCATCGACAACGTCGACGACTCCGAGCCGATCGAGACGACGGAGCTGCCGCGTGCATGCGTGCTGGTGTTCGGGCAGGAGGGTCCGGGTCTGAGCGACGAGGCCCGCAGCGCGTGCGAACGTACGTTGTCGATCGCCCAGTTCGGCTCAACCCGCTCCATCAACGCCGGCGCGGCCGCCGCGATTGCGATGCATGCCTGGATCCGCACGCACGCGGTCTAGACCCTGAACCGGCGACTGGGATACTGGTGACTCAACCGCCATTCACCAGGAGTACGAATGCCCGTCGCGACCCCCGAGATCTACGCCGAGATGCTGGACAAGGCCAAGCGCGAGTCGTTCGCGTACCCCGCCATCAACGTCTCGTCGTCGCAGACGCTGCACGCCGCGCTCCAGGGATTCACCGAGGCCGGCAGCGACGGGATCGTCCAGGTCTCCACCGGTGGCGCCGAGTACATCTCCGGCCCGACGATCAAGAACATGGTCACCGGTTCGATCGCCTTTGCGAAGTTTGCCGAAGAGGTCGCAGCCAACTATCCGATCAACATTGCACTGCACACCGACCACTGCCCCAAGGACAAGCTCGACGGATTCGTAAGGCCGTTGCTCGAGCTCTCCACCGAGCGGGTGAAGTCGGGCGGGCTGCCGTACTTCCAGTCACACATGTGGGACGGCTCGGCGATCGAGATGGCTGAAAACCTCGAGATCGCCCAGGAGCTCCTGGCCAAGGCGACCGCTGCGCACATCATCCTCGAAGTTGAGATCGGTGCCGTGGGCGGCGAGGAGGACGGTGTCTCTGGCGCCATCGATGAGACGCTCTACACGACGCCCGAGGACGCCCTCGCAACCGCTGAGGCGCTGGGCCTCGGGGAGAACGGTCGCTACATGACGGCGCTCACCTTTGGCAACGTGCATGGGGCCTACAAGCCTGGCAACGTCAAGCTCCGCCCGGAGATTCTCAAGGCGGCCCAGGAAGTCGTCGGCAAGAAGTATGGCGTCGACAAGCCGTTCGACCTGGTGTTCCACGGCGGCTCGGGCTCGACGGCCGAAGAGATCTCGGCTGCGGTGGACTACGGCGTCATCAAGATGAACGTCGACACTGACACGCAGTATGCGTTCACCCGCCCGGTCGTGGCGCACATGTTCACCAACTACGACGGTGTGCTCAAGGTCGATGGTGAAGTCGGCAACAAGAAGCTCTATGACCCGCGCGCGTGGGGCAAGGCTGCCGAGGCTGGCATGGCTGCGCGCGTCGCCGAGGCCTGCGAAAACCTGCGCTCCGCCGGCACCAAGCTCTGAGTCCCAAGATTCCCAGCAGGTCCCTGGAAACCGGCACCTCACCACTGTTGCAACGAGGGTGGCGTGCCAGTTTTCTGTCAGGCGATGATCGTTCGCCCGTACGTTGACCGTGATCGTTCGAGTGCAGCCTTAAGTCGATTCGCGCTTGCTGCCGCGACTCTGGCGTCCAGGTGGGCCCAGATCAGCCGGCTCAGTCCCCACATCTCGGCGCGTATGAGGTCTTCGCGGTTCTTCTCGTCGAAGACGGTGGCAAAGCCCGGATCCCCGAAAGTACCGTCGTACTTGATCCGCCCGTCAAACTCCGCCAGGTGACGATAGAACTCCCACGCAAAGTCGGTACGCGCGATGATGCGGCCGTCTCTGCCGACGACTCGGAACTGCAGGTCGGGACCAGGGACGTTGAATCGCCAGAACAGATGTCGCGCGCGTGACTCGCCCGGGGATTCCGAGCGCCCGTCCGCGAGGCTGAGTGCGAGGCGTGCCGATCGCGAGCCCTGCCAGTGTGCGAAGTGTTGGGCGACTTCACGAAGCGAGTCATGACTCACGATCTCGGTGTGGAGGGCGCCGTCCACGGTGACGAGACCGGCCTCGGACGATCCGGCGCACGCAACCTCCCACACAGCACGTGCCGGTGGCGCCGCAAGAACACCGTCGATCTCAACGATCTGCGAGTCGTTGATGCGGCCAATGTGATGGTGTACGCCAGCTTCGTGGCGTCCGCGCTTGCCATCGCGGCGGGTGAGCTGGACCTCGTCCAGGGCAAGCCCCCACACTGGCATGCCGTGCAAGAGCGCGGCCGACTGGTGCGTCAGCACGACGCCGTCACCGAGTCGCTGAGCGACGGCCCGGCACTTGATCAAATGCTTTTCCTCCGGCGTGAGCGGTGCGTATGTGGTGGTGAGCGCGTAGAGCCCTGCGCCGATGCGTGTCAGCAGTCCGATGGACCTTGCTTCGCGTATGTCGCGATCGTCGTAGCCGCTGTCGAGGATCTCTGGCCGAGTGATGAATCCGCGCGTCGCGGCGAGGGTGATGAGGTTGTGGTCCATGCCGACATGGTCGGTCGACCGCGAGGGGTTTGTTGGCCCGCCCTGACGCGCTGTGGATCATCCCAACCTTAACCGCGCCCGTGGACAACCCCTGTGCGGACAGGGAACTGACACTCCTGCCACGTTGCAACAGTGGTGAGGTGCCAGCTTCCGGGGACCTGCTGGGAATCTTGGGACGGGTGCGAGGATGGGCGCATGACGAACCTGTTCGGTGAACCGCCCGAGACCCTGCTCCCTGAGGACCCGGGCGCGGACTCGCTTGCGGCGGGCGACGACCCGAAGAATGTGGCCGCGCTGCATCCGGATTCGGCACAGGCCTGGGTCACGCTGGCCGAGCTGGCCCTCGCCGACGGCCTCGACCTCGAGGGCTACGCGTTCGCACGTACGGGCTACCACCGCTCGCTCGACCTGCTCCGCCGCAACGGTTGGAAGGGCCACGGCCCGTTGCCGTGGTCGCACGAGCCCAACCGCCCGTTCCTTCGAGCTCTCGCTGCACTGGCCGACGCGTCGGAGAGGTTCGGCGACGCTGGCGAGGCTCAACGCTGTCGCGAGTTCATGCACGAGTCGAGCAAAGAGGCGTACGAAGAGCTGGTCGTCCCGAAAAGCTAGCGCCACATCTGCAGGACCCCGGGCTCGATCCGCCAGGAGTGCACTGGCGCTGCCTCGGTGAGCTCGCCGTCGCTGGTGCAGGGGAGCGGATCGCCTTGGACCGCGACGCGTGTGCCCTGGCGATAGATCACGTCGACGTGCTCGTGATGCACCCCCTTGCTGAGTTTCCACGCGTAGACGAAGCGCCGGTGCCGTCGCCCTGCGTAGGTGACCATCAGGTCGAGTCGGCCGTCCGACGGATCGGCTTCGGGCAGCAGCGCAGCGCCACCGCCGACGAATCGTCCATTGCCAACTGCCAGCTGGATCACTGAGCCGCGAGGGCGGAGCGGATAGCCGTCGACGGTGACCGTCAGCTTTGCGCCGGGGGTCGCGATGCCCTTGACGCTGGCGATCAGCGCTCCGGCGACATAACCAAGTGGTCCGAGGAACTTCTTGAGCGGCTTTGCCGCGATCGCGGCCTCGGCCCCGATGCCGATGTGCGCGACGTTGACGACAACGTGGTCCGAGCCGTCGATGATCAGATCGATTGCTTCGGGCTCACCCCCGATGAGGTCGGCCGCCAGCGCTGGGTCGTCGGGAAGTCCAAGTGCGGCCGCGAAGTCGTTGCCGGTGCCGAGCGGTATGAGCCCCACGATGACCCCGTCGAGCCTGTCCGCCTTGCGGAGCGCCGCGACGACCGCGTGCAGGCTCCCGTCCCCGCCGAGCACCACGACACCATCGACATCCGGGTGCCCAGCCAGTGCCTCGTCGAGCTCATCAGGCGTCGAAGTGATGGCGACCCCGACCTCGTATCCCTTGCGCAGGATCGCCAACGCGAGCTCGACTGACGCGTCGTCAGTTGAACCGGCCGAGGCGTTGGCGATCGCGAGCAGGGACTCCATGACACGGCCAGCCTAGACAGGCAGTGGTGCTTGCCTGGGTTCGCCAAGCTTGACGAAGACGACGCCCAACAGGATCAGTACACCGCCCAGCAGCTGGATCGCGCGCGGCGCCTCGTCGAGCAGTAGCCAGGCGAGTACGACGCTGGCGACTGCCTCGCCGAGCCCTACGAACGCCGCGAGGCGTGAGCCCAGGCGTCTGGTGGCAGCGATTCCGAGGACGTACGCCAGCGCAGCGGTGACCACGCCCAGCCCGAGGATCGGGACCCACCAGGCGAGCGCGGTGTTCGCAAGGATGACGTCGGTGCGACTCGTCGCAAGGGGAACGATGCCGAGCAGACCCGCAAGGAGCAGGACTACGCCGCCCACCACCAGCCCCCCTGCCGCGAGGACCAGTCCGGGCAGGCCGTTGTCCTCGTCGGCGGAGATAATCCAGTAGAACGCTGCTCCGGCCATCGCGAGCAGAGCCCACATCACTCCGAGCGCGTCGGCATCGGCACCGGAGATGAGGTCCAGGACCAGCACCAGCCCGGCCAGTGCGGTGAGTGCACCAGTGACTGTCAGACGGGTTGGCCGCTGCGCGTGCCGGAGCCACAGCCAGCCGATCACCGCGACAGGTGAGGTGAACTCGATGAGGATCGCAACGCCGACCTCCATGCGGTCGACGGCGTTGAAGTACGCCAGTTGGCATCCGGCCACGGCGATGACGCCATAGGCGATGAGCAGCCCGACGTTCTGGCGCAACAGGCCCCAACGACCGCGCAGTGAGATCGCTGCGGGCAGCAGGAGCACGGTTGCTGCGATCAGTACCCGTGCGGTCACCGCGGCTCCAGCAGTCCATCCCGAGATGATGAGACCTTTGGCCAGCGGGCCGGACAGTGCAAACGACATCGCTGACAGCACCGCCAGCGTGAGTCCGGAGCGCAGCCGCGATGCGGGGACCGCCGCGATGTCATGAGTCAACGCTGCCATGGCACATGACACTACGAGTAGACAATGTAAGGTGTCAACATGGCGTTCACCCATGACACCGAGGCGGCGTTGCTGTCAGCGGTCGAGCTGGCCAACTCCGCCCAACCACCGGAGACGCTGAACTCCACCGATGAACTGACTGCGTTCGTCGACAAGCACGGCTACACCGGCACACTCGTGGGTGACGAGGCAGAGCTCAACGCCGTCCAGACGCTTCGCCCCCAGTTGCGGGCTCTGCTGACCGGCACGCGCGACGACGTGGTTGAGATCGTCAACGGAATACTCGCCGATGCACGAGCGGTGCCCCGCCTCGTACGGCACGGCGACACCGACTGGCATCTGCACGCAACCGCAGATGATCAGCCGTTGCACACACGGATCGTCGTTGAGACAGCCATGGCGATGATCGATGCGGTCCGAGCCGACGAGCTCTCACGCTTTGGCATCTGCGCCGCGGATGACTGCGAGGGCATCGTTCTCGACCTGTCACGCAACCGGTCACGACGGTTCTGCAGCACCGCGTGCGGCAATCGCGGCGCAGTCGCCGCGTACCGTGCGCGCCAGTCCAGCTGACGTCGCAATCGGATAGACTGCGCCGGTAAGAGCCCCCTAAGACCGGGGCTTGTCGCATGTGAGGGTGGTGCATCCCATGCCTGCTGTTGTGATCGTCGGAGCCCAGTGGGGTGACGAGGGCAAAGGCAAGGCCACTGATCTGCTCGGTAGCCGCGTCGACTACGTCGTGAAGTTCAACGGCGGCAACAACGCCGGGCACACCGTCGTCATCGGTGACCAGAAGTACGCGCTCCACCTCCTGCCGTCCGGCATCCTCAGTCCCGGTTGCGTGCCCGTGATCGGCAATGGCGTGGTCGTCGACCTCGAGGTTCTCTTCCACGAGATCGACGGTCTTGAGGAGCGCGGGATCGACACCTCCCAGCTGGTCGTCAGCGCCAACGCGCACGTGATCGCCGACTACAACCGCACGCTCGACAAGGTCAACGAACGCTTCCTAGGCAGCCGCAAGATCGGTACGACGGGCCGCGGCATCGGCCCGACATACGCCGACAAGATGAACCGCCTCGGCATCCGCATCCAGGACCTGTTCGACGAGAAGATCCTGCGGCAGAAGGTCGAGGGCGCGCTCGAGCTCAAGAACCAGATCCTCACCAAGGTCTACAACCGACGCGCCGCCAGTGTCGATGAGATCGTCGAGGAATTGTTGTCGTACGTCGACCGGCTCCGACCGATGGTTGCCGACACCGCGCTGCTGCTGCACGAGGCGTTGGCTGACAACAAGACGGTGTTGCTCGAGGCCGGACAGGCAACGCTGCTGGACGTCGACCACGGCACCTATCCGTTCGTGACCTCCTCATCGGCGACGACTGGTGGCGCGTGCACCGGATCGGGCATCGCGCCGACCGAGATCACCCGGGTCATCGCGATCATCAAGGCCTATGCGACCCGCGTCGGCGAAGGCCCCTTTCCGACGGAGCTGTTCGACGACGATGGCGAGCGGTTGCGCCAGAACGGCGCCGAGTTCGGCACGACGACCGGTCGCCCGCGACGATGCGGTTGGTATGACGCACCGATCGCCCGTTACGCGGCTCGCATCAACGGCGTCACCGACTTCGTGCTCACCAAGCTGGACGTGCTCACTGGCTGGGAGCAGATCCCGGTGTGCGTCGCGTACGAGGTGGATGGGCAGCGGGTCGACGAGATGCCGATGACGCAGACGGGCTTCCACCACGCCAAGCCGATCTACGAATATTTCCCCGGGTGGACCGAGGACATCTCAGCGGCGCGTACGTTCGCCGACCTCCCGCAAGCCGCGCAGGACTATGTCAGGACGCTTGAGAAGATGTCGGGTGCCCGGTTCTCCACGATCGGCGTTGGTCCTGATCGCGAACAGACCATCGTGCTCCATGACCTGCTCTGAGAGGGCATCACTGTGAAGACACTGGTCATCGGTACGGGCGGCCGTGAGCACGCGCTGGCGCTTGCGCTGTCGCGCGATCCGCACGTCACCGAGGTGCACGCGGCCCCTGGCAACCCCGGCATCGCCACGGTCGCGAAGCTCCACGACGTGGATCAGCTCGACGGCGATGCGGTGGCCGCTCTTGCTCTGTCGCTCGGCGCCGATCTCGTCGTCGTCGGACCTGAAGCACCTCTGGTCGCCGGTGTCGCCGATGCCGTTCGCGCGGTCGGGATCGCCTGCTTCGGCCCCAGCGCAGCAGCAGCGCAGCTCGAAGGCTCCAAGGCGTTTGCCAAGCAGATCATGGCTGCGGCCGAGGTTCCGACGGCGATGGCACACGTGTGCGACACCGCCGAACAGGCCGAGGCCGCGCTCGACGCGTTCGGCCCGCCGTACGTTGTCAAGGACGACGCGCTGGCAGCAGGCAAGGGCGTCGTCGTCACCGAAGATCGCCAGGCGGCGCTCGACCACGCGGCGGCGTGCGGACGTGTCGTCATCGAGGAATACCTTGACGGGCCCGAAGTCTCCCTGTTCGCCATCACCGACGGTGAGACCGTCCTGCCGCTGCAGGCGGCGCAGGACTTCAAGCGAGCACTCGACGGAGATGGTGGACCCAACACCGGCGGCATGGGCGCCTACACACCGTTGGACTGGGCTCCCGACGGCTTGGTCGCCGAGGTGTGCCGCCGGGTGCTCGTGCCGACCGTGCAGGAGATGGCTCGTCGCGGCACCCCGTTCCAGGGTCTGCTCTATGCCGGGCTTGCGCTCACCAGCAGGGGGACGCGCGTGATCGAGTTCAACGCCCGCTTCGGCGACCCTGAGACACAGGCATTGCTGGCCGTTCTCCGCACGCCACTTTCGGCTCTGCTGAACGGCGCCGCGACCGGTGTCCTCGGCGAGGTCGGCATGCCGCAGTGGCGCAACGAGTCGGCGGTCACCGTCGTGATGTCAGCTGAGGGTTATCCGGAGGCGCCCCGCAAGGGTGACGCGATCAGCGGCATCGACGCCGCCGACGCACTCGAGGGCGTCGACGTCATCCATGCCGGCACGGCGCTCGTCGACGGTCAGCTCGTCACGGCGGGCGGCCGGGTGCTCTCGGTGACCGCAATCGGGAGCGACCTCATCGAAGCCCGCGATCGCGCGTACGCCGGAGTCGCCGAGATCAGCTTCGACGGCGCACATGCCCGTATGGATATCGCCCGCGCTGCTGCTGATGGGACACTTGAAGCGTGACCACGCCCAACGTTCTTGCCAACCGATATGCATCAAAGGAGCTTGCCCGCATCTGGTCGCCGGAGCACAAGATCGTCCTCGAACGCCGACTGTGGATCGCCGTGCTCTCCGCGCAGAAGGACCTCGGTGTCGAGACTCCCGACGGCGTCATCGAGGCGTACGAGTCGGTCATCGACCACGTCGACCTCGGGTCCATCGCCGAGCGCGAAAAAGTCACTCGCCACGACGTCAAGGCACGCATCGAGGAGTTCGCGGCGCTGGCGGGCACCGAGCACATCCACAAGGGCATGACGTCGCGCGACCTCACCGAGAATGTCGAGCAGCTGCAGATTCGCGCCTCGCTCGAGCTGATCCGCGATCGCGGAGTTGCCTCGCTCGCGCGCCTCGGCCGCCTCGCCGCCGAGCACGCCGAGCTGGTCATGGCTGGACGCAGTCACAACGTCGCCGCCCAGGCCACGACTCTCGGCAAGCGCTTTGCGACTGTCGCCGATGAGCTGTTCGTCGCGATGGATCGACTCGACGACCTGATAGCCCGTTATCCGCTGCGTGGCATCAAGGGGCCGGTCGGCACCGCGCAGGATCAGCTCGATCTGCTCGGAGGTGACGAAGCCAAGCTGGCCGAGCTGGAGCGGCGCGTCGCCCGCCACCTCGGCTTCGACAAGGTGCTGACCAGCGTGGGTCAGGTTTATCCGCGATCGCTGGACTACGACGTGGTCACCGCGCTGGTTCAGCTCGCCGCGGCTCCGTCCAACCTCGCCACGACGGTGCGGTTGATGGCCGGCAACGAGATCGTCACGGAGGGGTTCAAGCCCGGCCAGGTTGGCTCCAGCGCAATGCCACACAAGATGAACACGCGCTCCTGCGAACGAGTCAACGGTCTCGCGGTGATCCTCCGGGGATATGCGTCGATGGTCGGCGAGCTTGCCGGGGATCAGTGGAACGAGGGTGACGTCTCGTGCTCGGTCGTCCGCCGGGTCGCCCTGCCCGACGCGTTCTATGCCGCCGACGGACTCTTCGAGACCTTTCTGACAGTCCTCGACGAGTTCGGTACGTTCCCCGCGGTCATCCAGCGCGAGCTCGATCGCTACCTCCCGTTCCTCGCCTCGACCAAGGTGCTGATGTCCGCGGTCCGCAACGGTCGCGGGCGCGAGTCGGCTTACGACGCGGTCAAGCAGCACGCCGTCGCCGTTGCTCTTGAGATGCGTGAGAAGGGTGCCGCCGAGAACGATCTGTTCGCCCGCCTCGCCGGCGATGAGCGCCTCGGTCTGTCGGAGGCCGACCTTGCCTCTCTCGTTGCGTCACCTATCGACTTCACCGGGGCAGCCGTGAGTCAGGTCGCCGCGATCACCACGCGAATCGAAGAACTGGTCGCCGCCAATCCCGAGGCGGCGGCATACTCGCCGGGCTCCATCTTGTGAGCGAGCCCGACCCCCGCCACCGCTACATCGGTCTCGCCGTCGCCGTGGTCGTGCTCATCGCGTCGATGCTGTATCACGTGGAATGGTGGGATGACTTCATCGGCTGACGTGCGTGACCAGCTGCTTGAGGGACGAGTTGAGTCCGGCCTCGTGGTCTGCTTGGGCGATGCCCTTTGGCACGTCGGTCGCGTTGATCGACACCTCGGTGCCTCCGTCGACCGGCTTCACGGCCCAGGTCATCGTCATGGTCCCCTCGAGGTCGGGGTCGTCCGTGACGAACACGATCTCCTCCACGACTCGCTCGTTCGGAACCAGCTCGGTGAACGTCGCCCGTACGACATCGCGGTCGGCCGCGAACTTGCCGGGCGAGCCAGAGGCGTCCTCGTACGTCAGCGTCATGAGGTAGCCGCCGCCGACGCGGAGGTCGAAGGCATCGACCAGCGCGGTCATCCCCTGGGGCGGCAACCAGGTCTCGCGTGCATCTGGATCGGTCAGCGCCTCGTACAGTTTCTCGACCGGCATCTTCGCGACAACGCTGGCCTGGTCCGTACGTCCCATCCCACCAGTCTGCCTCCGCGGATACGCTGAGCCCGTGATTGCCGACATTCCCGGAGCCCGCCACATCCATTCGGGCAAGGTGCGCGATCTGTATGACACCGGTGACGGCAACCTGCTGATGGTGGCATCGGACCGCATCTCGGCATTCGACTTCGCCCTCGACCCGGGCATCCCTGACAAGGGTGAGCTGCTGACGCGGATGTCGCTGTGGTGGTTCGATCAGCTTGAGGATCTCGTTCCAAACCACCTGGTGTCGACCGACGTTCCCGATGCGGTGCGTGGGCGCGGTGTGATCTGCGAAAAGCTCTGTATGTTTCCCGTCGAGTGCGTGGCCCGCGGCTACCTCACCGGCTCCGGACTGATCGACTACAACGAGACCGGGGAGGTGTGCGGAGTCCAGCTTCCGTCGGGGCTGGTGGACGGCGCTCGGCTGCCCGGGCCGATCTTCACGCCGGCGACCAAGGCCGACATGGGCGATCACGACGAGAACGTGTCATTCGACGACATCACCGAGACGATCGGGCTGGAGTCGGCCAATGCGCTGCGCGACCTGACGCTTCAGATCTATGCCCGAGCCGAGGGCATCGCCCGTGAGCGTGGGATCATCCTCGCCGACACCAAGCTCGAGTTCGGCACCCGCGCCGACGGCACGATCGTGCTGGCCGACGAGGTGCTGACTCCCGACTCGTCGCGGTTCTGGCCCGCCGATGAGTGGCGGCCCGGGCAGACGCAACCGTCATACGACAAACAGTTCGTACGCAACTGGCTGCTCTCGCCCGATAGCGGCTGGGACCGCGCCAGCAACTGCCAACCTCCGAGCCTGCCGACGGACATCGTCGCCAAGACGCGTAAGCGCTACGTACAGGCTTACGAGCAGCTGACCGGCGAGACGTTCTAGCGCAGGAGGTACCACGTTGCTGCGGCCGATGCACCGAACAACAGCAGCGCAACGGTGATCAGCAGCGACGGTGACACCTCGCGGCGCAGGCGCTTGACGTCCTTGACCTTGGTGCCCGCCGCGACGCCCTCCAGCGCATCCGCCAAAGCCGCAGCCGATGCGGGGCGATCAGCCGGTCGGGTGGCAAGCGCCGAGGCGAGGACGCGGTCGAGGCCGCGAGGAACATCCTTCAGGTGATCGAGTCGGGGTGGTCGGCTGTCGACCGGGCGTCCGAGCAGTGATCCGGGATCGCTCACGTCGAAGGGTTGTTTGCCGGACATGAGCTCATAGGTCACCGCCCCCAACGAGTAGACGTCGGATCGGGCGTCGACCGGCTCACCCCTGGCCTGCTCGGGTGCCATGTATGCCGGAGTCCCGGTCGTGACCGTCACCCCGCTTGCCTCAGCTAGTCGTTTGGCGCTGCCGAGGTCAGCGACCAGCACGCGCTCCCCCTCACCGACCAAGAGGTTGCTCGGCTTGATGTCGCGGTGCAAAACGCCAGCATCGTGGAGCACCTGTACCGCACGGGAGGAGCCCACCGCCAGCTGCAACGCGCGATCCGGTGACACGGGCGGCTTGATGCGGTCGGCGACTGTCCCGCTCGACACGAAGTCCATGACGAAGTAGGGGCGGTCCTCATGGGTGCCGATGTCGTAGACGCGGATCACCCGTGCGTTGTCGATGCGCCGCAGGAGCCGAGCCTCGGCGAGGAAACGCTCGCGTACGTCAGCGTGGTGGGACCAGTTCTCGGCGAGGATCTTGACCGCGACAGGGATCTCGAGCTCAGGGTCGAAGCCTCGCCACACCATCGCGAACGCCCCGAACCCCTGCACCCCGTCTAGCCGATAACGACCGATCTGTTTCATAGGTTTTCAGTATGGTCGATCCATGGAGATTGAGGCG
>CAZWZC010000001.1:0-5027 GCA_964638755.1 uncultured Aeromicrobium sp. | reverse complement strand
GAGCTGGTCGAGGGTGCCCGCTCCGGTGATGCCTGGGCGATGGAGGCCCTTCTCGCCCAGATCCGCCCTCAGGTGGTGCGCCGGTGCGCACGTCTGCTGCCTCACACGCTCGACGCAGAGGAGGCGGCTCAAGACGCCTTGCTGTCGATCGCCACGCATCTGAAGGACTACTCAGGCTCTGGTTCGTTCATGGGTTGGGTGACTGTCATCGCGTCCAACCAAGCTCGCCAGACCTACCGCACGCTCAAGCGCCGCTTCGCCGAGAGATCCGTCGACGTGTTTCCGGTCGAGCCCGACCCGCGGACGACCAGCGTGATCGCCGGCAGCCGCATCGACCTGCTCGACGCCATTGAAGCCCTCGAGGTCGCGCATCCTGAGACCGCCGAGGCATTCGTGCTGCGGGACATCGGATCGCTCGCGTACGAGGAGATCGCCGAGCTGACCCAGACACCGTTGGGCACGGTCAAGGCGCGGATCCACACGGCGCGCGGCTTCATACGCGGAAAGCTTGGGGTCTATGCCGACAACTTTTGACCCACTTCATGCATCTCTAAGGGCGACGGATGCTCCATCGGGAGCACCGAGAACCAGGAGATCGTCATGAAGCAGCAAGTCGCGGCCGGCATCTTGGCGGTCAGCATGATCGGTGGCGTTGGTACCGGAGTCGTGGCTCATCAGCTGCGCCCGGGCAACGACGAGGACGTCCAGACGACTCAACCGACCCCGACAGTGACCACACCGGCTCCGGTGAAGGAGTCGTCGCCAACCCCGGCCAAGACCGTCGCTGTGCCGACGAAGCCCGTTGTTCAGCCCGTGGGATCGTTGCAAATCCTCGCGGGATCGGTGGGGCCGGTGAAGGTCGGAATGAGCAAGAGCCAGGCGTATGCGACCGGCTATCTCGATAAGGACGTTGCACGCCCGACGTGCGGAACTGTCGACGATCTCGCATGGAAGTCGGGCTACAAGGGCACGCTCGACATCATGACGCTCGACGACGGGGAGGTGGCCGCCATCGGCGTCTTCAAACCCGGTCCACGGACCCGTTCGGGACTGCAGGTCGGCAGCACCTACGCAAGCGTCAAGGCGGTGCTCGGAGCGGATTCCGACCCGGTCGATGCGGGCTATGGCCAGACCGGCCTGTTCGTCAACCAAGGCAGCAGCTGGATCGGATTCCTGTTCGATGCGACACCCGCAGCGATTCAGAACAGCACGAAGGTGACTTTCATCGAAGTCACCCGCGGACGGATGCCTGACCTGATGCGTGACGGCTGCTGACGACTCGTCCTCCGCAGAGCGGCCGTGCCGGATAAGGTGAAGGTCCCGTCACTGAGGAGCGCATCGTGGGCACTAGCTCGTCTTCGAATCTGGCCGTGCTGTTGGAGAAGTCCGCCACCGCATATCCCGAACGCACGGCGATCGTGTTCGGCGACACCCGGTTGACCTATGCGCAGGTCAACGGTGCTGCCAACCAGGTCGCCAACCTGCTGGTGTCACGGGGCATCAAGCCGGGCGACAAGGTGGCGCTGTCGTGCGCCAACCTGCCTTACTTCACCACGATCTACTACGGGATCCTCAAGGCTGGCGCGACTGTGGTGCCGCTCAACATCCTGCTCAAGGGTCGCGAGGTCGCCTATCACCTGTCGGACTCGAACGCGAAGGCCTACTTCGCGTTCGAGGGAACTCCTGATCTGCCGATTGGTGAAGCCGCATGGCAGGGCTTTGAGGCCACCGACTCGTGCACTGAGTTCTTCCTGATCAAGCTCGATTCGGCGCAGCCGGCACCGCTGAGTCCGCCGGAGTTCTTCTCGCCGCTCGTTGCCGAACAACCCGCGACATTTGACACGGTCGACACCGATGACGGCGACACCGCCGTCATCCTCTACACATCCGGGACGACGGGTCAGCCCAAGGGCGCAGAGCTCCGGCACCGCAACATGCGTGACAACGCCATGGCCGGCGCCGATCTGTTCGGCGCCGATGCCTCGAACCCCGACACGTACCTCTGCGTGCTTCCGTTGTTCCACTCGTTCGGCCAGACCGTGATCCAGAATGGTGGCTTTGCATTCGGCGGCACGGTCGTGATGCTGCCGCGCTTCGACGCCAAAGCCGCACTGGGGCTGATGCTGAAGGAGAAGGTGTCGTTCTTCGCTGGCGTCCCGACGATGTACTGGGGCCTGCTCGGCGCACTCGACGCACAGTCTGATGGAGGGGCGGGTGTCGACGTCAAGGAAATCGCCGCCAACCTCCGGGTCGCCGTTGCTGGCGGCTCGGCGCTGCCGGTCGACATCCACAAGCAGTTCAAGGAGCGCTTCGGCGTCACGATCCTTGAGGGCTACGGCCTGTCGGAGACTTCGCCTGTCGCGTCATTCTCGCGATTCGGTGAGGAGCCGCGGGTCGGCTCGATCGGCGTGCCGATCCCAGGTGTCGAGATGAAGCTCATCAATGATGATGGGGGTCCCCCCGACAAAGAGGGCGTAGCCGTCGGGGGATGGACTAACATTCCAGAAGACCTTGATGAAGACGGCTTCACGGCAGTCGGCGAGATCGCGATCAAGGGTCACAACATCATGAAGGGCTATTACAACCGGCCCGAGGCGACAGCTGAGTCGATCAAGGACGGGTGGTTCCGTTCGGGCGATCTCGCCAAGAGGGACGAGGACGGCTTCTACTACATCGTCGATCGGTCCAAGGACATGATCATCCGCGGCGGATTCAACGTCTATCCACGCGAGCTCGAAGAGGTGCTGATGGAGCACCCTGCGGTTTCCCTGGTCGCCGTCATCGGTGTTCCCCACGAGTCGCACGGCGAGGAGATCAAGGCGTTCATCGTCAAGAACAAGGATCATGACGATGTCTCCGAGGCGGACCTGGTGGCGTGGGGAAAGGAACAGTTTGCCGCCTACAAGTACCCGCGTGAGGTGGTGTTCATCGACGAGCTGCCGATGACATCAACCGGCAAGATTCTCAAGCGCGAGCTCAGCTGATCTGTGACTGACAGCGCGTCGACGGCCGTCTTCCACATCAATCCAGAGACGGGTCGCCCCAACAACTGCCCTGACCTCCTGAACTGCACGTTCGGAGGCGACGACTTCCACTACGCATCAAAGCACGATGCCGAGGTGGCATGGAAGGCGCGCCAGCTCGAACGCGGCATAATCGCCTATCGCAATGTGATGCGAGCTCAGGAGCGCAGGGAAGAGGACAAGACTCTTGCCGCCCTCCGAAAGAGGGCTCAGGGTGGCGCGAAGAAGCTGTCGTGGGGTGTCATTCGTTCTCTTGCAGTCAAGAATCTGTCAAAGTACGTGGTCAACTTCGCCGGGTTGGTCGTGTCCTATCTCGTCGTGTCCGGCCGACGACTGCCCGAAGGCTGGTTACGCCGACTTTTGCCGATCGTCGCGACGGTGGCTCTGATCGGGTTCTCGGTCTGGTTCGGCATCCGGATCTACAAGGGCAGCCGTAAGACGGTGCGCGTGGTGAGGAAGCGGCGACGGGCGCGACGTGTCGCACCCCGAAGCACGCCATAGGATGGGGACATGCCCCGCGTCATCGTTGATGTCATGCCCAAACCCGAGATCCTCGACCCGCAGGGCAAGGCGGTGCACGGCGCTCTGCACCGGCTCGGTTTCGCAGCGGTGACCGACGTACGCCAGGGCAAGCGCTTCGAGCTAGAAGTCGCTTCTGCTGATGAGGCAACCCTCGCCGAGGTGCACAAGATCGCTGAGACGCTGCTGTCCAACCCGGTCATCGAGGACTATTCAGTGCGGGTTGATTCATGAGCGAGTGTCAGCGAGCGAAACGACACAGTTTCATGCGTCGCTTCCTGCAAACTGTCCTTGAGGCAGGGAGTTACGCATGAGGATCGGTGTCGTCACCTTCCCAGGATCGCTGGATGACACCGACGCGCAGCGTGCCGTCCGCATCGCGGGCGGTGAGGCAGTCGCCCTCTGGCACGGCGACCACGACCTCAAAGGCGTCGACGCCGTCGTCCTGCCGGGCGGTTTCTCGTACGGCGACTACCTTCGTTGCGGTGCGATCGCCCGCTTCGCTCCAGTGATGACGGAGGTCATGGCCGCGGCCGAGGGCGGCATGCCCGTGCTGGGCATCTGCAACGGCTTCCAGATCCTGTGCGAATCGCACTTGCTGCCCGGTGCGTTGATTCGCAACGACCACCGCCAGTTCATCTGCCGCGACCAGACCCTCAAGGTCGAGAACGCCGATACCTCATGGACGTCTGAGCTCAGCGTGGGCCAGGAGATCGTCATCCCGCTCAAGAACGGTGAAGGCGGATTCGTCGCCGATGCCGAGACCGTCGCGCGGCTCGAGAGCGAAGGTCGAGTGGTGTTCCGCTATGTCGACGTCAACCCCAACGGCTCGGTCAACGGCATCGCCGGCATCACCAATGAGCGCGGCAACGTCGTCGGCCTCATGCCCCACCCAGAGCATGCAGTCGAGGACCTCACCGGCCCCGGAACCGACGGCCTCGGGCTCTTCACGTCAGCCCTGAAGGTCCTCACTGCTTAGCAGGGAACGCCGCAACCCGACAAGCTCGCGCAGTGCCCTCGGAACGCTGAGCGGTGACTTACGCACGCATCAGCTCGGCGGATAGGTGCCTGACTCACCGCCACCAGAAGTATGCGCTGTTGCCCTGGACCCGCTGCTGAGATAGGAATTGAATGTGGCCGCTGACTTTGCTGGGACCGTTCGCCCCCATCTCGAGGCCCTTCTTGCGCCGGGGGAAGAGCTGCACGGGATGGTCGCGACGACAGTGCAGAAGACCTTCAGCGGCGGTCTCGTCGCGTTGGGGGTGACCGATCGACGTCTCCTCCTGATGTCGCTCGACCGCAAGCTCCAGCCCAAGGGAACTCCTCGGAGCATCGCCCCCGACGACCTGGTTTCCGCCGACCTGGACGGCGCAGGTGGGGGTTGGTGGACCGCGCCCGCGGCGATCCTGGACGCCTCGGCGTCCGAGTTGATGTTGCGCACGGCCGACGGTGAGAAGACGAAGCTGATGATGATGAACGGGACCG